>NZ_JANQOP010000183.1 GCF_028285745.1 Acaryochloris sp. IP29b_bin.137 | reverse complement strand
TAAGTCGATTCAATTGCCAGTTTCTACTTTCTCAGTTGTTCATATTAGATTTAACAGTCAATATTTTAGGTTAACTGATTAAAAACTCGAAATGAGTTGCTTCAGATTACCTTGATCGCTCCTGACACTGTTACCCGATTTTGATCCATGCCACGATGATCAATCTTCGGCATTTTTGCCAAAGTTAGTCTCAACTAGAAATCTATAAATTCTAGAGGTCTCTGCAACTGAAATCCAGTTTGTCATGCATAGAAAACGGAATTATGGGGTGAATTCTCAAAGTTAGACGATACAATTGCCTGTTTCTTCTTTCTTTGTTGTTCATGTTAGGTTAAACAGCCGATTTGTCAGGTCAACTGGATAAAAACCCGAAATCAGTTGACAGATTCGAATTAACTACACATCTGAGCAATCTTATTCAGTTCTTCTAAGAGCAAATCAGGCAGGGTGAGATGTAGGGTCTCAAACATGTGCCGAATGCGGTGGCGCCAATCATGGCGAGATAGGCTCTCAAAATAGTTGCGGTAATGAATAGCCTTAAGTCGATCGTGATCACTCAAAAGCTTTTGGGTAAAATCCATCCAGACTTGAGGATCATCAGGTAAATCAATTGTTGCGTCATCCCAATTTAGAGCTTGATCAGCTAGCGCAGTTGTCGGACGCTTTCCTAAAATTGCACAGCCTGCTGCGACTCCTTCAATCCATCGTAAGGATAAGATAGAGTGCGGGAAGTGCCAAGGTCTTGTATTAACCTTATGAGACTCATACAGTTGGTCAGTATCATACAAAGGGTCGAAGGCCAGTACAATTTTCGAGCGTCTCATCATTTGATGAAACAATAAACGATATTCACAATCAACACGTGTAGCATAGCGATCATTTTTGGGATGCCAACTTCTATCAACTGCAGGATGACGATAATAGAGCATTTTTGAATTTGGCTGATTGAATGTTCTTGACAAAGCTTGGTGAAAGTTAAGAGGAGTACGCCCAAAACTCATTACATCAACTGGACGATTAACACTCTGAGTTCCATGAAGTAAAACGTCCGCCCCAAATGGGAGCAACGAGACAGAAAGATCAAACCGTTGCTGAATAACGTCTACAGCCTCCAAGACTGGGACAAAGAGATGGTCGAACTGATAGGTTTCTTTTGGGTAGGAGGGCAGGAACCACGCATCAATGACAAAACCAACCACTAGATCGAACTGACGGCGCCAATTTGGAATGCTTGTGACCATATTCAAAGCTGGTGCACTTAAACAAATGACAAACAATACCTTGAGTTGATGGGCCCGAAAATCAGCGGGATCAAACTTTTGATAGTATCCTGTTGTTCTCGAAATGAATTTCTTAAATTGAGTTGCAAATTTGGGTGACTGTTGCTCAACCCATAATGTTAATCCATTTGCTTTAGGCACCAGGATCTGACTGCCACAAAGTCTTGCCATTAATTCTTCAAATTCAAATATAAATCCGTATGCAGATCCCTCTACTAAACCCCGCTGCGAGAGAATGTAGGTGTCCATGGATCCGGATACTCCTTTATTGACATCCAAAAGCAGTCTGACACAGCATTAATGTTGCATCAATTTCTTGTGTAATTCGTCTTCTAAGCTCAAAACCTGTGGCTTTAAGCTTGACTATTTCATAAGTGAGTGGATCTGATTTTTCGCCTGTACTAGGCTCTGGTCGCTGAATACCAGGCTTAAATCCAAATACTGATTCACAACGTGCCTGGATCATTTTCGCAATATCAATGATCCGTAATGAGTTTTCACCTCCCAGATTAAAGATGCCATCATCCCAATCTACTTCGGGTCGCAAAAAGTGGATGATTGCCCGCCCAACGTCATCAAGCGCAATAAAGTCCCTCTGCTCCAGTCCTGAGGATCGCAAGCTTAATGTCCTAGCTGTCACAGCCTGACGACAAAGGTCATTAACCACTAATGTCCAGCGATTGACTTCAGAATGAGTGGGAGCCCCAAAAGCATTAGACAGACGAACCACAAGGGTTTCAATCATCGATCGATCTCCTGCAGCCAAAATAAAGTCTTCAGCAGTTTTATGAGCAATAGCATAAGGATGAGCAGGCCGCGGGATTACGGATTCATTAATCACACCCACCAACGGTGCCCCATACACATGCGCCGTTGAGAAATAGATAAAACCATGCACGCCTGCGTTCTGAGCCGCTTCTAAGAGCTTCAATGATCCCAGTCCGGTTACGAGTAAAGCTTGCTGTGGGTTTTGACCACTTTCGATTTCATTGAGAGCTGCCAAATGAATCACTGTCTCAACATCTTGACAGACTCGATGACAGTCATCATCAGACATTAAGTCACAAGAAACAACCTGTGCGTTAGGCAGCCAATCCACCTGAGCAATTTTTTCTGAACGTGTCGATACCACAACCTCATATTCTGGAATCGCAGCGAGCGCAGCTGCCACTCGCCCACCAACAAATCCTAACCCACCTGTTACAAGAATTCGGCTCATCCGTGCTTAAGGCCCCAATCATAGGGAATAGAAGATGTGAATGGATCCATTCGATCAATTTCATCTGGATCATGAGGAATACTTGAGCAATTAGCCACGATTGCCATTTCTGATCCATATCCCTTAAAACCATTCCAAACCATCGGTGGCACTGTCACTAAGCAGTAGTTATCTGGACAAAGAAAGAGCTGCTGTAGTTCTCCCTTCGTAGGGCTATCAGGCCGATTATCATATAAAACAAACTTGATATTTCCATGAGGCACCGCGTAATTTAGGATCATTTTGCTGTGAATATGCCAGGCTTTAATTGCACCTGGATGCACGCAAGAAAAATAAATTTCACCAAATTTCTGAAATGGCTCACGATCGCTGCGCATCATGTGCATTATTTTACCCCGCTCATCCAAAATTTGTCGGAGTGGAGTCACCTTGACACCCTCAATCATTTTGTGCATTCCTATAGTCTTGAACTTGTTGCTTGGTCATCTCTAGCACGCTCTCGCCACTATTTTGAGCACGATACCATCGAACTGTCTCAAAAATAGTCCGCTCAAAGTTCCAACAGGGCAACCATCCTAGTAGTTGGTTAGCCTTATCGCAATTGAGCTGCAGCAGGAGGGCCTCATGGAGGGAATTTGGATCAATATCATGTTTAATTTCACCTTGTCCCCAGCAGGTTATAACCTGCTCAGCTAGCTCATGAACGGGGCGAATCGAATCAATACGAGGGCCAAAATTCCAAGATCCCGAATATTCCTGTGGAGTCTCGTAAAGCTTCACTGCAAGAGCTAGATAACCAAACACAGGTTCTAGAACATGCTGCCAAGGGCGAGTTGAATAGGGATTCCTGAGCAATATAGGTTCTTGCTTTTGTAGTGACCGAATACAGTCAGGAATAATTCGATTTTGAGACCAGTCCCCTCCTCCAATCACGTTCCCTGCTCGTACACTAGCAGCACCTAGTGTAGAATTCATGCGGAAAAATGAATCTAGATAAGAAGAGAACACTATTTCTGCTGCTGCCTTTGATGCACTATAAGGATCATGACCTCCAAGCTTATCGTTCTCTCGATACCCCCAGAGCCACTCTCGATTTTTGTAACATTTATCGGACGTAACATAGATCAAAGATCGTATCGAAGACGTTGCCCGAACTGCTTCTAGCACATTCACAGAACCACCTACATTTGTGGAGAACGTGCGTTCAGGTTCATGGTAGGATAATCGAACCAGCGGTTGCGCTGCCAAATGAAAAACAAATTCAGGCTGAAACTCTTGAAAAACCTGGGACATCATCTCTAGATTGCGAATATCCCCATCTACATGACGGATGAGTTTGTTGAGTTCAAGCACATTGAAGTTATCGGCTGATTGCAGGGGAGGCAATGCATAACCTAAAATCTTGGCTCCCAGCTCATGCAAAAACATGCACAACCAGGATCCTTTAAAGCCTGTATCACCCGTTACAAGAACTCGCTTACCCGAAAACAGTTCTAGACATGTCACTAACGACTTTCCATTCACAACCACACCATCCAGGGGGCCTGTTTATCGTCAACTAGACTATTTAGGAGCTTATAATCTCGATACGTATCCATAGGTTGCCAAAAACCATCATGCTCGTACATCATCATTTGGCTATCATTCGCTAAATTTTTCATGGGCTCCTGTTCCAAGGTGATATTGCCGTTATCATCAATGTAATCAAAAAGTTCTTTACGGCAAACAAAATATCCACCTGAGATGCGTCCTCTGGTCGCCTGAGGCTTTTCATTAAAGCCAACAATGGTATTATCCTCTCTCAGCTCTAGTTCTCCAAAACGACCCGGTGGACGCATCCCACTCACTGTCATGATCTTGCCATGGGACTTATGGAATTTCACCAAAGCCTTAATGTCAACATTGCCGACCCCATCACCGTAGGTCAGCATAAAGTTATCATCATCGCCAAGATAACGCTTAACTCGCTTAACCCGGGTACCTGTTAACGTACCTATCCCCGTTTCTGCAAGCGTTACTTTCCAGCCCACCTCAGCATGCTCGTTGTGATACTCTACATTATCATATTTACCCAAGGTCAATGTCAGATCACTGATACTTGATTCATAGTTGAGAAAAAAGTGTTTGATGGATTCGCCCTTATAGCCTAAACATAGGATAAAGTCCTGATATCCCCAGTGGGCATAGTATTTCATGATATGCCAGATAATCGGCTTCCCTCCAATCGGGATCATTGGCTTGGGGATTTCATCAGCGACATCTCTAATGCGAGTTCCAAAACCACCACAAAGGATGATTATTTTCATTGACAGGTCTCTCCTTGCTATCAAAGTATGGGAGGGATAGGGCCATATCTCAATGGAAGCGTTAATATCCTACATTAAAAAAGCTAATTTTCAAGCAACTTTTTCCCTACTGTCAGAAATCCGTTGATGGTCTGGTAGAAAGTGTCAGATATGGTTAGCCAAACTCTCAACTGATTTCGGGTTTTTATCCAGTTGACCTGACAAATCGGCTGTTTAACCTAACATGAACAACAAAGAAAGAAGAAACTTGCAATTGTATCATCTAA
>NZ_JANQOP010000172.1 GCF_028285745.1 Acaryochloris sp. IP29b_bin.137 | reverse complement strand
TTGGCACAGGAGAGACCTGCCAGACCTCCACCTGCGATCGCAACTCGCATGAATTGTTATGTCCCTTGGATTACAGCGTCTTTTCTTAACCACCGACCTGCCAAGTGGTGGTTCACAGCCCTAATTATACCTTTGCAAACTGTAACAATTCAGAAAATCTGAAAAAAATATAAATTTTTATGAAATGAGCGAATGCAGATAATGCATAACACCTTTCATTTCAGTAGATGCATGGACACCAGTCCTCGAGCTGAACTGGCTAGCCCGGCGAACCGCTCAACCCCCGTCAATACAGGTTCTTGTTATATTTAAGAGCGACTTAAGCTTTTCACCCAGCCCCATTCCATGAACGCTCTTATTGCCTTAGTTATTCTTCTTGCTCTGGTTATCGTGGGTATTGCGGTTTACCTGTTCACTGCCCGTAGCTATAACTCCGCCGACTCTGTTGCCAACTCCTATGATCAATGGACGGAAGATGGCATTTTAGAGTTTTATTGGGGGGAGCATATTCATTTAGGACATTATGGCTCCCCTCCTCGCCGTAAAAACTTCTTGAAAGCTAAATATGACTTTGTCCATGAAATGGTGGCCTGGGGCGGTCTGGATAAACTCCCAGCAGGAACAACCCTTTTAGATGTGGGCTGTGGTTTTGGCGGTAGTAGCCGAGTTTTAGCCAAAGATTATGGCTTTTCTGTCACTGGTGTAACTATTAGTCCCAAACAAGTCGAACGGGCTAGAGAGTTAACCCCAGATGGAGTAGATGCTCATTTTAAAGTGGATGATGCCATGGCCTTGTCTTATCCCGATGCTAGCTTCGATGTGGTCTGGTCTGTAGAGGCAGGCCCCCATATGCCAGACAAAGCGGTATTTGCCAAAGAGTTGATGAGAGTACTGAAGCCCGGTGGGGTGTTGGTGTTAGCGGATTGGAACCAGCGGGATGATCGGCAAAAACCGCTGAATTTCTGGGAGCGGCCTGTCATGCGCCAGCTCCTGGATCAATGGTCCCACCCAGCCTTTGCCAGTATTGAAGGCTTTTCCGAAGAACTCACCTCTACTGGGTTAGTCGATGGAAATGTGATCACCTCCGATTGGACAAAAGAGACGCTACCGTCTTGGTTGGATTCCATTTGGCAGGGCGTGGCTCGACCATCTGGCTTAGTGAAGTTCGGATTCTCGGGCCTCCTCAAATCCCTTAGAGAAGTCCCTACAATTTTGTTGATGCGGTTAGCCTTTGGCACTGGGCTCTGCCGTTTTGGCATGTTTCGGGCCCAACGTGCCAATGTCAAAGTCAGTGATCCGAGAAACATCACGAACGAAATAGCTCAAGTATAATCAGGCCAAATCTCTACCGAATTTTTTAAGATACGACTGATGTTCCAGCAAAGTATTGCTCTAATCACATTGCTGCTCAGTTTTAGTTTAGGGATTTACTCGGTTTTGCCTGCGCTTAACCATTCCTATCCACTAGCATTAGGCAAGGAACTTTGGCCCTATCTTTGCCTTATCCCCGTTTTTGGATTCGGGTTTAGACTTTCCCATCGCTCGCTACGCAGGCAATATCTACGTTTGGGAATAGCAACCTTGCTGGCGGTGTTAATGGCAACACCCTGGCTTCAATGGGTTGGGATGCCTAAGCTGGGGTCTCATCCAGATGGTCTACGGGTTATGTCTTATAACATTTGGACCCAGAACTCAGATTATGCTGCTATCCAGCAGTCAATTCAGCAGGAAAATCCTGACATCCTGTTTCTAACGGAAATTAATCTATCTGTAATGGATGAGATAAAAAATCGTTTGGATTATCCTTATCACCAACACTCAAAACTGGGCAGTAATGCCATCTTTAGCCGTTACCCTTTGCTCAGCGTGACGGCTGAGTATCCCAATGTGACGGATCATGGCCTCAACTTTAGTCTGGTTGCTCAGGTTCAAATGCCTCAGGAATTACTCACGGTAATTGGCATTCACCCACCTATTCCTTTAACCCGGTCTTCTTTTGCAGTTCGCAATCAACAATTTGAGCGAATTGCCCCGTTTATTGAAAAAATCTCTAATCGTGTCATTGTTATGGGAGATTTTAATACTTCTCCCTGGTCGCCTTATTTTAGTCAATTTCTACAGGCAGCAGATCTGTCTAGTGTCACCCAAGGGCAGGGAATCTGGGCGACTTGGAGTTATGAATCCACATTCCCTCATCTGTTAGCTAAAATTCCCATCGATCATATAGCCAGCCGTGGATTTGATGGTATTGAAGCTTGGGTAGGCCAGGCCAACGGTTCCGATCATCGACCCATTGTTGCTGTTTTACGGCCAGTTTGAGAATACTAAATTTTGATTTTCTATGAAAAAGGTAGCAACCTCAAGAACCTTTTAGGCAGGAGATTGTGCTTCAGAATACTGAGGTTTAGGTAGAGGCTCACTATCGGATTGATAAGCCATTATTAAGGACTCGATTGCTTCTTTGCCATTGGCAACAGCCTCTTCATAGGTTGAGCCATGGGTTCGCCAACGTTGACCTGGAAAATCTGGGAGATTGACCAAGAAGCACTGATCTTCTTCAGACCACTGAATCAACATTCGATACTTAGGTTGATCCGTTTTGCTGCTGCTCTCGGACGGTTTTAACTGCATTGGTAATTTCTCTCTCCTGGTAGGGTTTGGCATCTGAGCCATCTTTCCCAGAGACTGTTACTTTACCAGGATACAAAGGATGAATCCAGTTGGTATGACTTCCCTTGCCAGGACGCTCTCTAAAACCAGCTTTTTTCAGTAGCTGCTTTAATTCTCGGATTTTTTTAGGCATTTTTTCGCCCACATTGCTCCAATAATATAGAGCTTATTTGTCTAAAGATCAATAATATACGTTATAATTGACGTACATTAAAATTGACATACGTTGAAATTAACGTACGTTATATATGAGAGTTAATCCAGGTGGAATACTATCTCCCAAAGAGGTAGTGGGGCGAGATCGTCTGATACAAAAGCTCTGGCGAATTCTGGGCCGTCAAAGTTTGGTCCTAACAGCTGAACGACGGATGGGCAAAACCAGCATTGTCAAAAAAATGGACAGTGAAGCTCCGGACACGGTCATTACGATTTATCGAGATTTAGAAGGGATTAAGACAGCAGCGGATTTTACTAGGCGGGTGCTGGATGATGTGGAGAAGTACCTAAGCTATGTAGGTAAAAGTGCCATCAAGGTTCGCGACTTAATTCGAAACCTGACAGGTTTGGAAATTGCCGGAGTCGTGAAGCTCCCTGAGTTAGCCGAAGACCACTGGAATGATGTCTTACAAAGAGCAATGGAAGATTTGCTGGAACATCAGAATTGTCCAGTCATCTTTTTTTGGGATGAATTGCCGCTGATGTTGTATGACATTAAGCAACAGCAAGGAGAAACCTTTGTCCAAGAAATATTAGATGTATTGCGCTCTCTCCGGCAAACTCACCCCAATTTAAGAATGGTGTTTACGGGGTCGATTGGATTACACAACGTATTGACGACATTGAAAAGAGGAGGATATGCCAATGATCCAACGAATGACATGAAGATTGTGGATGTTCCACCCTTGGCTCAGACGGATGCAGAAGATTTAGCCCGGCAGCTCATTGTGGGTGAAGGATTGGCTGTGGAGCTGGAGAAAACTGCCCAGGAGATTGCCAAAGCTGCTGACAATCTTCCGTTCTTTATCCATCAACTGGTTGATCATTTTCTTGAGGCAGAAGAACCCGCTGATGTCGCAAGCATCGTTAAACAGTACATGCTTGACCCGCAAGATCCGTGGCATCTTCGGTATTATCGAGAACGGATCGATACCTACTACCTCAACAGAGATAAGGCTTTAGCTTTGGAGTTGCTAGATGTACTAGCCTTGGCTCCTGAACCGCTGTCCTTTGATGAAATTTATAATCGGATTTTATCTCAGACGGATACTTTTGATATTGAGTCAACCCGAGATGTGTTGACCTTACTCCAGCGCGATCACTATATCCAGCAAGTTGATGTGAATGCCTACGAGTTTCGGTTTGCCTTGATTCAGCAAAGCTGGATTATTCATCGGGGATTAGCAAAATGAAGGTTTCTCGTTACACGCCTAGTCTGTTAACTTCTGAGACTCTAGAGGCCCTTTTTGTTCAACGCGACAAATTAGCTAAGCGTTTGGTTGAGCAAATTCGGGTGAGTGCCTTAACGAATAGCAAACAGTTCAACTTACTAATTGGGCCGAGGGGAATTGGCAAGACCCATTTGATATCGATGCTCTATCACCGTGTCTCCCAACAAACAGATTTGAGAGATCATCTGGTGATTGCTTGGCTTTGGGAGGAAGAGTGGGGGGTTGGATCTTTTTTTGATTTGGTATTGCGAATTCTGAATGCACTGCAAGCTGAATGTAAAGATGATGACCTTGCTAGCAGAATTAGTCGTCTCTATGACCTTTCCCCAGAGGAAGCCGAACAAGTTGCGCTTTCCACCCTGAAAAACTTCATCGGTGAACGGACGTTACTTCTGCTGATGGAAAACCTAGAAGTTGTATTTGCGGAGTTAGGGGATATTGGCCAAAAGCAGTTGCGATCATTTTTGCAAGAACAGAGTTGCTGCACAATTGTGGCGACATCGCAAAGTTTGTTCAATGGCGTCAAACTGCAAACCTCTCCGTTTTATGGATTCTTCCGTATCCAATATTTGAAAGATTTGTCAGTTGAAGAGGCAGTCACTCTATTGAAAAATATTGCCCAACAAGAAGAAAATCGTAAGCTAGTGAATTTTGTTCAGACTACAAAGGGACGTAGCAGAGTACAGGCAGTTCACCATTTGGCAGGTGGTAATCACAGGATTTATGTTGTATTTTCGGAATTTTTAGCCAATGAATCATTGGATAATTTGATTCAGCCGTTTATGAAGATGTTGGATGATCTGACGCCTTATTATCAGGAACGGATGATGCATCTCACATCACTACAGCGCAAGATAATTAAAGTATTGACTCGTCACATATACGCGATGTCTGTAAAAGAAATCGCCCGACGGTGTTTTGCGACTCATCAAACAATATCGAATCAGTTGAAGATCCTACGAGATAGGGGTTACGTATCATCCGATAATATCGGCCGGCAGTCGTTTTATGAGTTGCGTGAACCCTTACTGCGGATCTGCCTGTCTATTAAAGAAACAAGAGGGGAACCAGTTCGCTTGATTGTGGACTTTCTCAAAGCTTGGTATTCACGTAAAGAACTTAAAGAGCTGGAAGCCCAAACTACTAACACATCAGAAAGCTCACGCTTTGATTCTTATTACCTGAAGTTGGCTCAAGAGAGAAATGCAGAAGAAGAACATGATCCACGGATTGCTGCTCACTACAAGGCACTATTTGAAAAATATCAACAGAAAGATTATGATGCCGCCTTATACCATATGCACAGGCTAGTGGAACTTCAAGGCCTTTCTGAAGATTATTTGGGACAAGGTATTCTTTTAGATAATTTAGGTTGGCATAAAGAAGCAATCCGAAGCTTTGACAAAGCCCTGGACATTAAATCGGATGACTTTCAATCTTGGAATAATCGAGGCTATGCACTATTTAATTTAGAGCGATACGAGGAAGCAATTGAAAGTTGGGACAATACCCTTAAAATCGTTGAAGATTTCCATTTAGCTTGGACTAACCGAGGTATTGCACTACGCTATTCAGGTCAATATGAGGAAGCTATTTCAAGCTTTGACAAAGCATTGGCATTAAAGCCGAAGGATGATTCTGTATGGAATAGTAGAGGTATTGCACTACGCTATTTAGGCCGGTATGAAGAAGCTATCGAAAACTTTGATGAAGCCCTAAAGATTAATCCAGATAGAAAATTTGGGAAGCTTAATAGAGCTGAGATGGTATTTGCGCTTAACCCCAATGATAAAGCATATGAAGTGCTTGAAGATGCACTTAATCAACTAACAGATGTTGCAATATCCAACAATTGGTGGGCGGATATTATGCTTATAAGCTTATTCAAACGGAATCAAGATACTCAACAATGGGAATTCCATATTCGAAAGCTTGTCCCGCTTTTTAAAGCGTATCAGTTTCTAAATGCGCTAGGGGTGGGTCTAATCGAAAGCTGCGACGCATTGATCTCGGAAATGGTCAGTCAGAATGCTGCCCAAGCTTGGCTAGAAGTTTGGACTGAAGTAGCAGAAGGGCATGAAGAATTTAAGATTCCCCTACGTATACTAACAACCGCCGTCCATTACAAAGCAGCGCCCAATGACCCCCGCGTTTTTCTCCAGCTTCCCACCGAAGAGCGGACTATTCTTAAACAAGCCCTTGGCCTAGAAACGAAATAACAGAGATAGGCTCTAATTTTGACCAGCTATCCACCAATTTGAGACATGGTGCGGCTATAGTTTGCTCCCATCGTGCCGGATTGTCGCTCCTTATAGTTAATCTCTGGTTTGAGTTCCAACAATTCCCGGACGCGATCTTTTAATACCCCCATAGACACGCCATCCCGCAACGCCGTCTTCAAATCTAACTGTCCCGTTTCATTCAACAAACAAGGCCGTAGCCAACCATCTGCCGATAAGCGCATGCGGTTACAGCGATCGCAAAAGCATTCCGACATCTGGCTAATAAATCCTAAGGTTCCTTTAGCACCTGGGATTTGGAACACATCCGCAGGACCATTGCCCTGGACCTGACTTTCCGTGAGGCCCCACCGATCTCGAATGCGGGTTCGTAATTCCTCTGACGGTATCCAGCCGCGATCGCAAAATAAATCTGCATTTCCAATCGGCATAAACTCAATAAACCGGACATGCCACTGACGCTCAATCGTCAACGCTGCCAGTTCTAACACCTCGTGATCGTTCACCCCTGGAATAATCACCACATTGAGTTTAAGGGGATTAAACCCTACCTGATAGGCTTCTTGGATGCCAGCCCAAACCTGATTCCAACGCTGATGTCTTCGCGAATCTCTACCTACGACAGTGGCAAAGGTGTCTGGATCAAGCGAATCCAAACTAATGTTAATGCGGCGCAATCCAGCTTCATATAAATCCCGAGCTAGAGGTTCTAGCAAAAATGCATTCGTGGTCATTGCCAAGTCTTGTACCTGGGGCAATGCTGCCACCTCATGCACAATCTTTAAAATATCGGGTCTAAGGAGAGGCTCCCCTCCCGTGAGACGAAAGCGAGTGAACCCCAAAGGGATAAAAACTGCCTGAATTAAGGCTAATAGTTCTGTCGCCGTCAGAACATCTGTTGGCGGTACAAAATGCAAATCCTGGGAGTCGGGCATGCAATATTGGCAGCGGAAATTGCAGCGATCGATCAAACTAATCCGAAGATAGTCAACTGCATTCATTGCATCTGCACCCTTAGGGGAACGTCTAACTGCGATGTCTCCCACTGTAGCGTCCCCAGGGCAGCAGTTGGAGCATCAATTTAAAGACAAAAATTGGGGCGCAGCAAACACGCCCCAGCATACAAGCCACAAACTGCGGCATTGGATTTTAGTAGAGTGCTTCTTCTTGATGAGTTTCGATTGTGCAGTCAGACGTTGCGTAAGCGACACAAGTCAAAACGAAGCCAGCTTCGATTTGATCATCATCCAAGAAGGACTGATCAGACTGATCAACAGTACCAGCAGTGATTTTTCCAGCACAGGTGGAGCAAGCGCCAGCACGG
>NZ_JANQOP010000160.1 GCF_028285745.1 Acaryochloris sp. IP29b_bin.137 | reverse complement strand
CCATCGATGCATCCCATCAGTCCGTAGGCTTCCTTAATCCTCAAATCGCTACATCTTAAGCAGAGGTTCAGCCATGAAATCAATCCTTAAGCGCCTCATTAGCCTTGTCACTCCAGCCCCAAGGCAAGAATGCCTGTCCTGCGGCATCAAGCATCGACCTTCAAAGCTAGACGAAAACCTGGTTTGCCCTTTGTGCAGAAGGTACGGGATGCCGACATGAATAACTACACCGTGCTCTATGTGCTGCTCTGGCAAACAATCTATTTCTCGATGTTCCTCCACTTTTTCATCACTACAGCAATCAAGGAGGCCCACAAATGAAACGACACAACAACAAACAGAACCAGCTCCAACCGTTGGGCTTAGAGAGTCTTCCAGAGGAAATAGCCCTGGAAGTCATCGCCATTGTTCACGCCGCCATAGAGACATGGGCGAAGGGGGTTACATCATGAGCCGAGATTATCGGATTACCCACAACGTTAAAGCCAATGAGACGGTCTACATCGTCACGGCGATAAATGCTCTGACGGCTATGTCCCAAGCCTTGATGTACTGGACGGGGAGTCGGTTCTCTCTGGATGTTCGGGACGCCAAAAAGTACTCCTATGCCAAAGGCATGAAGCAGCTCTATCACAGAAAAATTAGTTCCCTAAAGAGCAAAGGCTTTATCAGCAGCGTACGGATGGAGGAAGCAAAATGATCAACCCTCAGCTCACCGATGGTCTTGTTCCCTGGCAAGCAAATCGAGAGGAGCGGAGCCCAGAGGAAATGGAGTTCACCGTCAAAGTCGTAAATTCCTCTGGGGAATATTTCCGTCCCGTGGTCTGGGCCACAGACCCAGAGAAGGCGATTGCAAAAGCGAAAATCATTCACGCCAACTGCGAGAAATACTATGTCTAATCCAGCTCGGAGGATCTTAAACGACTACTATCCTACGCCAACCCCCATCACAGATTTGCTGCTCGGACAGACCAACATCAGGGGATCAGTGTTTGAACCCTGTGCAGGCCATAATGCCATCACGAAAGTCCTAGCGAACTGGTCATTGATCACATCCGTCTCAGCTTCGGATTTGCTCTGGGATATTACCGAGGGGCATACGACCAATGACGCGACCACATCCGTGTTTTGGTCTGAGTGGGGGGTCCATTCCTGGATCATCACTAATCCCCCCTTCTCTGAGGCAGAACAGATTCTGCCCCTAGCTTTTGAGCATTGCAATCACGGTGTCGCATTTCTCCTTAGACTCAGCTACCTGGAGCCCTGTAATGGTCGGGGAAACTGGCTGAGGGATCATGCAGACCACCTCAAACAGGTGATCGTGGTTAATCCCAGGATAAAGTTCAGGGCCGATACCAAAGGCACCGATTCAGTGACCTGTGCTTGGTTTATCTGGGATAAAAGATTTAGCTGGGATGCCCTTGGAGTACATTGTCCCTTTATATTTGCCTCAAATTGGCAGGAAGTCACTGCCGAAGTGGGGCTAAAGCTAGCCAGCAAGGAGAGCCGATGCTGCTAATCCAGGACAAAGATGGGGTGCGAGAGTGCGGCCAAGATCAGATGTTATGGCCTGGAGTCTTTGAAGCGCTATTGAAAGGCCAAAAAATTTCATCGCTAAGTTTCAGTGAGGAATTTAATTCAATGAGACATTATTCAACCGTTTCGAACCAACCCCGAAGAATCGGAGCCAAAAAATCGAAAAAAGATCAACTTAATAAATCGTTATAAATTTATCAAATTTCCTTCTGTTCAAACCCTGAAAAGCTTATCCAGTAGGCAAAAGCCCGATTCATTATTTCCAAATATTTTGAGGATTTGATCGATGCCCTATTCTCCCCCAAAACTGCTCAATGGTTTTACCGATAAGGCTTACAAGCCTTTTTTAGCAAAACCGTATCCTTAATTGGAAGCAAAATTTCATTTGGGTGTAGAGGTGGACCCTGCCTATGTTCCTAATAAGGGATCGCGGAGAGGAGAAACCAGGATGATCACAAGGCAGTACCAGGGAATTGGATTTAGTGAAAAATGAGTCCCTCGATATAGTTTCCACACATTTTGAGGATTGAAGTCGATGTCCTATTTCCCTAAAAAGGTGCTCAATGGTTTTACCGATAGGGATAAAGCCAATTTAGGTAAAACCGTATCCTTAATTGGAATCCAAATTTCATTTGGAGGTTTAGGGACATTCTGCCTATGTTTCAAGTAAGGGATCGAGAGGAGGAGAAGCCAGGATGATCACCAGGCAGTAGCAGGGAATTGGATTTAGTGAAAAATTAGTCGCACGAATTGAAGCAGTGTTTTGTAGCAGAGGTCGAAATGGGGATTAAATGCCAATTTACAAATACGTGATGGATTAATCGAAGTTCCCTAGATTAAAGCCCTGCATAGCCGACCTAACATACTGAAAAATCGATTCAGTATTTCCAGATATTTTGAGGATTTAGACTGATGACCGATTTCACCCCAAAACCGCTAAAAGCTAATTCTGATGGGAAAAAGCTTTCTCGGGAAAAACCGTATGCTTACTTGGGGGTAAAGCTCCATTTTGACGTTTTGCAGAGACCCTGCCTACAGTTCTAATGCACATCTAGAGGAGGCCAAAATGAGAGGTCCACCAACTGAATATTTTTTTGGGAAGCGCCAGGTTCATCCCGCCAAGAAGTCCCCTGTCGCCCCCCGAGAACCAAAAACTCAACAGCCAATAGCTGAGGCTTTTGCATGCCTCCATATTTCAGGGAGCACAACCTTATGGTGATACCCAATTCTGAAGGCGTCAAGACTACGCCACTACCCTCACCCCAAAATTTTGCAGCGGATCGGCCAATCTTTTGCTCTGCTGCCGACCTATCTAAAACAGTGGGAATCTCCCGCACGACTCTCTATGAATATGCCAAGCAGGGTCGATTCAGAGCGGGTGTTCACTTCATCAATGTCGGTCGTTCCCGGCTGTGGAATTTCGCCCTTTGCGTGGATCGCTTGGTGAACTGGGAGGACGAAGCCAACCACCAAAGAGCCATCGAACGGTTCTTTGAATCCTTGCCCAGTCATTGGCCATCCCGCCAGGGGAGGGATTCAGCATGACTATTTTTCCCACGAAGTCCCTTGACAGTCCTGTGAATGACCGGACTGGAACCCATAAAAGTTTGAAGGAGTTGACGATGACGACTGACTGGCCTCGAACAAACAGCAAAAAACCCCGAAAACACCGGGGCTTAAAGAAATCTATTGGACCACCTGGCCTACTTAAAACACCGTTAGAAACCTCAATCTTGGCGGAACGAGTTTCTAACGGTGCCAACACCCAAACAAATTGACCAGGTCTCCCTGGACCATTCGATGGAGCCGTTTTAAAGGTGGCACAAACTTTTGATAGATACAACCCAAGTATAACAAATTATGGTGATAGTCACTATAATTCAGCGGATGATTCTATCCTTTGTCAGAATCTTCAAGGCAATAATAGTAATACTTACCAATATCCAGGAGATAGAGAAAGGGATTTTGGTGAGTTCAACCAAAAATTGGGTATTGGTGAATACTACCAAAATACTAATAGTGATTCTTACCAATATCTAAACCCTGCTCATTGTCAAGAGTTTTCGCAAAGCGCAATCGACGCTGACATCGTTGCACTGAACGTCAGAGCAGCGGACGAAGATGAGTTGTTGGATTGTCTGCTTTACTCAGACAAACTTGAGCGGACGAATACGGGGCGGGTTTCAGGGGCAATTCTTAGACGCTACCAGAACCTGAAGGAAGGGGGCTGGATCTGCGAGAGTTTGGACCCCACCACCCATTGGCAAACGCCTATGGATTTTTGCTGTGTGAAGCCCAACCAGCCGAGGATCTTTACGGAAGAATACACAGGGTTTGGCCCTGCTCCCAAAACGAAGGTCATCAAGTATGAAAATCCCCCAAAAGCAGAGGCTCGGGTATTTTATCTGAGGGTTAACTATCGAACCAGTAGGACTATCGCCCAAAAAGCGGGTTTCTTAACTGAGTGGGAGTCACGGTTCCCGACTGCGCCGGATCCAAACACTGAAGATGTGGCGTTTTGGTCATGGGTTCAGGCCACACCAACGCTTGAGATCATCCTCTGTGAAGGAGTGAAAAAGGCAGCATCACTCCTCAGTGCAGGGTATTGCGCCATCGCTCTGCTTGGGGTGTGGATGGGGTGCAAAAAGGATGAGCAGGGCAGGAGCTATTTACACCCTGACATTGCCCCTCTGGTTAGCTACGAACGGCCCGTCTCAATCTGCTTTGACAATGACAAGAAACCCAAAGCTAGAGCCAACGTTTGGGCTGCTCAGAAACGTCTTTGCCACTGCATCCGATCACGGCAGTTAGGGAATAAGACTGGTGGATCTTCCCAAGGCAGAGGTCAGGTGAGCATTATCAACCTACCTGGGGAGGACAAGGGCGTCGATGATGTCATTTTTAACCAGGGTGTAGGGGCTTTTGATTGTGCCTTTGATGAGCGAATTCAATTTGAGGTCCAACGGGTTCTTCGCTCCCGCAGGCTAACTCAGTCCCCAGACCTTGTGCTAAATTAGCGATATCTCGGGGATATCCCTGCACTCTCAACGGAAACTTGGGTCGCGATCAAGTCCGAGAAGGGGACAGGAAAGACGGAAAGTCTAATCGGGCACGTTTCTGAAGCCTTAGCGGTGGGTAAGCCCGTAATCTTGATTACCCACCGAGTGCAGCTAGGGGAAGCGCTAGCGAAGAGGTTGGGGGTGCCCTTCCTATCTAGCCTTGGCCCCGAAGGGCAGATTCAGGGGTTTGGACTCTGTGTGGATTCAATGCATCCCCATTCAAGGGCGAAGTTTCACGGGGAGCCGTGGCGGGATGCAATCGTCATCATTGATGAGGTGGAGCAAGTCATTGATCACCTGCTCAACGCTGATACGGAGGTCAAAAAGCATAGACCAGAAATATTGATTGAGTTTTCGAGGCTGCTAGCGGGAGTGCTAAACCCTGATTCAGAAGGGCAGTTGATTACATTGGATGCTGATTTAGGCCATACATCAATTGATTTTGTCCGTACAATCTCGGGTTGCCCAGAATGTAGGCCCTACCTCGTTCTCAATCAATATAGGAACCCCAGCCATCCATTGGCGATTGCTTACGAAAACGACACCCCTGATCAGCTGATTGAAAAAGCCATCCAGGTGCTTGAAGGCGGGGGCAAGGTTTACTTCTGCACCTCAGGGCAAAAGGCGGGGTCTGCGTTTGGGACGGTTAATCTAGAGCTTCGATTCAGGAGACGTTTCCCAGAGCGTCGCGTCCTGAGAGTGGACTCCGTGACCATTTCAGACCCAAGCCATCCCGCCTTTAAGGGGGCGGGCAAAATCAATCACCTGGTCCAGAACTACGACATCGTCATTGTTAGTCCCACTCTGGGGACGGGGGTCTCCATAGACGTTAAGGGCCACTTTAGCGCTGTATTTGGGATTTTCTCAGGGATTACACCCGCGAATTCGGCACGTCAGGCCTTGGCTAGAGTCCGAGAAGACCTGCCTATCCATGTTTGGGCTGCTGAAAAGGCCCCCTCAATCTTTCGAGTGGGGAATGGCTCCAAGTCTGCTCAGGGGTTGATCAGGGGGCAAGCCAAAGAGGCAGAACTGAATCTTCGACGGTGGGAGGAATTTACGTTAGTTCAGGATGAGGGCAATGCCATTGTTAACGGGGCACCCCTGGAAACCTGGGCGAAGATGGGTGCTGCTCGCAACCTGGAACTGGCTTGCTATCGAGAATATATCAAGTATGGCCTGAAAGCTGGAGGGTATGTTATCGAACGGTATACAGAGGATTCCGACGAAAATTTGAGGGGCCTCACGAAGTCGATCAAGGTAGAATCCCAGGTCACTTTCTGCCAGCGAGTAGCAGAATCTCGACCTTTCAATTCTGAGGCAGATTACCAAAAATCCAAGGAGCGTGAAACGAAGACAGAGGCCGAACGCCAGCGGGAATTGCGGCACGAAATCCAGAAGAAGCTTCTCGTTGAACCGACCCCTGCGATTGTCGCCAAAACGCAAGAGCCTGGGTGGATTCGCCAAATTGAGACCCTCTACTACCTAACCAAGGGGAGGCAGTTCTTAAAGGGGCGGGATGAGGCCCGAGGACAGGCGGTGGTCCAATATGGCTGTGCCTTTATTCCCGATCTCAATCGGTCGCAGATGAGCAATCGGGTGGAAGCGCTAGAGATTCTGGGGGTCAAATCGCTTCTGAATCGAGTGCTGGGTGGCGAGGAGATCGGGAAGGATGACCCGCTTATCATCGCTATCCATGAGAGGGTGATCGCTAACCATCAGGACTTGCAACTGATAGGTGTAAATGCCCCGACTAAATACCCCATCGCCTGTGTCAATGCTCTTTTAACCCTCGTGGGGCTAAAGCTGGACAAGATGGGGAGAAACAAATATAGACTTCGTTTCGAAGCGGCAGTCATTGATGCAAAAACTGGACAGGCCAAGCAGCAGAAACTTGCGCTTCATGATGGACGACTTGAGATTTTTGAGCAGTGGTTCAAGCGGGACGCTGGTCACTCAGTGAAGGAGACAAAAGGACAGCCCACAAAGCAGTCAAAATACTCTATTAACAAGCGTTCTAGCGTTTTAGAGGGGCTTAAAGAGGCTGCACAAATTTCCCGTATATATATTAAGGCGAATTTGTGCAGAAAAATTTGTGCACTGGCTGAGACCGTTTGGCCCATCTCAGACCAGCCCTCCAAAGTTGAGGCAGCTACTAACGGCTCCCCACCTCTTACTTCCCATTCTTCAGCTCCTCCACCCTCTCCTCAAGTCGGCGCTACTCGAGTGAGGCTAACTGAAACCATTCGGGACCCGTCTACCACCTACTCAGCAGGCACCTGGGGCAAGATTCTGGCTATCCGGGATGGGCTAGTCGAGGTGCTGTTGGATGGCTTCCAATGCCCCATCAAGATTTTTCCCGATGACTTTGAGACCTTCCCAGCAGCGTGACAAATCCCAAACCGTACACTCAACCAGTTCAATTCAATACCTCATTCAAAAGGACAAAATCAATGCCTACCACTACTCAAAAACCTAATGTTGTTCCCATTACCGAAGCTATTGCTGGTTTCATCGACGGTGAAGCGTATCAATCGGAACGGCAGTCATTGCCCTACCTTCAAGTCCTCAATGATAGCGATCCTGAACGCTCTGGCTTGTTCATCAGCAACGAGAATGTCGAGGCCAGTGGGTTCGTGCCCGATACCACTTGGTCGAAGCACCTCGCCCAGTTCAAAGCTGCTGAAGTTGAAGGATATCGCACGCTGATCCCTCGGCTAGCTATCGTCCGGCAGTCAGGCTTGCTGATGTACGATCGGGCAACACGGGATTTTATGGGGCAGTATCAGAGGACTGTTTACAACCGTGCCATCCATCTTCTAAAAACCCGCTACCTCATCTTCGTTTTAGGGGCCGACAACAAGCCCCTGCATTCTCACCCTCTGTTGTTAACTGCAAAAGGCTCTGTTTGTGGAAGCTTTGGCCAGAGTTTGAGAGACTTCCGCAATGAAGTCAGTATCCTCACCAAAAAACGGATGGGTTATAGATTCCATGCTCTCTGGGCCTTCTGCCCCACGCTCGAGTCTGCATTAAAGGGGAGTGGTAACGATACGAGTTGGGTAACGTCTATCAAGTCTTTCGATGTGCCGACGGTCGAGAATTTCGCTCAGCTATTTCTTGGGCTGGACGAAGACACTCGGCTCCTAATTGAGAGTGCCTTTGACGAGTATGAGGATTTTGCCAGTTTCGCAAAGTCAGGAGAAGCGGCAGAAGCCGCTGAAGTAAAATCTCAGGTTGAGCCGAAAGAACCTATCCCGATGGATGAGATGATGAGCGACATACCGTTTTAACGTTTATTAAAGATAAGCCCCCAGAGTTTTTTGCCTGGGGGTAATGTGTTTGTCAAAATTATGGACTTTTATGATGACTTGGAGCGCAAGTCTATCGAAATATCACACATCGGTCATCGAATTCGATAAAAATGGCAATGGTCTTGCCATTGTTGAGGCGCTTGATGGCTCTGGTATGTTGACGATGATCGAAGATATTACCTTTCCAAGCCAAGACAAAAAACACTCCTGTCATCGTTTTCAATTCGCACATTGTTGATGCGATGAAGCCAAGCTTACTAGAGTGAGCCAGGGTATCGACTGCTCATGTTCTGGGCTTCTCAATGCGCAGATATGAAGATTTGCGAACCCATCTGGGTCTTTCGAAGTATCGCGAAACCATTCAGCAGGCGATTGATTGCAACCTCAATTATTTGTATAGTTACCCAATGAAATAGGGAGCTGAGATAATCTCACCTGGCTACCCTTAAGTGGAGAGGCTATGAATTAGTGCCTGATTTTCTAGAACATTGAAGTAAAACCATAAATCACCATGCACTTTTTATCTCAAACCTGGATAGTATGAGCTGTCTGTCTTTTGGCTCAACAAAGATACAGCCAGCGTCAGAGTCAAATGAATAGAGACCCAATTTAAAAATCTCCAAAATGGCATCCAGGTAGTTTTCGAAGTGTTTAGCAATAAGTTTGACTGAATCGCATTCGATATCAATAGAAAATAGGGCCAATGTTCATAAATCCAGACAGATATGGATATCACCGTTCATGTTTAGAATTGGTAGCCAGGATCTTTGCCACTCGAAGTCTTGGAACTCTTGCTTGAAAGCACACATCTGTTTGTAACTATCAACTGCGAAATCTAGATCGTTCAGGTGTAGAAAAGCGTCCAAGTTTGATATCCCATTTTTCCACTCGTAGAGAGATATAACAGCTTCTGGCGGGGACAAGCCAACTGAACTTATTCGATCGATGATCGTAGCCCTATCTAGTCCTGGATCTGCGCGAGGTTCATCGTTAAAGCGGGTTATGGTGCTGTAAATCTGTTTAACTTTTGCAATTGCAGACATCTTTCAAGGTGCATTTACTTACTCAAAGCAGATCAGCAAATGCATTCATCGCTGCCTACTAGAGTTAACACAATGCATCTAACCATTGAGCCATTGGGCTGATAAATCTTTCGTTCATAGCTGTTTAGCTGGTTATTTATCAGTTTGATGTTGCTTTCTTGCGAGTAAGAGGCGTTCAGCGAGATCAGAGACTATCCATTCTTCAGCGATGAGTCCTTCACTAAATCGACTGGTTACCATATCACGCCAGACAATAGTGTCTCCAAAAGAAGGGAATCCCTTGAATGCATTTTGTTGGACTGCATGAAAGGTTCGTTGCCATGCAATACGATCTCCGGATTCAACTAATACATCAAGCTTGACTGTAATGTCCGTGAAAGCGTGAGTGTACATCTCTAGAGCACGTTGAATCGCTTTGTGACCGCCTGTCATGTTTTCATCAGTGAGATGAGCAATATAGCCTTTAAAGAAATATTCGCTGATCACGCCAAAATTCCTGTTCGTGAAAAGTTCAAAATTCGCTCGTTCAATTTTTGATGCTTGCGTTTGGACCAATTGAGTCACCAGAGTAAATTTAATTGAGGGTAACAGATGGATAAGGTGTGCTCAGATCCCTATGGACTTTCTCCAGTCACGAAAGTCGGTGTCCATTGCTCCACGATTTGGCGAGTCCTTACGCGCAAGCTTATATAGCTCTGATGCTCGTTGTGTTTCCCCAAGAAGTCCCATTCCGATCATTGCGTTGACCTTATAGAGCCAAGCATTTCGTAATCCAGAATAGCGGTTGTCAAGATACTCAACCCCACTTTGCAGGTCATTTAACCTTTGAAACCAGGGTATGGCAAACTCCTCAATCGCAGACACCACGGAATCGCCAAGATCAGGAATCCTCAGATGACTTGAAACGCCCCACCATGAACTCCCTTTTGACCTTAGATGAACTGGAACACCATACAGCTCGTCTAGACGTTCTCGGATGAAGCAATCCTGCTCAGCGGGCTTTTTTTTCACTGGACCCATAAAACTAAGCCGAGGGATTTCAATGACCGCATGTGCCCAAACAGGGTGATACACACCAAGATTCAAGGTAAATTCACCATTACTGCCTTGATTGTATTTGCCCCGTTGAAACTCCAGTACCCAAATAGATTCTTGTGTACGATGCCAAAATCTTTGACCCGACTTTGAGAAACCTAAACGTTTCAGTGTAGGCGAAGCATATTCCAAAATTACAGCATTAACTTTTTCTGTTACTTCCACTGACATGGTGTTCCTGCTGGCAGCTTTCCTATGGAAATAAACCTTTTATTTTATTGTTTGTAAGCACTCTGGTCATCCATCCAGTCCCAAAATAATTCATGAATAGGATAAAGTAATACCGTTCAGAGAAGATATCATTCAGCTCGACACTATTGAACTCTATATTCCTCAGCAAAGTTATATTAGAGCTACGGATGAACCGTCCCTGGTTTCGGTCAAAGCACTATGCCCCCATCAACCGATACAGATATTCAAGAACTCAAAAACTTGATTCTTGGATTGGACAAGAAAATAGAGGTTTTGGATAAGAAAGTAGAGGTTTTTGCTGCAAGGACTGAGGAGCGATTCAATAGCATTGGCCAGCGGATTGAGTCTCTGGATAAATCTTTGAACAAGCGAATTGATTCACTAGAACAAAGGACAAATGTTCAGGTAACATTTTTAAGCCTTGTACCCATACTGGCAACATCACTGTTGGGGATCCTCGGTAAGGTCGTTTTCTTCCCTGTAGATAAATTATGATAACTCTATACCCTAATCTTCTGGGGGTACATTTGGGGGTATACAAGGTTTAATGATTCTTTTTATTCCCTGTCTGCAAAACTTTCAGCCTCTAATTCAATGGACGTCAGCTCCATTTTTAGACCGTCCAACATCATATTAGAGCTATTTTATGGGGAATCCGAACCTCCCCCGTTTACCCAGAGCCGATAAACCGAGGAACTGGCAAAACATGCCATTGCGGTCAAGCGACCACCCCACATCAACGCCCAGATCAGAGCATTGCCCAATCCCACTACATGGCTATGGCGCAGAATCACCGAAGCCGTTGAACGTGAGTTAATGTCTGGAACCTGAATTATGCAAATTCCTAATCCAACGACCGCTCAAACCCTATACGAAGTGGACTTTATCGGCTGGGTCGAACAAACATCCCAACTATTGAGGCAGGGCAACTTTAGGGAAGTGGATATTGAGCACTTGGTGGAGGAAATTGAAAGCTTGGGCAAGAGAGACCGCCGAGAACTCACCAGCCGTTTGATTGTCCTGGTATCCCACCTGTTAAAGTGGCAATACCAACCCGGCAAGCAAAGCAACAGTTGGCGCTGCACGATATACGAACAGCGCCGTCAAATCCAGTTAATCCTAGAAGACTCCCCCAGTCTGAGACGGTATTTGATGGAACAACTTCCCAAGGGGTACAACGCAGCAATAAAACAGGCTGCACTGGAAACAGATCTACCATTGCAGACCTTCCCAGTCGATTGTCCTTACACTGGAGAGGAAATTTGCTCCGAGGGTTTTTTCCCAGGAGCAAGCCGATGACTAGAAGACTTGACCGTAGAGAAAACGCTCTAAAAGTGTTGCCCATTCAAAATAGCTCTAATACCAATGGGGCATTCATCTGAATCCTTAAAGCAGGGGCGCAGCAATCCATATTCAATTCCTTCAGCTACCGCCTGATAAGAAGCCCCAATGATATTGGTGGACACCCCTACCGTTGTCCAGCGATTTTGACCATCGGTCGATTCCACCAGCACACGGGTCTTGGCTGAAGTTCCACGCTTACCATCCAAAATTCGGACCTTATAGTCTGTGAGCTGAAACTTAGCAATGCTGGGATAAACATCTACTAGAGCCTTTCGCAAGGCTGCATCTAAAGCAGATACAGGTCCGTTGCCTTCGGCAGCAGTCAGAATTTCTTGAACGCCGACCACGACTTTTACCGTTGCTAAAGCAGTGCTACTAAAGCCACCTTGTTGACGTGCTTCTAGAGAACCGCAATAGCAATGGACGTCAAAACCATGGAGTTCAAACAAGCTAGGGCGTTGATCGAGGGCTTGGCGCAGCAACAACTCAAAACTGGCTTCCGCAGCTTCAAACTGGTAGCCGTCATGCTCAAGTTGTTTGAGCTGTTGCAGCAGTTGGCGACTAACCGGATTTTGCTTGTCTAGGGCAACTCCACAATGATGGGCTTTCTCCAGAACGTTACTCAGCCCAGACTGTTCGGAAATGACAATTCGACGTAGGTTCCCAACCGTATCAGGGTCAATATGCTCATAGGTTTGGGGATCGCGCTGTACAGCACTGACATGAATTCCTCCCTTATGAGCAAAAGCCGACAAGCCGACAAAGGGAGCATGCTCATCGGGTGCTAAGTTAACGAGCTCGCTAATCAAGCGACTGCTTGATGTCAGTTCTGTGAGTTGTTCGGACTTAACGCAGTGATAGCCCAACTTGAGTTGCAGGTTAGGGATCAATGTACAAAGGTTGGCATTCCCACAGCGTTCGCCATAACCGTTAATCGTCCCCTGGACCATCTCAGCGCCCCATTGAACTGCCGTTAAAGCATTAGCTACCGCAGTTCCTGAATCGTTGTGGGTATGAATACCAATCCGTGCTGAACGCGTGGGATGATCGGCGATCAACTGCAGCACAGCTTGCATACTCTCTGCAATCTCATGAGGCAGGGAGCCTCCATTCGTATCACAAAGAACAATCCACTCTGCCCCTGCATCAATCGCTGCTTGAACGGTTTCTAAGGCATAGGTCGGATTGCGTTGATATCCATCAAACCAATGTTCTGCATCATAAATAATCCGCCGCCCTTGTTGGCGAAGATATTCGACAGAATCAGCAATCATGGCTAAATTTTCATCTAGGGTCGTCTTCAATCCCGTTTTGACGTGAAGATCCCAAGATTTGCCAAATACTGTTACCCACCGCGTTCCCGATTCTAAAATAGGTTGCAAAATGGGATCCTCTTCTACGGCAGTGTGAGGACGACGGGTTGAACAAAAAGCAACAATTTCAGCTTGGCGAAGGGGAGAAGCCTGAAGTTTCTGAAAAAACTGCTTATCTTTGGGGTTAGCGCCTGGCCAACCTCCTTCAATAAAGGCGATTCCTAGCTTGTCAAGCTGATGGGCAATCGTTAATTTATCATCAACCGATAAAGATATGCCTTCCCGTTGAGCACCGTCCCGCAGTGTTGTGTCGTAAATCCATAAGGGAGCACTCTGTTCGGTTTTCATGGGCAGAGATACGCTAAGAAAGCTTTGATAAAGCCAGGGTCAGACTAGGTTTATTAAACCTAGAGCCTCAGCGTAGCAGGGAATAGCAGAATAATTCTGAAAGCAATCTTTATTTAGCTTTTGACAGGCTGCTCATAGTCAGGTGCGTAGGCTTGCAGCAAAGAACTGACTTGGCCCAGCAGATCCTTTTGATGATCAGACTCTAACGCATGGCGCTCTGGATAGAAGTCAGGCTGATCTAAGTTTCGGGAAATGGCGGTCTCAACCTGCTGAATAATTAAATCGAGTAGCTCTTGCTTGGCCCGTTGCCGTTGATAGGTGGCGCCCTCTTCTGTGGTGGCATAAAGGGGTGGCAAACGGTTCAACGCGTAGGCGGCGATGTCTCCCAAGTCCAGGGTGTGATCACTGGTGGCTTCAATCTGAGAGACCCGCGTAATGGCTTCGGTGAGCACCAGTTCTTCCATCACGTTGATGAACTGTTTACGAGGTACTGCAACCACTTGCCCTGTCAGGAGCGCTCCCATCAAACGATCGAGGGACTGATATTCTTCAACAGCAAGCTCTGAGGCATTATCGCAAATCCGGCCTACCTCTGCCTCCATCGTTGGGGTCAGATAGCCATTTCTCATCGCCTGTTCAACAATTTCACCAATAGTCATCGTTGCCGTCATCTTTTATGCAAGGTCAAGTTGAAGTCATGCTTTTAGTTTGCCCAGTTTTTTCCATAAACACAAAGCAATCCAAAATCTAAAGAATGTTTTTGAATAGGAGCAGGCTATTTCAGGTCTCGAAATAACACAAGTTAATCTATACGGAGACGGATCGGATCATTCCCACAACTACTGTGCTTAAGGTGATAAGGTCCTTTTTGTTGGAGCATTGTGAACAGGATGAAAGTATTAATTTTAGGATGCGGTTATACCGGTCTGCGGTTTGCTCAACGATTGATTAAGGCCCATATCCCAGTCAGTGTTACAAATCGGAGTGGCAGCATTCCCGGATTGAGTTGTTTCCCGTTTGCTCATGTGCTTGAGGAACCCCCTGCCTTACCACCCCCAAGTGCTTATAACGGTGTCACTCATGTCCTAAGTACTATTCCTCCTGATCCGCAAGGCCAGGATCCGGTTGTGATCCATCTACTCTCAACCTTGGAGAAACTCCCCCTTCAGTGGTTTGGCTACCTGTCAACAACAGGGGTGTATGGAGACTCTCAAGGAGCATGGGTAGATGAGGAGAGTCCTGTCAAGCCTCAGTCGGTGCGATCGCAAAATCGAGTCACAGCTGAAACGCAATGGTTACAGTCTTCACTCCCAACCCATATTTTTCGCCTACCGGGTATTTATGGCCCAGGCCGGAGTATTTTCGACCGATTGAAAGCTGGAACGGCTCGCCATATCCTCAAACCAGGTCATGTCTTTAGTCGGATTCATGTGGATGATATTGTCCAAACCCTCCATCAGTCTATGCAGCACCCCCAACCCGGCTCTATCTACAACGTGGCGGATGACCTCCCCTCAGAGCCAAGAACCTTAATTGAAGCAGGAAGCCAACTACTGGGCATCCAACCCCCTCCTGCTCTTGCCTATGCAGATGCTCAATTGAGTCCCATGGCTCAGTCTTTTTGGCAGGAGTGTCGGCGCGTCAGCAACCTCAAAATCAAAACAGATCTGGGAATACAGTTGCTGCATCCCTCCTACCGCGAAGGCTTAAAGTCCATATGGATGCTCGAAAATGCCTAAGCATTAACCCAGTCCTTTTGTGTAGAATTCAGCGACGACTTAAACTATCGTGCCATAGTTGAATAGGTCATCCGCTTGTTCTCTATGCCTGCTCCCTACCGCAAATATTTTTGGAATCGCCTCACGAACTCCGTCTTAGTTCGATTTTTGCTTTTATTTGCTTCAGGTTGGGCGACGCTCCAGGTATTTGCCTATTTTCAGGGCATCTTATTAATTTTTATTTTCGCTGCAATTCTAGCCTTTCTGCTCAACTATCCAACCCAGTGGTTGCGACGTTTTTTGCCCCATGAGGTGGCAGCTACTGTGGTTTTTTTAGTGGGATTATCGCTGTTATTTGGCTTACTGATCACCATCTTGTTTGCAGTCCTGTCTCAAGGACAGGATCTCGTCAACAGTGTGACTGAGTTCCTTAATGCCATGGCCCGACTCAGTCTACAAGCTGAAGAAATGCTGGCTGCGCGGGATATTCAGATCGACTTTGGGGCCATTGAAGCTAAATTTCGCGATCAAGTGATCGAGCGCTTAGGCTCCAGCATTGGGATTATTCAGGGGTTCCTCAGCTATCTTGTCGATCTGATCTTAAACCTGATTCTAATGGCGGTGGTTAGTTTTTTTATGCTGCTCGATGGGGGGCGAATGTGGAAATGGCTGTTGAGGGGACTGCCCAAAACCGCCCGTGCCAAATTCACGTTAGCGATGAAGCACAATTTCCTCGGTTTCTTCTGGGGACGCTTCTTATTAGCTTTATTTTTTGCAGTATCGAGCTTTTTGGTCTTTCTAATTCTAAATGTACCTGTGCCCTTAATCTTGGCAGTCGTTGCCGGGCTCTTTGATATGGTTCCCGGCATCGGGGCAACGATAGGCATTGGTTTGATTTCCCTGATCCTCTTGCCTCAAGGGCTATGGAGAGCCATGCAAGTCCTCATCGCTTGCATTGTACTGCAACAGATCGAAGAAAATATTTTGATGCCTCGCGTAATGCAGAACTCCCTGCAGATGAACCCAGTCGTCTTGTTTTTTGCTTTGCTCATCGGATCTCGGTTGGCAGGACTAGTGGGTCTATTTCTATCCATTCCCATCGCTGGCGTTTTACTGAGCCTGATGGACAGCGGCGTAGAAGACGATGACCCGAACCTCGCTGAAGTGCCATGATTCAGTCCTCGTTCTAACGGATTCTGGGGTCTCTCAAGAATGACCTTCTCTACGCCCATTCATAGATATGCTGATGGACAAGTTGTTTAGCCAGTTTTCGTGA
>NZ_JANQOP010000155.1 GCF_028285745.1 Acaryochloris sp. IP29b_bin.137 | reverse complement strand
GGGACTTGCTTGAAGACGTCAATTAGGGTGCTCATTACTTCTTCCATTACGAGGTTGAGTCATCCTAATTTTTCTATAGGTAATTTAAAACAGCCCTGGCCTCGCTTACAAGCAGTGAGCAAGCATGAAATTAAAGTTCTAAGCCCATCAATATCCTTAGCAGAATTTTCTCTATAGAGACTGAGATTAGATCCTGTTTTTTATGAAGGCTTGATATTTACCAGAGTTTTTGTTGAGGAAGTACTGATAGCTATCTCCTGAAAAAGTGAGCATTTTATCAAATAAATTTTAATAAAGATATTGAGGCAATACTACTTGCTTATTGCAAAAATAGTGCAGGACTGATTTCCAGAAGATTTACTTCTAGAGAATTCAGCTAGAAAACAGATTATTAGGCTTATATTGAAAGAAAAGCCTACAAGAAAGATTAGGGTTGTCTTCTCAGTTTGTGATACAAAATAATAGTTAACATCAGTTTAAACCTAAATATATGATATTTATCTCAAGAGAATATTACATGTTTCTGTCTGGATGTTTTCTCTTGCCTGCAAGTAGTTTATATTGATGGATACTTTTTGGTCGTGTGTCAGAGGATTAGGTGTAAGTATTACTGCTAATAACTTCTGAAGATATATTTTTTACCTAATGATAGCTCTATCAGAATATTGATTAATAAAAATCAGGCTTGTCTAGATGTTTGAGTTGGATGAAAGAATAATTTCTTTATTAAATGTATGAGCAAACATTGTCTATATAGAGAGTGCCAATGGTTTTATTTAGCAATCATTTAGCCTTAGCACAACGGCTAAAATTCTCTAGCACTGCCTGTGCTATAGCGGGAGGTATTATCCTTGCCTCGAATACAGAAATTAGTGGCTATGGCTTTCTTTTTCTTGCTGTGAGTTCGGGTCAAATGTTGCTCTCAAGTATTTTGCTTCGAGATCAATCGATGACACTTTATTCTGCATCCCTTTTTATTTGTGTAGACTGCTTAGGTATTTTTCGCTGGATTCTAAGCTAACAATCGTAAATTTTTGATATTTCAACTAGGAGGAGTCAATGCTTTGGGATATCTACCCAGAAGAACTTGAAGTATTAACTCTGCATGATGCATATTTAACATTAGCTGGAGACCCTCCTTCAAAAATCCCATTCTTCGTGTGGTTGTTTGAAAATCCCAATAGTCCATTCGCGTTGCCAGGCAAGATTGACTTATACCAACATGATTGCCTACACCTATTGTTAAAAAAGGGATTTGACTCTTTTGGAGAAGCCTATGTCCTTGGATTCGCGATGGGAAATGACCCAAATACTCATTGGCGCCATCTAGTGCTGTTTAAATGGATTGCCCGGTTTCTTTACCCCAGCCCTTATTGTTTAAGTCAGAGAGAATTGGAAGAGTTTAATGCAGGGGTCAAACATGGGCAACAGGTGCCGTTTAAAAGTTTAAATTGCTCTGACTTTAAATTTCTACGAACCCATCAACTACCAGCTTTACGTAATATTTTAGGGATTGAGTGATGGGGCTGCTATCAAATAGCTTTTTGAGTTGGCAAGGCGATCGCTATATCTACTCGTTTCAATTTAACTAACAAAGTTTTGGCTAACGCTTCAACTGCTTCGTTTGGCCGTAACGGGTATTTGCTCGTTTGCTTCCTGAGTATCTACGGCTGGGGGAAGAGCCGCCGGGCTGGGGGAGGGGCGATCGCTCAGGCCTTTGATGACAATGTACAGAATCGGCACCACAAATAGACTTAGGAAGGTGGCAATAAACATGCCCCCAAAGACCGCTGTTCCCAAGGATTGACGGCTACCAGCGCCAGCCCCAGAGGCCACCACTAGAGGAAAAATACTGCTAAGGGTGGAAATGGCGGTCATCAAAATGGGCCGGAGTCGCTGCTGCGCCGCTTGAAGTGCGGCTTTGGGAATAGATAACCCTTCCGCGCGCAATTGATTGGCAAATTCAACAATCAGAATGGAGTTTTTACTGGCGAGGCCAATTAACATCACCAGGCCAATTTGGCAGTAAATATCGTTGGAAAATCCTCGCAGGATTTGAGCCCCTAAAGCCCCTAATACCGCCAGAGGAACCGAGAGCATAATGATGACCGGGTCCACATAGCTCTCGTACTGGGCTGCAAGCACCAAAAACACAAGCACCAGCCCCAAGCTGAAAATAAGGGTGGCTTGACCGCCAGACTCAATTTCTTCTAAAGAGATGCCTGACCATTCAAAGCCCAGGCCAGGTGGGAGTATTTTGGCAGCGATATCTTCCATCGCTTGTAAGGCTTGCCCCGAACTCACGCCCGCCTTTGCCGCCCCGTTAATCTCAATGGAACGATATTGATTGTAGTGATTAATGGTTTGGGCACCCGTTACCGAAGTAATAGTGACTAAATTACTGAGAGGGATCATCTGATCCGTGCCGGAGCGGACATATAGCTTGCCAATATCATCCGGATTGGAGCGAAACTGCTGATCGGCCTGCACATAGACCCGATAGGTACGGCGACCCAGACTAAAATCATTAACATACCGGGAGCCCAAATAAATTTGCAATGTGTCGAATATTTCATCAACATCAACTTGTAAAGCTTTGGCTCGCTGACGATTTACTTCAATTTGGAGCTGCGGAGTATTGGCCCCATAGGTGGTAAAAGCGCCTTCTAGAGCGGGATGGTCGTTGGCAGCCCCCAACAATTTGCCCATATTGCCTACAAACTCGTCTAGGCTCATATTCTCAGTTCGGTCTTGAAGCTGAAACGTAAAGCCTCCATAGCTGCCCAGCCCACGAATAGAAGGGGGGTTAATGGCTAAGATGCGCGCTTCAGGAATCTGAAACAATTGACCTCGAACTCGGTTAATAATGGCCTCAGCTTTCTGCTCTGGCGCACGCCGTTCAGACCAGGGTTTGAGGGTAGTAAAGACAATCCCTTTATTAGAGGCATTGCCTCCAAAGCTAAATCCCCCCACCGCAAAAGTAGCTCGCACTTCTGGGATGGGCAGCATGACTTCTTCAATTTTTGTCATCACATCACTGGTGTACTCCAGCGAGACACCATCGGGTGCTCCGACAATGGTGAGGAAATAGCCTTGATCTTCTTCCGGTAAAAAGGCTGAGGGAACGGTGGTGTAGAGCCATGCCGTTAGGGTTAGCAAAGCGGCAAAGATCGCTAAAACGAGATATTTAAATCGATTCATCCAGTCCAAAATCTTGCCATAGCTCTGGCGTAACCGATCTTGGAGGCGATTAAACCCGTTAAACCCCGGTGCCAACCAACTCGGAATGCTGGGATTTTGCTGCAACAGTAACCCGGATAGGGTAGGCGTCAGGGTGAGGGCGTTGAAAGTGGAGAGAGCGATCGCAAATGCAATCGTTAATGCAAACTGTTGATACAGCGCCCCCGTCGTCCCCGGGAAAAAGGCGACGGGTACAAACACCGCCATTAAAACCAGAGAGGTAGCAATCACCGCTCCTGTTAGCTCTTGCATGGCGACAATAGCAGCCTGTCGCGGATTAATGCCCTCGTTCTGAATTTTGGCCGCGACATTTTCGACCACCACAATTGCATCATCCACCACCATGCCCGTGGCTAGGGTGAGGCCGAACAGGGTCAGACTGTTGATGGAAAAGCCAAACAGCTTCACAAATACAAAGGTGCCAATCAGGGAAATGGGAATGGTGACGGCGGGAATAATGGTGGTGCGCCAATCTTGCAAAAAGACGAAGATCACCAGAACCACCAAGCCAACGGCTTGAATTAAGGTCCAGATCACTTCGGTTAAAGACTGTTCCACATAATCGGTGGTGTCAAAGCCAATGTCATAGGTCATCCCAGGGGGGAAATCTTGGGATAGGGCTGCCATGGTTTCCTTTACGCCCCGGGCAACCTCTAGGGCATTACTCCCGGGAATTTGAAAAATGCCTAGACCCACCGCTTCTTTACCCCGAAACCGCAGAAATGAGCCGTAATTTTCAGCCCCAAGTTCAACTCGACCCACATCCTTCAACTTGATAAGGTTGCCGTCGGTCGCGTCAATGACCACGTCTTCAAATTCTTCGATGGTGTTTAACCGACTTTCGGCACGGATGTCAATTTGAAACTGCTGGCCCGTCGGAGCAGGGGGTTGACCAATTTGTCCGGCCCCCACTTGGATATTTTGTTCTTGCAGGGCATCCACCACATCTTGCCCGGTCAGATTGCGCTTCGCCAACCGCTCTGGATCCATCCATAGGCGCATGGCATATTTGCGTTCGCCAAAAATGGTGACATCCCCAACCCCTTGGACCCGCTTCAGGGCATTGGTCAGATACAAGTCTGCATAGTTACTCAGGAAAATACTGTCATACTCATCATCCTCACTGAAGAGGCCAAAGCCCATAAGGATGCTGCTGGATTGCTTAGTCACCCGAACGCCGGTTTGTTGAACTGCCGCTGGTAACTGCGACTCCACACTAGAAACGCGATTCTGCACATCTACAGCAGCTAAATCTTGGTCGCGGTTATTGTTAAAGGTGGCGGTGATGGAGCTGGTGCCGCTGTTGCTGCTGCTAGAGGTCATGTAGCGCAGACCTTCGACTCCATTAATTTCCCGCTCCAGGATGCTGGTAACGCCATTTTCGACGGTGGCAGCATCAGCACCAATAAAGTTGGCCTGAATACTGACCTGTTTAGGACTGATATCCGGATATTGGGCAATGGGTAAGGTGGGGAGGCAGACCAGGCCCATTAACAGAATAAGCAGGGCACAAACGGTCGTCAGGACGGGCCGCTTAATAAAAAAGTTGACAAGCATAAGAGGAGGAGAGGACGGTGGCTAGGGGAAAAGCAAGAAATAAGCAGGCACAGCCAAGGAAAGAGTCGTAAGGGGAAAAAGACGAGGTGAGGTAAACGTTAAGGCACCTTACTGGGGCGGTTTGTCTGTGGACGGTTTGCCGGTATCAAGGCGGAGCGTCGCCCCATCTCTTACGCTTTGTAGGCCGGAAACAATGATGGTTTCACCGGTTTGGAGGCCATCCAATACTTGATAGTCATTGCCCTGAATGCTGCCCAGCTTAACGGGCTGTTGACGGGCCACCATCGGCGGGATTTTACCCTGCTGCGGCTGAGGCTGATCGGCAATAAAGACAAACGCCTTACCCCCAAGACGAGTGATTGCAGTGGCGGGAACCAGAACGCCCGGACGGGTTTGCCAGATTACCTTGGCATTGACACGCTGACTATCTCGTAATTTACCCTGGGGATTGGCGAAATTGGCTTTGGCTAAGATAGATTCGTTACTCGCTGTCGGGGAAACGAAACTAATTTGCCCCTTAGCGATAATCTGCTGTGAAGTGTCAGATGATTTGTCGGGATAAAGTTCGACTGGCAATCCGACCTTTAACTGATCTTGTTCACTGATTGGAATATTGAGATCCAGTTCTAGGGTCTGATTCTGCGTAATGGTGGTTAAGGTATCCCCTGCTTCGACGTAGGACCCTAACTTGATAGGAATATCTCCGACCACGCCGGTGATGGGAGCAATGACCCGAGTATCTTGGAGATCTTCTCGCGCTGATAGCGCTCCGGCTTTGGCTTGATCGAGACTCGCCCGGGATTGAGATAAGTTGGCTTGGGCGGCTCGAATTTGTTCATCTGCTGCTCTCAGGGTGGCTTGGGCAGAGGTGCGATCGCGACGGACTTGATCCAACACTTGTTTAGCCAAGACCCCTTGTTTGACCAACTGTTCGGTGCGTTTGAACTCTGTATTTTGCAGCTCCAATTCTGCCAGGGCTCTAGCCCGTTCAGCTTCAGCAGCTTTGAGTTGAGCTTGGGCGTTGCGACTGGCAGCTGTTGCTACATTCACATTTGCGATCGCAGCCCCAAAATCTGCTTGAGATTTCTCTGGACTCAGTTGAACAATGGGCTGTCCTGGCGAGACGCGCGCGCCAGATGAGACAAAAATTTGGGTGACGCGCCCCTCGATCTCAGGTCGCAGAACCACCCCCTGCTTGGCTTCTAGGGTGCCGAAGAAGGTCGAGCCCTGTTTAACGGGGCTCGTTTGAACTTGCTGAACTTTGACTAAAACGCTAGAAGGGGGCTGTTGCCCAGTTGACGGTGCTTGCGTGGGCCAGAATCGCCAGACGGCGATCCCCGCCCCCACAAGGACGGCACCAGCAATCAGCCAATTCCGGCTGCTGCGTTTTTTTAAGGACTTGATCGTCGAGTTAAGAGACTGCTCAGCGACAGCGATTTGCTTCTCGACCGGCTCTTGTAGATTTGATGTTTCAGACGTTTCCATAGGACGACGCTGGCGGAATAGAAATTGGAACCCAAACTAAGATCTAAATGAATTTTTAAAATGAGGCTCGCATCGCCCAATTCTAGATCCCCTGAAGAATATAAAGGGAATATAAAGTCCATTCTAGTGTGGATTTCCCAGGATGGGGGAGAAGCTTGATAACCCAGTGCTGTTTAGTCTGAGTGAGGTGGGTTAGGGATTGTTTGTGGGCTCAGAGCGGGTCGGGGTTAATTGTTGCTGTACGTGACGCCCAAATTCAGCGGGAAGTTTGGTAATCGCCTCTTGAATAAAGGCTTTGACGAATCGATCACGACGGTGGAGTTGAAACTGACGTTGCACTACTTCCGTCATCCCGCCGTCTCCCCAGGCTTGATCATTACGGAAATATTCAATAAAGCTTTTCCCCGCAATCCGAGTTAAATAGGCCGCCCCCACGCTTTGAATCGTTTTACCAACGACGAATCCCACGACGCTAAATTGCAAGGCTCGGGCAAACACTTCGATGGCGCCTTTGACAATGCCAAGGCTAACCATGGTTTTGGCAAGGGAGAGGGCCAGATCCTTGGCCCGTTCTAAGGTCAAATCACAGCCGTAAATTTTGGCGATTTCAATCACCATTTGGGTATTGACGGCAGCCGTCGCCAACAAATCAATCACAGGAACCGGCGTCACCCAAATAACCCCGGCACCAATCCATTGAAATCGATCTACAATTTGGTCGGCTTGTTGCCGACGTTCTCGATCGATCTGTTGTCGAGCCTCGGTTCCCAGGCGTTGGGACTGCAGCAAAATATTATCGGCAAATAAATCCTCTCCTTCTGCTCGTAGGATCTGGGAGATGCGCTGTAGCAATGCGTCGAGTTCCGGCTCTGGCGCTAGGAGTTCGCCCGAGGGAAGACGCAGGGGTTGGGGATGAGCTGCGATCGCAACCACGTCTTCCGTTTGAATCCAATGTTGCACCCGTTCTTGGAGTCGCCGTTGAATCTGGGTCTGATCAGTCGCCGTGTAGCAATCCGTTTTATTAAAAACCAATAGGGATCGTTTGCCCATTCGCCCTAATGCCCGTAGGGGTTGGTACTCGGATTGGGTTAAATCACCATCCACAACAAATAGGAGTAAATCGGCTTCTGTGGCTAATTTACGGGCGGCTTGTTCGCGGTCAGTGCCGGCAATACCGGGTTCAGAGAGACCTGGGGTATCCGTTATTAGCAATTCCTGATCGATCCCGCGCAATTGACAGCGAAATGTTTGCCCCACCTCAGTGGTGCCTATCGTCGCCCCTACTTCTCCCACCATGTGGCCGACAACCGCATTGACTAGGGATGTTTTACCTGCAGACCCCGTCCCGAATACAACGATTTTAAGCTCCCGTCGCTTAAAGGTTTTGGCCATCTGCCGGGTTTGTTGTAGTAGGGCTTGGCGGGTGACTTCATCCTGAATTTGCTGAATTTGGCGATGGACAGCCCGCAAATTGGAGGCGGCGGCATCCACCTTATCTTCAGGCACTTGTGGAGGATGGTGTTGCTTTGTCTTTTTCTTCCCTCGAAATTGCCAAGCATAGTAGAGGAAAATTCCTATCAACACTGCCATCAAGGCAATCAGACAGAAGACCAACAGATTGGCTAAAAAAGGGGACGTTAGGGCAATTTGACCGTACAGCCACTGTAGAGAACTGATCAGCCACAGCATTAGCCCCAGAATGAGGGTGAGGCCTAACAGTAATAAAACCAGGCGGGGCCAGGACATGGCTTAGGGCATGTATTTGGTAACGCGTTTCAGCCCTGGGAGATTGAGGGATTGTCGTCGCCACACCCGCACCATTAACCAGACGTTGTTAAGGAAATATCCAGAGGTCAATACGCTATTGAATAGGAGGAGGGAAATTCCCATGCCTTGGGCATTTTCGGCATTCGCAACCGCAACGCCAGAGGTCAAGCCAAGGGTTCCCAGCAACCAGGCTAGACCGACCAGGATCGCGACTCGACTCACTTCCCGCTGTTTGCGATCGCTGTCCCGACGATTGAGGGTCCAAATGGCGGGCACAACCCCAAAAATCGGCACCAAATAAATAAACAGCAGGAGCCGTTTTAAGGATCTATTCTCAAAGACATCGCGAGAATCTTCCATAACATTCGGGTAGAGATAGGCCTAAGGAGATACCCCCATCCTAGAACATTGATGATCCGTCCTCATGGCACCTAGTCTGCTAAAAGCTTGCAAGGTGGACGTTGGCCCCGCTTGCCATCTCAAGACCTTTTCTTAGAACCAAAAGGGGAGCGGAATGGGAGAGGTGTTACCGAATAAACCGAAGGTAATTGCGATCACAACTAAGACCAACGTATACACACTCATCACCAATGAGATCCCCGTTGACCAAACGCCAATTTTAGGGAGGAAGGACAAAAGCAAACCATTACCTACCAGCAATGGGATCAAGCAGAAGAGCAATCCCAGTAGGGTGGAAACCAGCAATGGTAAAAGGGCTGCATTCCCCACCTTTAAAGGTGCAATAGCGGTGTTGTAAAGCGCAAGACTGGCATACTTCCCTAGCAAAAATCCCGCAAGACCCCCTGCTAAAATTTCAACTATTTTTCTCCAAGACATAAGCTACTTTCTCCACAATGATTTTGAGGATAGTTCCGTCGTAAAGTCGGTATTGTCAGACCCACAAGTTGAGGTCAAAACGGTCGGGGTCTAGTCAAACATTGAATCCTAGCTGAACGCTTACCTGCCCACTTCATAAATGCTGAGAGATTAGTCATTAATTAGGCTAGATCATGACCGATGCCATCGCTATGGCGTCCTTAGTATAGGAGATGCCTCTCTACCTGTTTAGTGTGTACCAGACTTCACTCAAATTAAACAGGTGATTCAGATAGATCCCCAACCCTGACCTACCAGCCTCACCTCCAAATCTATGGGCATGATGGCGATGGGAGGATGTCGATCAAGCTCAGACATATAAGCGAAGGAACGCCGATGCCCTAACCTTACTGGGTTGCCGTATTCGAGGGAGCTTGCAGGGTTTGGGCCGCAATCTCTTTGATTTTTCCTTTGGCTTCTTTCGTCTCAGCAATGTTTTCAGCCTGTAGGAATAAGGATTGGGCGGTCTGCATATCTCCCTCCTCGCCTCTTAAAATCGCTTTTCCAACCATCGCCTTAATTTCTTGAGGATGTTGCGTCAGAATTTTATCGTAGGTATTTTCAGCCTTTTGCTTGTCCCCAGTTAATTCATAAAGGTCAGCCAAGTTAAACTTTAGTCCGACATCATTGCTCTTTTGGGCCACGATTTTCTCTAATAACGGCACCGCTTTGGCCGGTTGACCGATCTCCAAATAATGGTCATAAACCGAAATCAGCGAATTCAAATTGTTAGGATCTCGGGTCAAGACGTCTTGATGATCCGCAATCGTTTGTTGGGTGGCTTTGGCCTGCTGCGGTTGTTGATTCGACCACAGTGACGTGAGGGCAAACCCCATCGCTAGCACTCCGACGACCCCTGCGGAAATTAAACCTAGGGTCAAGGCGGGGCGACGAGCAGCCGTAGGCACAAACTTTTTGAGAGACGTACTCTGGGATAGGCTTGAGGCTAAATCTTGTCCAGATTGGACCGAACGAGCTTTGCAGAGTTCAGAAGTGATCCACACCAATGCATCTGAGGAGCCTGAGGCCCGGAGGACCGGCATGCCATCTATCCGCACAATGGGGATGGAGGAATAAAAGCGGCGATAGTTGGTGCGAGCGTTTTCTAGGCGAATGATGAGCGGCTCTAGACATTTTTCAATTTGTAATTGCCCCAAGGGCCCTTCTTCTAGCCGATCACATTGGGTAAAAATCAGCGCCATTGGGTATTGGAGATTGTGATGTTTGATCAAGGATGCGATCGCAGTCACGAGTTCAATAATGTCTTTCACCGAATCCAAATAAGCCGGATCGTTGATTAAATCATACGCATTGATAAAAACACAACAACCCTGCGAACTCAAAATCATCGATTGAAAATTGCGATTCTTCATATCGCAAATTTCCCCCGGCATATCCCACCATCGGAAATAACAGAGGGTCTGCGTGCCCCAAGGCCGCTGTTGTTTCAAGCTAAAGTTAAAGCCTGAAATTTTCATGGTCGGGGGTGGATATTGCCCTGTTTGGGCAATATAGTTCATTACCCCCTGGATATTTTCGTGAGCCTCTTGATCCTGGCAGTCAAACCATACCTTTTTCTGTTGATCTCCCTCATAGCTGGAGTTCGATTCGGTATAACTACCCACCAAAAACACAGTTTTGCCAACCCCACGATCTCCGATACTCAGTAGATTTAGGGCTTTTGGATCATCTCCGAAGAATAAGCTCATTGTTTTCGTTATGTTTAATTTCTACAGAACAAACGGTGGAGGTGGGGAATGCAACTGTTGACGGTGTAGATATTGTCATCGACCCATTTTGAAACAGAGTGGATATGATTTTGGAAACGGATCAGCTAGATAGCAGGCTTGAACGGGTCGTGAAATCAGCTCAATCTTCAGTGCAAGATTATTGAACAGCGTTCCCTCTATATTTGATTTGGTGGTTATGGTTAGCCGCTTCAGAGGAATGGGCAACTGGCTGATCTAAACTGAGCTGGTTAACCAACTCACCCCTAGCTTCGGGGGATAACTCGGTATCCTTGTCGATATTTTCAAGTTCTAGAGCAGTTTGTAGACGTTTAACCGTTCGGTTAATCTCTCCATCCAGCAGCCCCGTTAATGCCTTTGCTGCTTTGACAAGTAGAAAAACACCAGAGGTACAGTTTGCCAGAATGACATATCCTTCCTGAGCTTGAACTGTAATCTTCTCAATGCCTTGCCACTGTAACTCTTCATGAGTACTTCTAGCCAGATATAGCATTGTGCCTGCGATAATAAGGGCACTATCTTCACTGATACCCACGGGAGAAGTAATGGGGAGGCCTTCTAGGGACACTAAAAAAGCACTTTGAATCCCAATCGGCTTTGCAATCAGCTCATGTAAGATTTGGTTGACATAGCTCATTTCGCTTGAACCAGCGTGAGCTGCAGGAGCTTCGGCTGCCTCAGCAGAGGATGATTGAAGCTGTGGTGTAGGGTCTGTTTTTCGCTTATTTGAAGGTTGGAGGATTGTTTTTTGTGTTGCCAGCGATTGGGCTAAATCATCGGACTGCTGGTTTTGGTAAGAAGCCAGCCTAGATTGGCGATCGGTGGCAGGCACGAAAATGTTCAGCAATTCCTGCATTTGCAGAAAAGTACGGCTGTAATTGCGAATATCATCGGGGATATCAACGCCAATCCGAATGGGAGGATATCCTCGAATATCCGGAATTGAAACATTGTCTAAGGCACCGTTACTCAAATTACTTTTATTGACGATTGAAATAGGGCCTCGCTGCAGACAGATAAAGATGCTGTTGAGGTGGGCTTCGGTCAGCGGTTCTGCTAAGTGGTAGCTCACAAAATAGGGAACATGACGGCCTACATCGTCAGTGGCATCTCCATATAGCCAGCCAAATAGCGTGTGGTTGGCGTTGATTTGATAGAGGTAAGCGGCGCGATAGTCTGCTGCAGGAGGGTTATAGGAGTTCCAACGCAAATAGACTACTTGATGAACAAACGCATGCTGAATCTCCTTCGGGATTTGCGGGCTAGACAAATGCCGAAAGCCAGTATTGGGGAAACTAGTATAAACGAGCTGTCCGAGGGACTGTAGCATGATAGGTTCTAACAATACAGGCGCTGAATCGTCAATTGACGGGCTTAATTCACGATTCAGCAGCGTCAACTCACTAGACGAAACATTACTCTCACCACTATCCTGCCTCAAAACAGTATTTGTCACCAGCATTTTTGTCATCTTGAACCTAATCGATATCCTCTGAAATCACGCAACTGATAGGGCCTCTTTTCACAACCCTTGGCGATAAGCCGTATCGGACTAAAACAGTTTAATGATTGATGAGATAAAAGAAGCAACTGAACCGATTGGAATGAGACCTCCAAAGGCAAACGTTGTGCGTTTGGAGTCATAGGTGGCATGGTTGCTCGTCCTTCCTCCCCCATCAGAACCCGGTGTCAGGTTATCGATTTCTGTCATATTGGACGCCGAGGAGAATATGCTTTGCGTCTCAAAATAGAGAAAAGTCAGAAAACCAGACCCAGCTGAGATGGTTTCTTGTTCTTGGTCGGATAAGTCATCGAATAACTCAGACTGTGAATCTGGTGTTAATGAAGCCTTAGGGTTGTTTTGTAATTGAGACATTGTCTTGCTCCTCAAAAAGATAAATTAGCAGTGATTCAAAAACTTCTGATGTTCACCAGGCTGGTTTTCCAGTGTCGCAAAGTCGCCTTCTAGCAGCAGTTGGCCTTTTTCCATTTGAACCAGCCATTCTGCTCGTTTGATGGTGCTGGGACGGTGAGAAATCATAATAGTCGTTTTGCCTTTTCGATGAGTCAGCAATTTATCTAACACTTCTGCTTCACTAACCGGATCTAGACCGGCTGTGGACTCATCCAAAATTAAAATCGGCGGATCATTGACAATTGCACGGGCAATGGCCAGTCGTTGCCGTTGTCCCCCCGAAAGGTTGGCCCCAAATTCTCCTAAAACCGTTTGATAGGTATTGGGTAACTCACTGATAAAGCTGTCCGCATTGGCGATTTGACAGGCTTGAACGACTTGCTCTAAAGAAACTTGAGGGTTGCCCAACTGGAAGTTCTCAATTATTGAGCGGCTCCAAAAGTGGGGTTCTTGGGGTACAAATGAAACTTGTTGGCGAAGGGCCTCCAATGATAGGTCCTGGAGATTGTAGGGGCCAATCTTAACTGTTCCCGACTGCGGTTGATACAGCCCGGCAATAACTTTGGCAATGGTACTCTTGCCACAACCTGACTTGCCGATGATGACGGTCACTTTACCCCCAGGCAACTTTAGGGAAAAATCATCCAGAAGTGCCACACGCCCTGCATGGTGAAAATTCAAGTTGGAGCAATGGATATCATGTTCTCCGGACAGTTGGGCAAATGGTTTTTTGGCATCTCCCACGGATTCTGGTGTGGCATCAATGACCTCTAAGATGCGGCCAATGGCCGTTTGAGCCCGAAAATATTCATCTGTTAGGCTGATTAAGGTGGTCATTAGCGCAAGCATATTGCCTTGCATGGTATTGAAGGCCAGTAACTGACCAATACTGATCTCTTGCTGAATCACCAGCAAGCTCCCTATAGCCAAGAGCGCAACACTCCCCAGACTAGAAATCAACTGGGTAAATGTACCGTTGAGCACACTCAGCTGAATGGTACTAAAGGTTAAGTTGGTGAGCCGACCAAATCGGGACTGGAACTCTTCCCAAAATTGTGGGGCTGCATTGGTCGTTTTTAGGACCAATGCACCTTTGAAGGTCTCGACTAAAACCCCTTGATTCTCAGAAGACAAAATCAGCAAGCTACGGGTTTTGCGCCGCAATAATGGTAGAAACGGCAGGGTGGACAGGGTCATAACCAGGGCGATGCCGGCGGCGACTAACGTTAAGCTTGCACTGTAAAACAGCATAAAGCCGACAGAAATAATAGCAACGAAAACTTGACTGGGAACCCGCACCACAATTTGGGAAATCAGCTGATTCACCTCATTGATGTCTCGCAAACGACTAACAATTTCGCCACTCCGTCGAGATTCATAGTAATTGAGTGGAAGTTGCAAAATTTTGCGGCCAAATTCAAGAACGAGACCTAACTGCAATCGTTGACTAAAGTGGGCAATCAGATTAGACTGCATGATTTGCAGACTGCTGCTGAATACCTGGGAGATGACCACCCCCATGACGACGACGGTGAGTAAGTCGAGATCCTTACGAACCAGGACATCATCAGTCAAAATCTGAATGAGAAAAGGGCTGGATAGGGCCAATAGTCCCAGAACAACATTGATTAAAAGTGCTTGGCTTAAAATACTGCGGTAGGGCCAAATTCGGCTGATGAAGCGTGAAAACCCCCCTGATTTTGTCTCCTCTTCCCCTCGATCAGTGAAGCGATCGGAATCAGGCTCCAATAGAAGCATAATTCCATTCCATGATTCGAGCAGCTCTCGCTTGGTGAGATAGCGTATGCCGATGCCAGGATCAGCAACGACGTATTTACGCCCCCGTTTCCCATACAAAACAACCCAGTGATATCCTTTCCAATGGATCACGGCGGGTAGCAAGATTTCCTGTAGCCGATCAACTAGGGCTTCAGAAGCCTTAACTGAACGAGCATTGAACCCCAGGGCTTCTGCGCCCCGTTTGAGCCCTAACAGGGTAGTACCTAGTTGCCCAGTACCGACCACCTCTCGGCTGCGCGTAATGCTGAGAAGTCGTCCATAGTATTTACAGATGGTTGCTAAACAGGCAGCACCACAATCTTCTTCACTCCACTGCTTGACACATTGGTAGCTTCGACGGGATTTGAATAGAGGATTGAGGAGCAATAAAGCAGTCATGGAGAGGTAGGGATCTCATGTGATCAATCAATATAAGAAGCAGGAACTAAAAATTTGATAATAGTCGGGCCTTTTTGAGGACAAATTGCAAAACTGTTTCTTGTCGAGAGACAATATCGGCTCTGCCTTCCATTCCAAATTGCAGACGACACCAACGTTTTTGATCGCCCATGTATAACGTCCGAGGTTGAACCGTAACTTCGTAGAACGCGGGGCTAGCATTCGCAGGGACACCGGGTTCACTGGCAGGAATTGCGTCAGGTGACACACTCAGAATGGTTCCTTGCAATGTCCCGTAGTCAGTGTAGGGGCAGGCCGATACTCGCATCTGCACTGCTTGACCGGTTTTGACTTGGTTAATGTCTTGAGCACCGACTCTAGCTTTGATGGTTAGGGGGGCATTCCGAGGTGCAATTTGGGCAATGGCTGCACCGGGTTGAACCACCTGTCCCGGATTACGAAGATTAAGCTGTAAGACTGTCCCCTCAATAGGAGCGCGAATTTTAGTGCCTTGCAATTCATTTTCGATCTGTTGTAGTTCTTTCTGGGTCCGCTGTAGCTGTTTTTGAGCTTCAATTTGGGTCTGCATTAGCTGCTCTTTTTGCTGATTGAGGCCAGCTAGCGTCACACCTCCTCTTGCCCTCTCTTGAGCAATCTGCTCTAGGGATCTATCAATGTCGGCATCAGTTGGGTTAGTGGCAGCTTTAAGGCGCTTAATCCTGGCTGAGGCAGCTTGTAAGGCTGCTTCCTTCTCTTTAACTTGAAGTTTGGCAATGGCCCCCGACTTTTCTAGCTCTTTGAAACGCTGGTACTCTTCTGAAGCGAGGTTATACCCAGCCTGTGCTTCTTCCAAGTCTGCTTCAGTGCTGATCTTTAAATCCTGGTAGCGTCGACGATTAGCGGCTAGATTGGCTTCTGCTGCTGCTACAGAACGTCTAACGAACCGAGACTCAGCAACAATTTGATTATCTAGTGCTCTGAGTTGGGCATTAACCTGGTACTTTTGGAGGCTAATGGATTGGATATCGCCTTTGAGCTGGCTTTTTCGAGTTTGTAGCCCAGAATCATCCAACTGAGCAAACAAATCTCCTTTCTTAACAGCTTGGTTCTCTTCAACATTGATATGAGTGATTATCCCTTCAATACCGCTTTGGACAACACTTAAGCCCCCAGCCGGACGAATACTAGCAGGGGCTTTAACTGTAATGCTGAACTTAAGGATGGATGAAATCGCAACAGCACCACCAAACAGCAGAACGAGCACCATTCCTCCCATAGATATCCATGGGCTAATGGGAGGTAGAAATTCATCTTCCTGAACTAAGTGGAGGTGGTCAGTATTAAGAGCATTCATAACAGCCGTTCAGACTAGCACAAATTTAGATAGTTAAAGTACAAAACGTATTTATAAGAATCAATAGGAAGCATTTCTACCGATAAAAATGATGGGCAGAAAGGGGCGAAACGTAAAGTGGGACGCTAGACCTCTTACATAATTCAACTAACGATATGGAAGAAGAATGAAAATCCGAGTCAGAGCGCAGCCTAAGTTGAGTCATTAACACATCATGAAATGAATATTGCAAGAGGTCTACTTTAGAACAATCCTTACCTAGTGCAGCGTTAAAGCAGTGCAGCGTTAAAGCAGTGCAGCGTTAAAGCTAAAAATTGGAATTGATGCTTCTTGAAATCCTTGAAAAATAAGGCTTCTAGAAATCACAAATCCTAAAATTAAGTCTTGACGCTGCACTAGCTGGAATAGCTGTAAAATTGGCTCATAAACTAGAAGGCTAAAATCCTTTCTGCGCAGGTTATTTTACCTTGAGTTTACACCCTAATCAGGAGGCGTAGAGACATCAAGTTGTGTGGTTTTATTGATAATGCTTTCAATGTCTAAAGCATCAAATGTAGTTGATGAATAACTTCCATTTGGGCCAGCTATAGCAAATGAATTAACACCTAATTTATCGAGAAAATAACTCGACTCAACATTCTCATATAGACTTGTAAAAAAGCCTCCTATAACTAACTCTTGCTGCTGATCAGATAAGTCTATAAAAAGTTCATCTGACATGTTTTCACCTCATCAGGATAATGACTGACATAAATAAATGAGCTTCATGGTGGATTAAGTAGGGTTGGCTCGAAGAGATGAGCTAAGTTTTTTTTGTTAACTAAGCCAACAACCTTTTCTCATATAAGATTTAATCGAATTTACATTTCGAAACTTACATTAGCTTCTTATGTCAAACCTACTTGCATAACTATAGGAACACCTAAACAGATTAAATCCTTATTAGGAAAGAGGTTGATGTTTCTATAATTCTGAAAACTGCTATATCACTGTTGCTGCTTTCAGTACTTAAAATATGGGGCGAGGAATTATATATTTTCTAAGACTAAAAGTTACTACCTACACCCCATACTAGAATACTAGATAAATAAATTCAGATAGTATCCTTAGGTGAAAACATCGGTAAGCTTGAAGATTTCGCTGTTGATGTCAAGGGCTAAAGAATCAGTCTGAGAAGCACTGCCTCCAGGACCATTGATAACA
>NZ_JANQOP010000139.1 GCF_028285745.1 Acaryochloris sp. IP29b_bin.137 | reverse complement strand
TGCAACTGAAACCCCATAAACGACTCAATTACCAGAGAGGCATGAGGGCGCTATCACTGATTCAGACCACATTGTGAAACCCTTGTCATCCCCAAAGGGCTAAATCATAAATAAAGAATCAGAATCTCACTATTTCAGTAGTACAAAATATTGAAATAGTGAGATTCTGAATTAGTAAGATTTATCTCTAAAAAGCCTTCTATGAAAGCTTTCTCATGAAACTATTCTCACATAAGTTTCATTAAACTTTCACTCCCCCTTGCCAAAGTGTAGATAACGCAACAGCGTAGTTAGGGGAGATTATATCAATGAAAGTTTGTGTAATTGGTACAGGATATGTGGGGTTAGTCACAGGTGTTTGCCTGGCTGTAACCGGCCACTCTGTCCTATGTATTGATAACAATGCCGCTAAAGTTAAACTCATGCAGATGGGGCAGTCTCCGATTTACGAGCCTGGGTTAGATGAACTGATGCAATCAACCATGCAGTCAGGTCAGTTATCTTTTTCAACTGATTTAGCTGCTGGTGTTGATCATGGCGAAATCATTTTTATCGCAGTGGGAACCCCGGCATTACCAACTGGAGAAAGTGATACTCGGGCTGTAGAAGCCGTAGCTCGTGGGATTGGTACCCATCTGAATGGGGGTTACAAAGTAATCGTCAATAAGTCTACGGTTCCTATTGGTTCTGGAGACTGGGTAAAACAGCTGGTCTTAGAGGGGGTAGCTGAACATGGTCAATCCATTACTGGGTTTGATGTGGTCAGTAATCCAGAATTTCTGCGGGAAGGCTCAGCCATATACGATACCCTCAATCCAGATCGGATCGTTTTAGGGGGGAATAGTGAGACTACCATTCAACAAATGCAGGATCTTTACCTACCGATTATTCAGCGTCAGTGTGCCGAAGATCCAGCCTTGCCACCTGTGCCTGTAGTGGTGACGGATTTAGCTTCTGCCGAAATGATTAAGTACGCGGCTAATTCGTTCTTGGCAACCAAGATTAGCTTTATCAATGAAGTGGCGAATATTTGTGATCGCGTCGGTGCAGACGTCACCCAGGTCGCGAAGGGAATCGGGCTCGATAGCCGGATTGGACCTAAATTTTTACAGGCTGGCATCGGATGGGGCGGCTCATGCTTTCCCAAAGATGTGGCTGCACTGATTCATACGGCGGCTGATTATGGCTATGATGCGCCCCTATTAAAAGCGGCGGTCACAACCAATTGCAATCAACGGTTACTCGTGGTTGAAAAGCTCCAGCAGGTCTTGAAAATTCTCAAAGGTAAAACGATTGGCTTGCTGGGGTTAACCTTTAAACCCAATACGGATGACCTCCGAGATGCCCCTGCGATAGATATCATTGCCCAACTTCATCGGCTGGGGGCTAAGGTTAAAGCCTACGATCCGCTCCTCTCTTCTGGAGCACACCCAGCCGATTTAGATCAGGTGGAATTAGTAGCTGGTCCCGTTTCTCTAGCCATGGGCTGTGATGCATTGGTTTTAGTCACGGACTGGCCAGAATTCTTGTCCCTGGATTTTGGATCATTAACGGCAGCAATGCAAACCCCCATCATGATTGATGGACGTAATGTATTAGAACCCAAAGCGCTGATTAAAGCAGGCTTTCAGTATGTGGGGATTGGGCGTCCAGCTCCAGAAACTCCCAAGATTGATGCTGTCCAGACCGCAGTTGCCGTTTAACCCCTATTTAACGAATCACACCATCCTATGAGGACCGTTCAATGAGACTAATGGTCTATTCTCATGACGCATTTGGCCTCGGCAATCTCCGCAGAATGCTAGCCATCTGTGAGTACCTGCTGAAGGACCAAACCCATCTATCTATTCTATTGGTGTCGGGCTCACCCATGCTCCACGCCTTCCGGTTACCCAAAGGCTTGGATTACATTAAGCTTCCTTGCCTTAATCGAGGACAGTCAGGAACCCTATTCGCCAAATATCTCGGAACGGAGCTAGAGGAAACGATTAAGTGGCGCTCCCATTTAATTCATTCCGCAGCACTTCACTTCAAACCCGACGTATTGCTGGTGGATAAAAAGCCTTACGGGATTCAGCAGGAGCTGTTAAGCACCCTGGAGTACCTAGAAGCACATCTACCGGCAACGAAAAAGGTTCTCCTCCTAAGAGATATTTTGGATAGTCCTGCCAAAACGATTCAGGATTGGACACAACAGGGCTACTACCAGGCGATACAAACCTGGTATGACCAAATCCTCGTAGTGGGGATGGCTGAGCTGTTTGATGTGGCTCAAGAGTACCAATTCCCTCTGCCAATTGCTAAAAAGGTTCGCTATTGCGGTTATATTCGGAAATCTGTGCAGGGACTTAATCGAATGGAGCTTCGATGGTTTCTGCGGATTCAGCCCTCTGAGAAGCTGGTGCTGGTAACGCCGGGCGGGGGAGAAGATGGGTTTCCCCTGGTCAGTGCTTACTTAGAAGGCTTAAAGCATCTCCCGTCCCAAATGAAGTTACGAAGTGTGATTCTCTGCGGCCCTGAAATGCCCTTATCACACCAGCAAGAACTCCAAAATAAAGCCCTGCCTTATCCTGGCGTTGAGGTTCAAGTGTTTACGGATAATCTCCTTGGATACTTAGATGCGGCTGATGCCGTTGTGTCTATGGGGGGCTATAACACGCTGACGGAAATACTGGCCTTACAGAAGCGCACAGTGGTGGTGCCTCGCATCACCCCTTCTCAAGAACAGCTTATTCGGGCTGAACGGTTTATGCGCCATGGATTAATTCAAACCATTCATCCGGATCATCTGCAACCTAAAACCTTAATGCAAGCGGTCATGACCCAATTGGCAGATCGAGCTACCCCTGCTTTGGAACTTGATTTCAATGGGTTACCCAATATTGCTCATCATTTGTCGAACCTTTTTTTTCGCCACCCTCTCCGAGAACCCGCTTTAGCGTGAGGTTCGTTGACCACATTGATGGAACTTAAATTACAACGGGATACTTGTTATGAAAAAGTTGATGTTTTATTGCCAACACATTCTAGGCATAGGGCACTTGATCCGCAGTATGGAAATTGTCCGGGGGTTAACCCAAGACTTTCAGGTGTGCTTTATTAATGGTGGCGAGGTCATTCAGGATTTCCAGGTTCCTAAAGGTGTTACCGTCGTCAATTTGCCTGCTATTAAAACAGATACGGAGTTTCGTGAGCTCCGCCCCGTTGATAAGTCCCTGAGCTTAGAAGTTGTTGAGGAAACGCGCAAGCATCAACTGCTCAACCAAATCGCGACCTTTGAGCCTGACGTGCTGATGGTGGAACTCTTCCCCTTTGGACGGCGACGATTTTCCTTTGAGCTGATTCCCTTAATGGAAGCGGCCAAAGCAAGGGGAACCAAAGTGGTCTGTAGTCTGCGCGATATTGTGGTGACCAAGCAAGACCAAGCCCGCCATGAAGCCAAAATCTGCCGACTGATGAATCAATATTTCGATCAGCTCTTGATTCATGGCGACCCCAACCTACATCCATTAGAAGATAGCTTTTCTCGGGTTGAAGATCTCAACTGTGAGGTTCACTATACCGGGTATGTTGCTCAGAAACCTGAGAATAATCGACTGACGCTAGTGGATCGATGGGCATTGAGCAGGCAAACTCCCATGATTTTGGTCAGTGTGGGGGGTGGTCGATTTGGACATGAGTTGCTGAAAGGAATGGTTGGTGCAGCAGAATGCCTAGCAACTAGGATTCCCCATCATATTCAGATGTTTGCGGGTCCCTTTATCCCTGAGACTGTATTTTGGCAGCTCAAACAGGCGGGGCAAGACTGTTCTAACCTGCATATTCACCGCTATACCCCCAATCTGTTGGCGTATATGAAACGAGCGGATCTCTCCGTCAGTATGTCGGGGTACAACACCACCATGAATATTTTAACCACCGGGGTCAATGCTTTGATGCTGCCGTTTACCGGCAATGATGACCAGGAGCAAACCCTGCGGGTTCGACGATTGGATGAGCTGGGTGTGGTTCAAATGTTGCAAACGAGGGATGTTGCGAATTACAAACGATTGGCTCAACGGGTGGAATCCGCACTGAGTCATACCCCCCATCCCCCCCAATTTGATCTAGATGGGGTACGGCAAACCTCTGAGCGAGTGAAGTCGCTAGCTTATCAAACGACTTCTGCTGTTGCTGCATAGAATTTAGGGTTAGTTTGATGAAAAAAATTCTATTTTATTGCCAGTACCTGGCAGGCATGGGCCACCTGGTCCGCAGCACTGAAATTATTCGTAGCTTAGTTCGAAACTTTCAGGTTTGTTTGGTGATTGGCGGTGAACCGATTGAACAGTTCCAAATTCCTGAGGAAGTCAAGGTTGTTTACCTGCCAGCGCTGCGAGAAGAATCGGGGGAATTGATTGCCCTCAATCAATCCGTTGCATCGGTAAAGGTTGCTCGTCGACAACAATTACTCACCGTATTTGAACAGTTCCAGCCAGACTGTGTGATTACTGAATGCTTTCCGTTTAGTAAGTACAAAATGGCGTTTGAGCTATTGCCCTTATTGGAGCGGGCTAAAGCAGCCCAGGTGAAAGTAGTCTGTAGCCTCAGAGATTTGATTATGACCCAGTCCATGAGTGAAAAAGGATTGGCTCGCAAGCAGGCTCGGATTCTCGATCAGGTTCGGCAATTCTACGATTTGGTGCTTTGCCATAGCGATCCCAATCTCCAGTCCCTGGAGAGTTGCTTTCCCTCAACCCATGCCCTCACTTGTGAAGTGTTTTACACCGGATATGTCGCTCAATCGTTGGCGACTTCTGCTGAGCATCCACAAAACATCCAATCCCCTCGGATTGTGGCCAGCGTAGGTGGAGGACGATACGGCTATTCCCTATTAAAGGCTATCTGTGAAGTGGCTCCCCTTCTAAAACAAAACATTCCCCATCGGGTCTATATCTTTACGGGACCATTTATGCCAGCGTCAGAATTCGAGTCCCTCCAATCCCTAGCAACGCTCCAACCCAACCTGACGCTGCAACGATTTACCCCGCATTTGATGGATTACCTGTATGGGGCTGATTTGTCCATCAGCTTGGGAGGGTACAACACCACGATGAACGTGCTGAGCACCCAAGTTCGGTCCCTAATCCTGCCTTCCCCTTCTCCAGATCAAGCTGATGAGCAATGGATCCGGGCTTCGCGACTCGCCCAGCTCGGTGTTGTTCATGTGTTAGCCCCTGATCAACTCACACCAGCTACTCTAGCCCATGCCATCTTCCAGCGTTTGCATGGGCCTAAGCCCTCCCATGCCATTCATCTCAAGGGTGCTGAAAACACGGCCTGGCGCATACGACAGCTTTGCGACCAGACCGTTGCCCTTTCTCGATAAGCAGATTCATTAGGAGAACACAACCATGAGACGCAAAATTTGTATCACTGCTCTGGAATTTCCCCCTGATATTGGCGGAGTGGGGGAGTCGGTGCAACGGATATCCCACATGCTGATGGATCTTGGCTTTGAAGTCCATGTAGCCGTTTTTCGGGCTGTCTTCCGTGAACAACGCGCTAAGGCTGCCGCGGGGGAATTCCAACGTCCCACCTGCCAAACCACACAACAGGATGGTGTTTTGGTCCACCGCTTGCAGCCCGCTGTTCGGTCGACTCAAGCGAAAGAGCAAGACTATTTCTGTGACTTGTATGGACAGCTCCAGTCGTTACATCGGCAGTATCAATTTGATGTCCTACATGCCTTTTTCATCAATGAGATGGGGTTTCTAACGACTCTGTTAGGACAAGAGGCAGGTATTCCCGTGATCAACAGTGTGAGAGGAGCAGATCTGCATAAACATGCCTTTAGTCCCCAGCAGTTTGGTCAAATTACCTGGACTTTAAAACATTCTGCTTGGACGACCTTTGTGAGTCGAGATTTGATGCAGCGAGCGCGAGCATTAGTACCTGGTATTCGAAACAAATCGTCGGCGTTTTGGAATTCAATCTCACCCCTCGATTTCAGCCATTTACCTCAGCCTGCATTGGCTGACAAACTACAGGGGACAGTCATTGGTTCTGTGGGCAGTTTCCGGGACAAGAAAGGTTTGGAATATTTGCTGGATGCCTGTCAATCTCTAGAACTGAATACTCCGTTGACCCTCTTATTTGTCGGCGACTTTGTCACCAAAGAGCGTGAATACTGGCAGCGGGTGATTCAAAACAGTGGCTTGGCCAATCAGATTGTAATTACAGGTAAAGTTAGCCGAACTGAAGCACTTGCCTATCTGCCCTATATGGATATTTTTGCGATTCCCTCCCTACATGATGGTTGCCCCAATGCCTTACTAGAGGCAATGCTAGCAGCCAAGGCGGTTGTAGGCACCAACGTCGATGCCATTGGTGAAATTCTAGAAGACAACGTTAATGGACGGGTTGTTAACCCCGCTGATAGTGCGGCTTTGGCTCAGGCCCTTCAACCTTTGATCACTCAACCCCAACTCCGCGAGCGACTGGGGCTCGCAGCCCGAGAAACAGTGCTTCAAAAAATGGCCCCATCCATTGAGCAACAACAGTGGCAACAAGTGTACCAGCAAGTTCTGGAAACGACCCAACCAACGGACCCAATTTTGTCCCTCGTCTAAGTTCAGCGTAGGTTGGAGGTCTATCTAGAGTTCTCACCTACCTCTCCCAACCCGCTACGACCGTTAGGAGTGCGTCATTATGGCCTCATCATCTCAAAAATCCACTCAATATTTTCCGGGTCTCCGCAAAGTTATTCGGCAGTTTTGGCCTCAGGTGTATCAAGAAAAAACGCTACTTTCTGTTGCTATCGTCGGCTTAGTCATCGAAGTGTTCGCTCGATTATTGAGTCCCTGGCCCCTCAAACTCATCTTTGACTATGTGCTGCTCCCCAATGCCCATAATGCGGACCTAGATATCCCCTTTCTGAGGGATGCTGCTCCCGGTGTGCTGATCCTGATCTTAACCTTATCGATTATTGGCGTGGCAGCGTTAAGTGCAATGTCCGCCTACATCAGTCTGGTGAGTTTATCGATTGCGGCCAGCCGGATTATTTCTGACATTCGCAGCCAGCTCTATGGTCACCTGCAACGCCTCTCATTGGCCTTTCATTACCAAGCGAAAAGTGGTGACCTACTGACCCGGATTACGAGTGATATTGATCGGTTGCGCGACGTGATTGTCAACCATGCCCTCCCCTTATTGATCAATCTGTTCACGCTAGTCTCTATGGTTGGGGTGATGTTCTGGATGGATTGGGAGCTGGCTTTAATCGCCTTGGCGGTGCTGCCAATTTTTATGGTGTCTTCTTTGAGTATCACTCAACGTATTCGCACAGTGGCCCAGCGGCAACGTCGCCGAGAAAGTGCAATGGCAGCAACGGCAGCAGAGTCCATTGGGGCGATTAAGGTGGTTCAAGCGCTCTCCCTAGAGGGAGTGTTGGAGCAAATGTTTACCCATGACAACCGCAAGAGCCAGGAAGAAAGTGCCCGTACTCAGCAATTCTCCGCTGGCTTAAAACGAACGGCTGAAATCTTAGTAGCTGTGGCCACGGCACTGGTATTGTGGCGCGGCGTGTATTTAGTTCAGTTGGGCAAGGCGTCCCCTGGAGATCTGATTGTGTTTATCACCTATCTCAAAACAGCCTTCAAACCGACGCGGGAGCTGGCAAAGCAAATGGCCAAAATCTCACGAGGTATCGTATCTGCTGAGCGGATTATCGATGTGTTGAATGTAGAACCAGAAGTACGCAATACGAAAGGGGCGATTTCAGCCCCCTCTTTCCACGGTGCTATTCAGTTCGAGAATGTCAGTTTTGCCTACCATGACCATCAGACTACCCTCCAGAATCTGAGTTTTGAGGTAAAACCGGGTCAGCGTGTTGCATTAGTTGGCCCCTCTGGTAGTGGCAAATCGACCCTCGTCAGTTTACTCCTTCGCCTCTACGACCCTGATTCTGGTTGCATTTCAATTGATGGCCAAGATCTGCGCCAGTATCGACTGGATTCGCTACGCAACCAAATGAGTATCGTTCTCCAAGACAGTATTTTGTTTGGTACCTCGATCCGTGACAATATTGCCTACGGCGCTTTAGGGGCAACTGATGCAGAGGTAAAACGAGCCGCAAAGCTCGCCAATGCCCATGAATTCATCATGGCATTACCCGATGGCTATAAGACCCTTATGAGTGAACGGGGTGTGACCTTATCAGGAGGACAACGGCAGCGGATTGCCATCGCCCGAGCCGCAATCCGCAAAGCTCCCATCGTGATTCTCGATGAGCCCACCGTTGGTTTAGATAATAAAAGTGAACAAGCCGTGATTCAAGCTCTCAAACGCCTTACCCGAGATAGTACGACTTTACTGATCACCCATGACCTCAGTGTGTCCAAAGATTTCGATCAAATTCTCTATATAGAAGCAGGACAACTCCTCGAACAGGGCACTCATGAAGAACTGATGCAACGCGGCCAACATTATGCGGCCCTCTACCAACTTCAGTCTGCTGTATGCACCAATCATGTCCCCCCACTTCCAACCCTCACCCCTTAAATCACGTTCCACTTCATCGATTTCAAGGTTATTCCCATGTCACAACCCACCGTTACGATTATTGTTGCTCCTAGGGAACGCTTTCAATTTGCTCGTGAATCCCTAGATAGCCTTTACGAAAATACCTTTGTCCCTTTCAAGTTGGTTTATGTGGACAATAACTCTCCCAGTAGCCTTCGACAGTATATTGAATTTCAATCCCTACTTCGAAGTTTTCCGGTGGTTCGTTCGGAGACCTATCTGTCTCCCAACCAAGCCCGCAACTTGGGACTACAGTTTGTCACTACTCCCTATGTGGTCTTTGTCGACAATGATGTCGTTTTTGCCCCAGGCTGGCTAGAGAAACTAGTAAGCTGCGCTGAAGAAACAGGGGCCACTGTCGTTGGGTCACTGGTTTGTCAATATCTGCCTGTGCATACGATTGTTCATTGTGCTGGGGGAACCTATATGGCTCCTGCCGAATATAGTACCTTTGCCCGAGGCGAACTCAATCCATCCGGTACCCTTGACCAAACGGGGGGGTGGAAAATTCAAGAACGCACCCCATATCAAAATCAGCTCCTTTCTGAAGTCCGTGACCATCTTCACCGCCAACCAACCGGGTTCGTTGAATTTCATGCCATGTTAGTGCGGACAGCAATCTTTGATCGGATAGGTCCCTTGGATGAAGGCTTTTCTTGCACGAAGGAGTACCTCGATTTCTGCATGATGGTGACCCGTGCCGGTGGGCTGATTTACCTTGAACCGGACTCCATCGTTACATTCTTAACTCATCCGCCTGCCCCGGCTCTGCAGTGGAGAGATTGGCCGTACTTTATGCTCAGATGGAGTGATGCGTGGGAACTGAGCAATCTTCTGCATTATCAGCAAAAATGGGGTCTACAAGAGAGTAGCTATTTCCAAAAGCGGTATCAAAAACTGGGTCAGCGGCGACGCAAAGTGCTGATCAGACCTATTGCTAAGAAGTTTTCTTTTCTCGGCAAACCTGCGACCCAATGGATTGAAAAACAGCTTTTCCGGTTAGAGAAACACTTCAATCACTGGTTCTCTAAGTACCATGCCAGATCTCAATCTAACCCCCAGAAAGGTCAGTCTGATTTGAGTACCTATCCAACATCCATCACTCAGCAGATGAATCATTCCTACGTCAGACGTTAGGGCATCTGAGTTTATCTATCAATTCAATCTTGTAAGGAACAAAACAAATGCTATATCGAGAACTAGGTAACACGAATATGCAGGTCTCTGCCGTGGGGTTGGGGACTTGGAACATTGGCAATCAGTGGGGAGAGATTGATGAGAACACTGCTTTAGCAACAGTCCGCAGTGCCTTTGACAATGGGGTGAATATCTTTGATACTGCCGAATCCTACGGCATTCCGGCTGGACTATCTGAAGAACGATTAGGGAAAGCTCTTCAAGGGATTCGAGACCAAGTCCATCTGGTGACTAAAATTGGCCGTTGGGGACGTCGCAGCGGCCAAACGGTCCCGATGACCACTGTCGACATGGTGCGGTTGTGTACTCATGCATCCCTTTATCGATTGAAGACCGATTATATCGATGTAATGCTCTGTCATGAAGGAAAAATTGAAGATCCCAGTGTCTACCTAGAAGGGTTTGAACGACTGAAGGCAGAAGGTACCATTCGGGCCTATGGCATTTCCACGGATCGCCTAGATGTCCTGAAGCGATTCAATGCCAACCATACCTGTAGTGTGGTCGAAGTGGACTATTCCCTCCTCAGCCGCAACCCAGAGAAGGAATTTCTGCCCTATTGCCAAAAACATGGCATTGGGGTGTTGGTCCGCGGTCCATTACATAAGGGACTGCTATCCGGGAAATATTCCTCTCAAACCGTCTTTACAGATACGGTCAGATCTGAATGGTATGACAGTGATCTCAGTCGAGCCAAACTAGATCGTAAATTAGCCAAAGTCGAGCAACTCAAAACAGAATTGCAGCCTGGTACAGAGATGGTAACAGCAGCACTACGCTACGTTATTTCTCATCCAGTCCTGCCCGTGGCAATCCCTGGTGCAAAGTCACCAGAACAAGCTCAAGCGAATGCAGTGACGGGGGATTTGTGCTTATCTTCATCAGAGCGAGAACGCTTAGTGCGCCTCACCAAGTTGCCGGTTGCAGCCTAAGCTATCTCAAGCTGCTTCAAGATGAAAGTTTTCTCATACCACTTTCATGATTCTTTGAGAGATAAATCTGACAATAAGAACGAACCCTAAAGCGCTAGCACGCTTCATCCTTTACCTAGTTTGCTCCCCCCCCTTCGTTCCATCCCCAAACTCAATCATTTCAATCCAGCCAACCCTTCCTTGAGTTAACCCAATTCCAATCAGCGCACTGTGCACCCTTCCCTTTATGGTTCAGCAGCGGTCCTGTAGGGATGAATTTGTGCATTCCAATTTGATCCACCCGTCCATTCTTGGAGAAGAAGATGAAACCTCCCAAAGTTACCCTTATCGTTAGTCCTAGAGAGCGGTTTAGCTATACCAAAACGTCTTTAGAGAGCATCTATACCAACACGGAGTACCCTTTCGACTTAGTGTTCGTGGATGTATGTTCTCCAGTATCGGTCCAGAACTATTTACAAACCAAATCTCAAGAAAAGTCGTTTACGGTCTTAAAAACGGACCATTATATTTCCCCCAATCAAGCCCGAAATGTGGGATTAGAATATGTGCTCCAGCATTCCGATAGTCAATACATTGTCTTTATAGAAAATGATGTTATTGTTCAGCGGAATTGGCTCACTCAGCTAGTCAACTGTGCAGAAGAAACCAGTGCTACCGTTGTTGGACCATTGACTTGTATCGGCAATCCTGCTCATCAAGTTATTCATAATGCCGGGGGCAGATCCTATATCAAAACGGAAATCAAAAATGGTCAGACCCGTCGTCGAATTAAGCAGTCCGCCTATTTAACAGGACGGGCAATTTCAGATGTGCAAGATCAACTCCATCGAACCCAGTGTGATTACGTGGAATTTCACTGCATGTTGGTGCGCAGAGATATTTTCGCCCAAACGGGACTGCTCGATGAAGGCATGCTGGCTACCCGCGAACATATTGATTTCTGTTTCATGGTCACCGAGGCTGGGGGCAGCATCTACAGTGAACGAGATGCGATTGTGACCACTGACACGCTAGGTATTGCTTCCAATAAAGCCGGTCTGAAGGCTTGGTTTGGGCAGTTGAAATTACCCGACTTCAAATGGTCGGATTTACCCTATTTTATGGTTCGTTGGAGTGATGCTTGGGACCGAGCCAGCCTGGATCACCTGCGACAGAAGTGGAATCTTGCAGAAGATAAGTACTTTACAAAGCGATATGCCGGATTAGGTAGTCGCCGCCATGAGCTCTTGATTAAACCCGTCGTCCAATTTCTGACCTTTGGCAAGGGGAGTGCTTGGCTCGAGAGACAGTTAATTACCTTAGAGCGACCCTTGAACCGTTTATGGTTCAACCGCTACGCTCATCGACTCCGACACGCTCAAATGAGCAAAACGCTTTAGTCCTGGAGGGATAGAAATTATGACGAATACGCAGCTTTATACACCAGTGACTCCACCCACACGAGTGATTCTTGTCCGTCACGGTCGGAGTACCTTTAACGAACAAGGCCGTTATCAAGGGGCAAGTGATGAGTCTGTATTAACGGAGAAAGGCCATGCGGATGCTCGCCAAACAGGTCAAGTTTTAAAGGGAACACGCTTTTCAGCTATTTATACCAGCCCTTTACAGCGAACCCAGCAAACAGCTGAGGAAATCCAATTAGGATTAAGTACCTCAGTACCGATGATCACTCACCCAAATCTCAAAGAGATCGATCTCCCCGCATGGGCGGGACTTCGCTACCAATATGTACGTGAGTCCTTGACCACAGACTACCACCGTTGGATTGAATACCCCCATAAATTTGAGATGGCGGGGCCACAAGGGGTCCGACGACCCGTCCAGGATCTTTATGACCAAGCCCAGGGCTTTTGGCAACAAATCCTACCCCGTCACGCTGGCCAAACAATACTAGTGGTTAGTCATGGCGGTACGATTCGAGCCCTAATCGGAACAGCCCTTGGACTGCCCTGCAGTTACTACCATGCGGTGCAGCAATCAAACTGTGGCACGAGCATTTTGAGCTTTCCAGACCCATCTAGACCAGCCCATTTAGAAACCATGAATGATACCAGTCATCTGGGTGAAGTCCTGCCCAAGCTTAAAGCTGGACGGCAAGGTCTGCGGTTGTTGATGGTACCCACTGGAAAGAGGGATTTACAGTCTGTACAAGACCTACACACAATACTTCACGCTCAGAAACTGGACTTCTGCATTAGCCAAAGTGATGTATCCCAGGTTCTTTGCAAAGCCATTTTGGCTGAGCATCCCCACACGGTTCAACTCCATACAAATCGTACGGACTTCCATCATCTTTGGCTAAAGGCCCTGAATAGCCGCCAGTATCCAACACAATCTACGGAACTGATAACGGGGGTATTGGTGGCTCAGCCTCAGATAATCCAGCAGATGCTCAGTCGTATTATCGGTCCCCATCCGCTACTGCATTTACCTCTGATAGAAGGAAGGGTGAGTGTGGTTCATTGTCCAACCACTCAAAATATGCCTATTTTGCAGTCTCTAAATTTTGCAGGTCCAACCGTTGTTAGCCGAGGTTTGCTGTCATGCGCATCTTAGTCACGGGTGCTGCTGGGTTTATTGGTTACCATTTATGTCAACGCCTATTGCAAGAAGGCAAACACGTCTATGGCATTGATAACTTAAACGACTATTACGATGTCAAGCTTAAGACAGCCCGATTAGCCCAACTGATTTCTCACAAGAACTTTCAGTTTCATGTCCAAGATCTGAGCGATCTCCCAGGTATCGCTAAACTGTTTGCGGAACAATCTTTTGATGGAGTGGTTCACCTCGCTGCCCAAGCAGGGGTTCGGTATTCTCTTGAAAATCCCAATGCCTATGTGGATAGCAACCTAGTGGGATTTATGTCAATTCTGGAGGGGTGCCGTCAGCAATCAATAGCTCACCTCGTCTTTGCCTCATCCAGCTCAGTGTATGGAGCCAATCGCAACGTTCCGTTTTCTGAGGGAGATAACGTCGATCACCCGATCTCCCTGTATGCGGCGACCAAGAAAGCGAATGAGCTCATGGCTCACTCCTACAGCCACCTATACGATTTACCGATAACGGGTCTGCGCTTCTTTACCGTCTATGGGCCTTGGGGTAGACCAGATATGGCCTATTACAAATTTGTGGAGGCGATCTCAACCCAAACCCCCATTCATATTTACAACCACGGCCAGATGGAACGTGACTTTACCTATATTGACGATGTGATAGAAGGGATTGTTCGAGTCTTACATCGCCCACCGCAATCTGAAGGACCCCCATACAAAATCTACAATATTGGCAATCACACCCCCATCAATTTACTCCGTTTCATTGAGGTGATTGAAGCTGAGATGGGAATACCAGCGATCAAGAAATGGTTACCTATGCAGCCTGGAGATGTTCCCAGCACCTTTGCTGACGTCAGTGCTTTGACCCGAGATACGGGATTTCAACCTCAAACCTCTATAGAGGAGGGGATGCGCTCGTTTATCCAGTGGTACCGCTCTTACCATGGGATTCAGTCATACCCTTGCTCTGAACTTTGGTCTCAATCTCGCTGTGCCTAATCAGACTCTACGATTCTGTGGGCATTTGAGCAGTTTTTGGGTGGGGATTGCAATCGGAGTTTTAGGGATCATTCCCCGTGCACTAGCTAACCCAACTCCGCAGTCCTCAGGTAATACGGAAAGTAACACCGATCCACAGGCGCTGCAAGCGCCCATCAATCCTGTTTGGCAGCTCGAAGCCAGCGACGCCTCAACCCTCGTGTTCCCTAAGACTTCGACAATGGCGGAGATAGAGGTGTCATCTGACGGTGTACCCAGAACTGAGCTGAGGGGTGAAGCTGTCTTTTCCTTGATTCAGACAGCGGGGCATCGCCCCAATTCTGGGGACCCCCTCCGGCCTAGCTTCGGCAATCGCATCCGCTTAAACTTTGAGACCCGTTTTTCAGGAGAGGATCGCTTACGCTTACGATTGCAAACCACGAATGTTGCTGAGCTCGATGATGTATTTGACACCGATCTTGCCCGTCTTTCCATTCAAGGAGATGACCAAAATCGGGTTTCGCTCAGCCGACTGGATTACCAATTCCCGATTGGAGACGACACTAATGTCTTTATACAAGCGATTGGTGGTTCAATTAGTGATATTGCTGACCCTTTGAATCCTCGTTTGAGTAGCAGTAGTCGCGGGGCTATTTCCCGTTTTGGACAGCGTAATCCCCTCTATCGACAAGGTGGCAATGCGGGAGTTGGACTAGCACATGACTTTAATGAACAGATCAATCTCAGTCTTGGCTATCTGGGAGATGATCTAGATCTGTTTTCTGATGAAGAATCCATCGCGTTTGCCCAACTCACCTTTGACCCGACTGACTCTATTCGCCTAGGTTTGCTTTATACCTATGGTCTCAATGGCCTGGATTCTGGCACGGGGAGCCATCTGGCCAACGATCCGTTTGCTGATCAAAGCAAAGCCATTGCCGCCCACTCGGTCGGGCTTCAAGGGACTGCCGATATTACGGAGCAGCTAACCCTGTCGGGTTGGGCTGGATATACCCGAGCCACTGCGACGGATCTGCCTAGTCATCCTCAAGCAGATATCTTGAATTGGGCCTTTACAATTGGATATAGCGGCTTATTTCGAGATGATGACCTCGGTGGACTGGTGATTGGCCGTCCCCCCCATGTCCTTTCGAGATCCCATCAAACATCCCCCCCCTGGCATATCGAAGTTCTTTATCAGATTCGTATGAACGACCACATCACCATCACACCTGGCATTGTTGTGATCACCAATCCAGAAGCAGATCTCAATCGGTCAACAATTGTGGTCGGTACCCTGCGCACCCTTTTTCGCTTTTAATGACGGCTTTTTGTCGAGGATTTTTTTGTGGTTGAATCTAAACACCCCCCCCCAGTCGTATCACCACCTCGCTCACTCTTAGAAACGTTTTTCCGCCAAACTCAAACTCGCATCTTGCTGTTATATGTTGTCCTGTTGGGGGGGTTAACAGGACTAGCCATTCCTCTCTTTCACACTTTGATCTCGGATCAGGTTTCTAAGCGAGTGCGGGGTGATCTGATAGAAGCTAGAGAAATTTTTCAAAGAGCCTACCTCGATTGGGAACGGAAACCGAATCAAAATAGGCAAGATCTAGAAGATTTTGCTGATAAATTTCTAGCCAATCAGCTGCCCGAGGACGATAACTTTTTTATCTTCATTATTAATGGGGAATTTTACCGTTCCAATCCACCGCGATTACTCGATCCCATGCAACCAGGATCCCAACTCTTTCAGAAATGGGCCTCCATAACTAAGTTTGATGAAGATCAGCGGGCAACAGAGAACCCTGAGATTGGGAACATTCTCTACAAAGCAAAGCCGCTGATGGTGGATGGCCATCAGATGGGGGTTAAGGTTCTTGCTCATGCCACGGCAGGTGAACAAAATGAAGCGTTATCCAGCGTCAACACTTTTATGTTCGTAGAGGTTGTTGTTGTGTCGATATCCTTCCTGCTGGCCTGGTTCATAACGAGGAGATTGCTGAAACCCGTTCGTCAACTGGCTTTCGCCGCCCGCCAAATCAATGAATCAGACTTAACTCGACGGTTATCTCCTCAAGGAACAGGAGAATTAGCAGACCTCGCTCAAACTTTCAACACGATGATGGACCGACTCGAGGAAAGTTTTAATGGTCAGCGTCGGTTTGTCAATGATGCGGGCCATGAACTCCGTACCCCCATTACAATTGTGCGGGGTCATTTGGAACTGATGGCGGATGATCCGCAAGAACAGCGCGAAACGATTGAGCTGGTCCTGGATGAGTTAGATCGGATGGGACGCCTCGTCAATGACATGATTGCCTTAGCCACAGCGGAAAGGCCCGATTTCCTTCAATATGAAAGGATTGATTTGAAGCAGTTTATGAATGAAATATTTACAAAGGCTCAAGCCCTCGCAGATCGCAACTGGCAAGTGAAGCTGGAGTGCTCCGACTCAATGATGGGCGATCGGCAACGACTGACAGGTGCCTTACTCAATTTGCTAAGAAATGCAGCACAATATACGTCGGCAACGGGTACGATTGAATTAGGGTGTAAACAGACCCTCACCCAAGTCATTTTCTGGGTCAAAGATAATGGATCGGGAATTTCTCCAGAGAATCAACTGCGAATCTTTGACCGCTTTGCTCGCTTAGGTAAACGTCAATCAGAAGGGTCCGGTTTGGGGCTGGCGATTGTTAAAGCATTTACAGAAGCTCACCGAGGCAAAATTGATCTAGTGAGTCAATTAGGTATCGGCTCTACCTTTACGATAACACTACCCCTCTCTGCTCAAAATAACACCGTGGTGTAATGTTACCGGCTGGAGAGATTTCAACAACAGGGCAACCTAAATGAAAACTAATTTACCCCAGTAAGTCTTCAAACTCCAATCAGTAAAGGCTTTCAAAGCCAAAAATTAAGAATATGATATCGCTGAAACCGGAGTTTAGATTGAAGCATGTCTTTGTGGAATCTCTATCCTCTTGCAAGGGGCTGTTATTTAAAAACTTTAATCAAAAAGCTATGAGTCTTTCAGCTAAAAGGTTATCGGAGATAACAGGACTGTCAGCGTATTGATCCTTTTAATTACCTCTATAATTGCAGCTATTGGTTTTACCCCGTGTTGAAACAGGTCTACTTTTTCAAAAGCAAAGCCTGAAGGGCATAGTCATGGATTTTATCAAATCGTAAGGATTTGAATAATTTCATTAGTTTTGCTGCTACGTTTGGATATTCAACCATAATTTCTAACAACTGTTGGTTAACTTGATCTTCATCCAATCCAAGCACTGCTTGTTGAAGTTGAGTCAACCATTCTTCAGAGAGTTGAGATAGCTCCTGCTCAATATTTTGCATACTTATGTGCTGTGGATTCTGAGTATTCAATGAATCTGAATTCGAGCCTAGATCATCATAAAGATACTCAAGATTGAGATGCTTAGCTAGAACCTCAAATAATAGGCTTTGTTGCAAAGGTTTACATAAAAAATCGTCGCAGCCCGCTTCATAGCATTCAGTTTGAGTATCTTCAAAGACACTAGCCGTCACAGCAATAATGATTGTTCTCGGTTCAGATCGAACGATGGGATTGGCAGTACTTTGATCCTTTGTGGGTGAACTTTGGGAGCCAATCTCAGAATTGCGCTGCCAGTTCTGAAATTCTAGATCTCGAATAGCCGTAGTGGCTTCATACCCATTCATATCAGGCATCTGCCAATCCATCAAAATGACATGGGGGTGCCAAGTTTGCCAGCAAGCAATGGCCGCTTCACCGTTTTCAACAGCCTGCAGTTCAAACCCCACAGCCGTCATCAGTTGGATCATCAGCTGGCGATTGTCTAGATTATTCTCAACAATGAGCATACGTATGGGAGGTTGGTTTGGCGCAAGTCTCGTGACATTAGGTGTATCAATCGCGTGAATCGCTCTTACTTCTGTGGCTTCAACAGGAATTTGAATATGTACGGTTGTCCCTTTCCCCATCTGACTCTGAATCTGAATATCACCCTGCATCAGATTGATGAAATGACGACTGATGGCAAGACCTAACCCAGTTCCTTCCTGAGATTGACGACCTGATGAAGTTTGAGTAAAGAGATCGAAAATGCTATTGAGCTCATGTTCAGCAATTCCTACCCCAGTATCCTCTACATCGAAACATAGAGAAAGGTTAGATTGAGATGCTTGGTCTGCCTTGTTGCTGATTAATTCTCCAGATAATGACTGTGGTCGGGTATAAGCTCGCAGGGTAACGGCACCCATTTCTGTAAATTTCAAAGCATTGATCAAAACATTGATTAGTATTTGTCTGAGTCGACTTTCATCAGCACGAATAGAGAGGGGCAAATCACTTGATTTCTCGACCTTCAGCGTTAACCCCTTCGATTCTGCTTTTAGGGTAAACATTTCTTGGAGAGAATCTAATAAGTAGAGTAAATCACAGTCCTTAAAATTGAGAAAGACTCTGCCAGCCTCAATTTTGGACATCTCCAATACATCATTGATTAAATTAAGGAGATGGGTGCCACTACGGTTAATTGTGCTCAAAGTCTGCTTCTGTTCAGGAGTCAAGTTCTGGTCCCGTGTGAGAAGATGACTGAATTCCAAAATGGCATTGAGGGGCGTACGCAACTCATGGCTCATGTTGGCAAGGAAAGTGCTTTTTGCTTGATTAGCAGCTTCTGCCTTGTCTTTTGACTCTTGCAGTTGGAACAACAGTTCTGACTGTTGCAGAGCCACTCCTAACTGGGCACCAGCCTGTTTGAGGAGAGAGAGTTCGACCTTATGCCATTGACGAGGATGATTGAGCTGATATGCAGCTAGTAACCCCCAAAGGGTTTCACCCATAAAGACAGGGGCAACCATATAGGCCCGAATTTTAAACCATTCAAGAATCTCTAAATGGCAGTCTGTATAAGATTGTTGGTAAATATCATTAACGACAGTAGTATCATCGTCCCGATATTTCCCTCCCTGAGTTTCCTGTAAATAGGTGTCTTTCCAGTACATGGGCACCTTCGATTCTGACAGAGGCGTGAGGTTGGGAGCGGTCGATTCAACTAGGAACTCTCCAGACCAATCAGGGAAGAATTGGTAGACAACCACGCGATCACACCCCAGAGACTCACGGACATCTTGTGTTGCTGCCCTGAAAATATCCTCAATATCTAGACTTTGTCGGATATGCTGAATAATCTTGGAAATTTTATGCTCACATTGAGCTTTCCATTCTTCTTGTTCTTTTTGAGCTTCGACACGCTGCAGGGCACCTTGCAATAATTGAGATTTCTTTTGTGATTCCTCATAAAGGGCTGCCTGTTTTAAGGCGATACTGAGGTGGTTCGCTAACTTTTGCACAAATTCAATTTCAGCCTCTTGCCATTCTCGAGGTCTCGAACATTGATGAATACATAACAACCCCCATAGAGTTTTATCCTGGAGCACAGGCACAACTAAAGTCGCTCTTACCTGGAAGCGTTCATAAATCTGAATATGGCAATCACTTAAACCTGCGTTGTATATATCAGAAACTGCAAATACCTGTCCCAATTGATATTTGGAAGGATAATGCTCTCCAAAATAATCATCTTGAACCCGAGCAGCAACGGCTGAGTAAAACATTGGCCGCACCTTTTCTGCTACAAAAACACCCTCTGTATAACCAGATTCAAATTCGAATTGGTAGATCGCGACGCGATCTACTTGTAATAATGCCTGAACCTTATCGACGGCAATTCGAAAGACTATATCTGTATCAAGAGTTTGTCGAATTTCATCAGATACTTTTTGCAGCAACATGCTTTGTTGCAACTGATTGTTGAAATCAACATCAACGTATGAAGGATGATCACCTCCCTCTAAACCTTCTTTGTGGTGAAAGGTTAGTGCGTCAAGAGGACCAGATCCAGATTGATTCATTCCTTAAAGACTAATTACAAATACTATCCAAATTTACGAAAAACTTGTGCAAAACTATAGCTAATTCAACCTGAAATATAATTTTTCCGAATAAATATTTGAGCAATCAATTCATTAAACCCTCTGTTTGATTTTTAAACAGAAGATAGATGCTTCGCCTACTACAAAGATATGATGGGCGAACGCTACCCTTTAATTTAGCGCTTGATTTAGATTATGAATATACTTCCGTTGTCAATATACAAAGAGCAGTGAACATAATCCATACTAATTAAACATTAATCACATATTGGTATTTTACTTAATTAACAACATACTTGTTGTAAAACCCAATGAATAAAACAATATAAACATTGTTTTATTCATTGGGTTTTATGGTGTCTAAGAGAATACATCTAGAACAGTCAATATTTACGGAATAGGCCTAGAATACTAATAGGTTTCACTTAAGAAATGGCTTTCTCTGAGAGGATTCTGTATTTTATAGGATGCATGATCAATGAATAGATAAGTGGATTCTGAGTGAACCAATCACAATATTAAAGTAGTTTTTTATCAATTTTTCTACAAATTTAGTTTTTACTTGCATGATCAATAGTTTCTAAAGATATAAGTCAATAACTAGATTGACTTATATCAAAGTTTAGTGCATTAAAAAAATTATACATTGGGTAATGAAATGGATATATATGTTTTAGATAGTGTTTTTTTATTGAGATAAATTATGATTCGAATAATCTATTATCTTAACCACTTCATTGCTACTGGTTAGCTAGGTGCAACTGTGAGTAATATTCTAGTCAATTGGTTGCAGCGAGCTTACCCTCAGCAATTCTTTCGTCAAGCTCGAACACGCATTCTGCTTCTCTACATTTTGGTCTTGGCTGTTCTGATGAGCTTAGCAATTCCCCTCTTTCGCTATCTTCTGTTTTATCAGATTGATCAGCGAGTACGGGCCGATCTGAGAGAATCGAGGGCTGACTTTCTCCAGGCTTTTAACGACTGGAATCAACAATCATCAACTCAAACCCTTGGAGATTTTCAAGCATTTATTGATGCCTATATGGAAGAAAAATTACCTGCAGATGATAACTATTTTCTCATTCTGCTCGAAGACGAGTTCTATCGAGCGAATCCGGTCGTGTTACTCAAGCCGCTTCGTCCTGGTTCACCCTTGTACCAACGTTGGCTCAATTTAGAAGAAGGGAAACGTGGGGAATGGCATAGTCCCGACCCTGATATTGGCAAAATCCTTTACAAAGCTGATCCCTTAATCCTAGATAGTAACCAGCGCGCAACTTATATCAGCACCCATGCGACGGCAGGGGAACACAATGAGGCCTTAGAAGGAGTTTACGTATTTATCTTAGTGGCAAGTGGTGTGCTAATCATTGCCCTCATGGTCGATTGGCTGATTGCAGGTTTCTTGTTCGCCCCTGTCCGTAGTTTGGTAAAGACGACCCGATTGATCAGTGAAACAGACCTGAGCCAACGAATTCCAGAGAAGGGGACTGGTGAACTGGCGGAATTGGCCAAAACTTTTAATGCCATGATGGATCGCCTGGAATTTGCCTTCAACAGCCAGCGCAGCTTTATTAACGATGCGGGCCATGAACTCCGTACTCCCATTACTATTGTGCGGGGTCATCTGGAATTGATGGGGGATGATCCAAGAGAGCAACATGAGACTATTTCCTTGGTTTTGGATGAATTAGATCGGATGGGCCGCCTCGTTGAGGGTATGGTTTTACTCGCTCGATCTGAACGACCTGATTTTTTGCAGCTCGAAAAGGTGGAGGTTAGTGAACTCACTAAAGAGTTATTTGCGAAGGCGCATACCCTTGCCTCCCGCAAATGGCAACTGATGTTGAATGCACATCAGCAGCTCATGTGTGATCGCCAACAGATTACAGGTGCGATGTTGAATCTACTGCGCAATGCCAGCCAGCATACAAAAAAGGAAGACACGATTGAGTTGGGTTGCTCATGTACCCAGACTGAGGCACGGTTTTGGGTTCGTGATACGGGAACAGGGATTGCCCCAGAAGTTCAGCCTGCTCTGTTTAATCGATTTACCCGTGCCCCCAATAATCGGCAGCGAGAAGGATCCGGCTTGGGGTTAGCGATTGTTAAAGCCATTGCAGACTCCCACCGAGGCCGAATAGAATTAGTCAGTGAACCTGGAGTGGGTTCGACCTTCACACTTTGCATCCCGATAATTCCCTTTCGAGATAGCCAGATTTGATGGGATACATATGCAAACAATTTACTCCTTTACTCTGACGCATTCCATTATCTGAAAAAACCTTTAGCAGAAAGGCAAATAGCGTCTTGATTAAGGCCTTTTCCTGTTCATTCAATCGAAATATGCATAACTCAAATAACAGCTGCCAACGAGGGCATAGAAGTTCCACAAGGACATGCTCAATCTAAACTCCGCTTTCAGCGATATCATACTCTTAATTTTTGGATTTGAAAGCCTTTATTGAATGGGGTTTGAAGACTTACTGGGGTCAATTAGTTTTCATTTAGGTTGCCCTGTTGTTGAAATCTCTCCAGCCGGTAACATTACACCACAGTGTTATTTTGAGCAGAGAGGGGTAGTGTAATCGTAAAGGTAGAGCCAATACCCAATTGACTCACTAGATCAATTTTGCCTCGGTGAGCTTCTGTAAATGCTTTAACAATTGCCAGTCCCAAACCAGAGCCTTCAGATCGTCGTTTACCTAAGCGAACAAAGCGGTCAAAAATTCGCTGTTGATCCTCTAGGGAAATTCCCCTTCCTGTATCCTTTATCCAGAAAATGACTTGGGTGAGAGTCTGTTTACAGCCTAATTCAATGGTTCCATTAGGTGGTGTATGCTGGGCGGCATTTCTTAGCAAATTGAGTAAGGCACCTGCTAGCCGTTGCCGATCCCCCATCATTGAGCCGGAGCACTCTAGCTTCACTTGCCAGATACGATCTGCGAGAGATTGAGCTTTAGTAAACAGATCACGGATAAATTGTCTCAAATCAATCCTTTCATATTGAAGAAAATCAGGGTGTTCCGCTGTGGCTAAGGCAATCATGTCATTGACGAGGCACCCCATCCGATCTAGCTCATCCAGGACCAGCTCAATCGTTTCATGTTGTTCTTGCGGATCATCTGCCATCAATTCCAAGTGACCCCACACAATTGTAATGGGGGTACGAAGTTCATGGCCCGCATCATTGACAAACCGACGCTGATGATTAAAACTTTCCTGAAGTCGATCCATCATGGCGTTGAAAGTTTGAGCGAGATCTACTAGTTCACCTGAGCCTTTTGGAGTCAGGCGCTGGGTTAGATGATCGGATTCATTGATTTGCCGAGCAGCAATTGCAAGCTCCTGAACAGGTTTTAGTAACCACTCAACCACAAACCAGGCCAGTAGGAGGGATATCAACACAACAACACCCTCTATGAATGTAAAAGTGGTGACGATGGCTAAAGCCTCGTTTTGTTCTTCTGCCAATTCATGGATTAGGACCATCACACCCATCTGCTGATCATCTACGACTAGGGGCTCTGCTTTAAACAGAATGTTGCCAAGTTCAGTATCTGCTGACTTCCACTCTTCTGGGCTAAATTGAGTGGTAGAGGTCCATTGTTGATAGAGTTCAGACCCTACTTGCATTGGCCCGAGTAATTGAGGTGGATTTGAGCGGTAATATTCTCCATTAATAATGAAGACAAAAAAATTATCATCTTGGATGATTTGATCAGATAACAACTTATCTACAAAGTCTTCTAGATCTTGCCTCGTTTGATTAGGTTTCTGTTCCCAATCTGTATAGATCTCCAAAAAATTTTCTCTAGCTTCCTTCAGATCACTACGAACTCGCTGAGAAATCTGATTTGTAACTAAAACCTGAAACAGTAGAACAGATACTCCTGTAAATAGACCTAGTAAAGAAATATAAATTAGCAAAATATATATCCGAGTCTGACGAGAAAAGCTTGCCCATAATGTGCATATTGAGGACAGTATAGAATGCTTCTTTTGCGTAGTATTTATCATGGCAAAACCCTCCTTCAAGTTGAGTAATAAAAAAGAAAAATCGACATAACATAATTTTTATAATTATTTAACCAAAATAAAAATTATCAAATAATTTATGAAATTCGAATTTTACCCAAAACATCTGACAAAATCATGCAAGATTTGGAGCAATTTATGTCAATGATATGCAACTAAGATCACTCTTTCTGATATTTTGGGGTAATGCGATTTGCCTTTAATCAAGTAAGCTAGCCATTTTTAAGGAAACCTATATTTAGAAAAATTTGATTATAAAAATTAAAATACTGCCAATTCACATTTATAAGAAATTCTTAGATTATTTTTTGATATTGCTATATATAAGACAGTATAGTTGAAAATAAAACTGTTTTATTGAAAATATTATGATCTTAGAAATAGCAACAGATATATGAATAAACAATAGAAGTTATTAGAATGATTATTAGCTAACTCAATAATCTCTATTGAAATGAACACTCCAGTAACCTTCTTTGCTAATATGCTCTGTGGATTAATTAATTCGCATCATCAATTGACAAAACTTTCTCTACCAATTGACCAGTTAATGCTGGTTACTTATTAACTCTAACTCAGGTCAGTTTTATTTGTTATTAAGCATTTCTGCTAAAAAATGCAGTTAGGAAGAAATACAAGAGGCCTATAAAATAGATGGATTGAGAAATTGCATACATGTTTGTATAGGTTTTTGGTAATCTCCAATGAATTAATCGGTGATAATTCATTACAGTTCGAATTAGTGAGTAAAAAAGTAATAAGCTGCAAAAACCAAAGACCAAATATGGTGGGTCGACTGCATTAGATAAAAGCAACACCCCAAAAACTGCTAATAAAAAGTAGTAAGGAAGGAAGGAATAGGTTCGGATTGCTATGAAACAATCCATCAGTCGCACCTTTTCATCTTTAGTTAGTTCTCTGAAAGCTTGATCACTAAGGGCACGGCTCATAGTAACAGCTGTCAAAAAAACTAATAAATTAAATATATTCATAGGGCACTCCAAAATTTATTCGCCAAGGATATTGGGTATCTTTCATATTGGGCTTTGTCAAAATATCCTCAAACTACCGCTCCCTATACCTCCTTCAGATCAGTATTAATGCTTTTTAGATGTCAGAAGAGAAGGTCTTGATTTTTGGTTTTGGCATTTATGGGGCAGCACTTCATGTGCTCAATGCGTTATTTATTTGAGTGCAAGATACACTCGAAAATCCCAAGTTCTGATGCTAATGCTCCTAGACCTTGGGTTTGCTTCTGCAAATCTAAATTGGCGACTGCATGGTACGCCTCGAACCAATATCCATGTTGGGCATAGAGATTCACTCGTTCTAATGGGGATACCTGAGCCAATTGAGTCTTCAGTTGAGAACTGAGCTCTGATTGTTGAATGGAACCTTTGATTGCTCTGAAGGCAGGCTCTCCTGCAGCTTGCTCTCCTTCGCGGTATAACGCTAGTTTCCACACATAGTGCTTCCCGGCTTCCAAGGGAAATTGCCCTGATAATGAGATCGGGATGGCACCCGTCGTCGTAGACATTTTGACTGGAAGCGTCTTGAGGGTTTTCTTCCCTGTTCCATTGAAAAGTGTGAATTGAGCCGTTATGGGCGATTGAATTGAGGTGTAGAAGTATAGGGTGGGGGTGATTGATGACGTTGCTTGAAAATAGGCTTTTTCTGAATCAGTGGGATCGAAATTTTTCGATAAGGCATTGGGGGACAATGCGACAAAAACCTCTTTCCCAGGTTCACACAATCCACGAGAATCTGCACCTTCTGTATCCTTGGAATCACTTTCATCATCAGGATGATCGTTGGGAGTGATCCGAGAAATAATGGTTGTCAGAATTCCTGCAGTATGTTGACCACTGTCTGGGGACATCCCATTTTCAACAGGAGAATTGAGTGCATTAGGGGGGGCTGCCTCACTCTGGCCACGCAGACTGGCAGGATAGGAGAGTATTCCCATCAAGGTTAAAGAGATCGCAACTGTGGCTCTGAGTCGTCTATTAACCTGAGAGGTTGCATTACTCATTTTTCATTGCTACTCCATCGAATAGGACTGATAACTGCAAAACCACTCGCACAAATCCAAATCAAGACACCCGTTGTTGTCAATGCCAGCACAGTGGGCACTAAAGGAACCCATAGGCCATTCAGAAATAGCCCCCAACAGCAGATATAGAGGCCGCTCCCGAGCCCCAATCCAGGCAATAGGTAGCGTATGGGGTGCATTTGAGTTCCCCATAGGAAAAATCCCCCGAAGGTTGTCCATCCCCAAACCCAGAGGATTTCGCTCCATAAAGGCAACACATCGATAAGGTGACGATGTCCATTAGTGAAATTTATGAGTTGACTAACCATATGGGCATGGATAAACACTCCAGAAATTTTCTGGCGATCCTTTTGTTTTCCGGGAAAGGGTGTTGAGAATTGATCAGAGGATTTATCATTTATGCCTATCAGCACAATCCGGTCTCTTACCTTTTCTGGGTCAAACTCCGCACTCATAACCTCCCCGAGAGAAGCTGAGGGGAAACTGCTGCTCAAAGATGAACCAGACCGGTAGTTGAGGAGGAGTTGTGTTCCCCCAAGATCAGCTTTTGTGCCTTGATAGGGACCATATCGAGCTAACAGTATCTTTTCTAGAGGAGCGAATAATACATTATTTGGGAAATTACCCTTTAAGAAGGCGCCGAGCCGGGGAATAATCTTCCCTTGGATTTGAAACTGTTTCCGATTTTCAGTTAGCTGCAGAACCTTCCCACTTTGAGAATGGGGATAAAGGTCATGCTCCAAATAGTCCTGAGCAACGTATGAACTTAACGAATTTCTTGCTTGACAATCTTTGGCATCCACTTGTCCACGACTCAATTTTTGGCGTCGGACCACATTATCTGGATCGACAGGGACATTGGAAAACGTATGGAATTTAGAATTAACGCTTTTAGGAGCAGGGATGTGAGGCTTCAGATGACCTTCCACATAGGTGCGATGCCGACAAAGAACAAAGAAATTATCGACGGTCTTTAAATGTTCTTTTAAATCCTGATGCATTGGGTTGTTTGTTTCATGTCTAAGGATGTCAGTGCCAATGGTTCGTGCCCCCATCATCCTGAGTTGCTTGAGTAGCTGTAATAGCTTTAGATCTGATATCGATTGATTAAGATCAGTTGAGGTAATTTCGATGACGAACAAGTTATCATCCCTCCGTTCCTCTGCTAACGGACGCTGTAGAAAGTGGTCATACCCCATCAACTCCATCGGTTGCAGCATCCCCAGAGGCCGTATGCCTAAAAAGACAGCACTGATGACCGAAGTCATCAGTAGTACCCCTGGCAACCGAGGTTTTCGAATCCCTCGGGGGTAGCGCAGCTGATGCCAGGTTTTAATCGGGGTGGTTGGGTTTTGAGAGATGACGGGCAACCAAGAGGCATAGGGGTACTCATCTTCTAATCCCTGCAGCCGACTACGGGCATTGCGAACTGATTGATAAAGCGATTGTGGAACCTTCTCCTGGGCAAACTCTTCTAGAAAATAGGTAAAAAATCTCTGGGCGACTTTGTCTGGAACCATGTCTCGCATGACGATGACCTGGGGGATATTCAAATCAGACAGCCCCTGAGCCAATCCCAAACCGTCGCAGCTATTGAATATGGCCAGGGTTAGACCCCGATTTAGAGCTGTCTTCAGAGCATGCTTGAGCTGAGCCACCGATAACTCTACTGTTTCATTGAGCATCAGCTTCCCTATCCCCGTTTGAGTATCCGTCATTGAATGACCGGCAAAAAAGAGAATGTCCCAGCCCTGCTTGTCCCACAAAGCCTCATTCAACTCCTCGCGAGTGAACGTCGTTTGAGAAGGTTGGGGGAGAACAACCACCTCGGCACCCGGTAAGGCCACCATTGCCTTTCGATCTCCTTCGAGATCAAGCCCCTGCCCATTGCCAAAGACGGCTAATATTCTCACCTTCCCATGCGGAGTCTGAGACTCGGGTTGGAGTCGTCCATAAGAGGGTAGACTCAAAGCCAGCTCTGCTCTAGGATAATCTTCAAAGAAATCCCAGAGTTGCCAAGGGAGACGGCGCAAAAGTGGATCATCCGTTTCCAGAATGACTTGGATTTCCTGCTGGTGATGAAGCTTTTGACAAATAGCTTTATAAACTGGTTGGAAGGACTCCTCATGAAGCCAAGCATTCAAATGTTGTTCAAGGGATTGAGCAACCTGATCAAATTCCCGCTTGGAGAAATTGGTTAGTGCTGCCTGCTCAATTTGCAGCGCACGCGTTGAACTCTGCTGCCTGCCGTAGAACGCTGCATATAGCATCTGATAATTCCGATACAGGTCAGTCAATTCTGGTGACGCTGGTAACGAGGCAGGTGGGCACCGTTCGGGTACGCTGCTAATACTGGTATAGAGGGTAGCGCAGATATAGGGACACCCCTCAGCTAAAGAGCCAGATCCCAAGTGAATCACAACTTGTATCGTCATGGTTTTAATAGACAAAGTTTTCTGTAACACAGATCTCGTCAAGGGCCATTTGGAGGCGGAATCGATCCCCCCTCTCACCGGAAAAGGGCTTGAGCTGAATGTAGTTATCCTGGCCTCTTGACCACACTTCTTGCAAAACATCTCCAGTCTCCGACAGCATCCGTAGCTGTAGTTGAGGCGGCAAATGCTCGTGACGAGCGGGATAGATTCGCACCTGGGTACTCAAGGTCCGATCTTCCTTCAGCGCAAGGGTTAGCATCAACATCACGGTTTGCTCGCCTAACTGCAACCCCAAATCGACGAGCTTCACTTTAGAGGTGTGAGCAGCTTGATCTGCAGTATCAAGCAGGGTAACCAACTGGCCATCCTCCAAGCCCGGTTGGCTCCTAAGCATCACACACTGAGGGTGATAATTTAACAATGTATCCAGAGTCTGCCATCCGGTACTGACCACCCCTTCTAACCACTGGCCTAATTCAACCACTGCTGATCCCTGAAAGGGCTCCAGTTGCTCCACTACGGTAGTCTGTCTCAAGTCATGGAGGAACTCAGGGAAAGTCGCTAAGGATTTGAGATGGCTGAGGGGGACTTGATGAAGGGGGTCAGGGATAAATCCGAGGATGGTTGCCTGTTTTAAGGACTGAGTGAACTGGACTGCTAGATAGCCAATCCTATCTTCATGGACCTCGGAAGGAATCTCCAATACTTCAGCACCGGGAAGGACTGGGCGGCACTCTAGCTTGCCTAAATTGGGTAGAAGCAGGTCTGCGATATCCAGAAAGTGAAGGCTAATCTGATCGGTACAATCACTGCGGGAAAGATCTGGCTTAAATCCCAAGCAACGTAGATAGTAGTCCACAGCATAGACTGCCAGGGTGTTGAGATAAGCCTTTTTAGCTTTTTCAAGGGTCACCTGCTGGGCTCTATGGTGCTGGGCTTGGACTTGGGCTTCCCAGGATAGAGGTACTGTGAAGGTAATGGGTGAATGGATACTCATGAGGGTTCTCGGTTATTGGGTGACGTTAGGGTAGGATATATTTTTTGAAGTAAGGTTTTAGTTTCTGGAGATTGCGGTTAAAGAAGCTATGCAAGGTTGGTAAAGAAATATCCAGAGACTCGCTCAGTTGAGTCCAACTCTGATCCTCCACATAAATAGCGATCGCCACCCGCTGAAAGGTAATCTCAGGACGATTCCTCACATAGACTTTTCTGAGGCATCCCTCGGGATCTTCTACAAGGAATTGTCGGAGCCTATCTGCATCACTTTGATCATCTCTGTTTGGAGTAGGGGGGGGATGATCCAAGTCGTCTAAAGAGCATCCTAGGATCTGATTCTTCATCGATCCAGCTATATAAGTCATACCGTGGCGATAGCGGCTTTGCTCGACATCTATAAAGGTATATTTGAGCGAATGATTGACCCATGCCATCACGGGGTGGGCGCAATTATATTGATCAATCTTGGTACAGACTTTGATTAAGGTTCTTTGTAACGCTTCGTTATAGAGTTCCTCATAGACCTCGCGAGGGTAGTTTCCAATTGCCGGATGCCCCAGCTTGCCAGAGTGGAGAATATCAGATACCAACTGTTGAAGGCACTGGTGCCGCTCAGGACTCTGTGGCGGGCTTTTCTGTGCTTGGATTGCTAACTGTTGGAGTGTCTCGTCTTCAGTATGGGCTTGATTCACACAAAGTGTTCTCCTATCTCTCTAGTTGTGTTTCTGGAGGAAAGGGCAGGTATTCGACATTTTGTTACAAAAATCCATGATTTACAGGGGATATCAAATTTGTAAGTCTCTCAAACCTAGTGGGAGATCAGGTTTGCCTACTTGGGACTGGTGAATAGAGAAATTATGAACGGTACTACAACTACAGAGCTTTTAGCGGCCTCCAATCCCCTGTACGAATAAACGGAGCCCAATAGAAGGGAGTTTTGTAATTGATACCGTTCTCTTTGTCATCGAATTTGCCTTCAAGCATATCCAACTGGACCTGCCTCAATGCCTCACCTCTCCCCTTTCCCTGATCAAGGAGCGCATAATAGGCAACCATCAGCTCTTTAGTACTGGCATCCTGGACATCCCACAAGCTCATCACTTGACTCCTCGCCCCTGCTAGCGTGAATGCTCGCCTAAGACCATAGACCCCATCTCCACTCTGAATATCCCCCACCCCCGTCTTGCAAGCAGACATTACCACCATCTGGGTGGCTCTCAAATCTAACCTGCTGACTTCCAGTGCTGTGAGTAAGCCATCATCCCCTGTTGGGTCTTTCTCTTTCTTGTTAAACCCAGCAAACACCAACCCAGATCTCAATAAGGGCTTCTCGCTCAAGACAACCTGATTCAAGTGGCTATTGAACTGTGCATTAGATGCATTGGACGGACTCTGTGTCCGAATATCATTTTTCTCTAGAAAAATGCCATGAGTGGCTATATGCAAGATATATGGATTAGCCCATCGCTTAAGGATACTTTCAGTTGCGTTTTCGCCGTATACCGCTTGAAAATCAAAGTACCCCCCTGCCTCAATGGCTTTACCTTCAGCTCGAGCACCTTTTAAGGGCAGAAAACTGATTTTGGCATACTCTGCAGAATGGGTATTGCTGCCCCTAGAACGAACAGAATTTGCTTGCGTTGTTTTCTGAACCGATGCCACCTTAAGATTCTGAGGGTTCAAGTTCTTAGTTTCAAAGTCAGGTGCTGCCAATAGCAGGGGGAATTGAGCTTGGGGTAGGTTATCTAATTTCTGTAAATTCTCTAACCTCATTAAGTCTCTACCAGAAGAGAGATAGGTAAATTGAAAATTTTGGATAAGGTACTGCCCTTGCTCATCCATAAGGGCTTCAAAAGGAATCCGATTGAGTTCGCCATCGGGCGCGAGCAGGAGATGCTTCCTGTTGCCCACCATATGGCGGATAGGCCGGAAAATCTTGTTGTAGAGTGGTAGGGCTAATGTTTGCAGGCTATCTTTGTTTTCAGATTCAATCTGTACCCGAGTAATGAAGTCTGAAAGGAGGGGTTGAATCTCAGCTACAGACCCTAAGTCACCCCATTGCAGTTGGCCGGAGGGGAGTAAGACATAGACGGCATAGCGAGGTTTTCCCAAACGCTGTCCGTGTTTAGCTTTGGGGTCAAAGGGTTTGTACTCAATAAATTCAACCAGGGCAGCGTTTTGAGGTAAGGCAGCTTTGATTTGAGGAATCGTAACGGGTTGGTAGACTTCGGCAAGTCCAGCAATCATTTGACTCAGTTCAGTGGTGAGTTGTTTTTCATTTTTTGTCAGTTTTTGGAGGGTCTCTTGATACTGATTAGGGTAGTTGCCAGGTCCCCTGGTTGTAAGAGTTGAGAGTTGGTTTTGAGTATCGATGAGCTGAGAGAGTTTTTTGGATACCTCATCATCAGGGCTATTTCGAAGGTGTTGGAAGGATTGGCCTAGGACATCAAGGAGTCGACCCTTACGGCGGAGGAGAGTAGTGAATGCAAGTTGAGCTGTATCTAGATTCTGAGGATCCGATTGTTGATGGAAAGAAATGGCTAGGTCAGTAGATCCTTGATAGCGGGATAAGAAAGCTTTTTTTTGCTGCTCATTGCCCACAGTTAGATTGCGAGAAAGGTTATATTCTTCAATCTCTAGTCCTTCGTGGAGATACTGAAGAGTAGTGTGTAAGTCATTCTGAGCCCAATATAGTGCCACCAGATTGTTCAAATAGGTTGCCAACTCAGGATGGTTTTTGGGTAAGGCGATACGGGCAATCTTCAACGCTTCTTTGAACCGGGACTCTGCTTCTGTGTAACGACCCTGGTCTTTGTAAAGTAATGCCAGATTGTTCAAATAGGTTGCCAACTCAGGATGGTTTTTGGGTAAGGCAATACGGGTAATTTTCAACGCTTCTTTGAACCGAGACTCCGCTTCTGTGTAACGACCCTGGTCTTTGTAAAGTAATGCCAGATTGTTCAAATAGGTTGCCAGATTATGATGGTTTGGAGATAAGGCGATACGGGTAATCTTCAACGCTTCTTTGAACCGAGACTCTGCTTCTGTGTAACGACCCTGGTCTTTGTAAAGTAATGCCAGATTGTTCAAATAGGTTGCCAGATTATGATGGTTTGGAGATAAGGCGATACGAGCAATCTTTAACGCTTCTTCGAACAGGGACTCTGCTTCTGTGTAACGACCCTGAACTTGGTAGAGTTCCCCCAGATTATTCAAATAGGTTGCCAGATTATGATGGTTTGGAGATAAGGCGATACGAGCAATCTTTAACGCTTCTTCGAACAGGGGCTCTGCTTCTGGGTAACGACCTTGATCTTGGTAAAGTTTTCCAAGGTTGTTCAATAATATTGCTAGCTCAGGATGGTTTTTGGGTAAAGCGATACGGGCAATCTTCAACGCTTCTTTGAACAGGGGCTCTGCTTCTGGGTAACGACCTTGATCTTGGTAAAGTTTTCCAAGGTTGTTCAAAAACATTGTCAGCTTAGGATGGTTTTTGGGTAAGGCGATACGGGCAATCTTCAACGCTTCTTTGAACAGGGGCTCTGCTTCTGGGTAACGACCCTGAACTTGGTATAGTACCGCCAGGTTGTTCAATAACATTGCCACGCCAGGATGATTTGGGGTTAAGGCGATGCGGGCAATCTCCACAGCTTCTTTGAACAGGGGCTCTGCTTCTGGGTAACGACCTTGAGCTTGGTAGATTAAAGCCAGGTTGCTCAAATGGGCTGCCAGTAGATGATGGTTTGGGGTTAAAGCGATGCGGTCAATCTCCACGGCTTCCTTGAATAGAGGTTCTGCTTCTGAGTAGCGACCCTGGTCTCGGTAAAGTAATGCTAGGCTATTTAGATGCATTGCCACGCTAAAATGGTTTTGGGGTAAGGCGATGCGTACAATCTCCACAACTTCTTTGAACAGAGGTTCTGCTTCTGAGTAACGACCCTGGGTTTGATAGAGTACCGCCAGGTTGTTCAAATAGGTTGCCAACTTATAATCTTTTGAATTCAGCCGTCCCCTGCTAATCATCACGGCTCGTTCTGCTAGGGGAATCGCTTCTGTATACTTCCCTTGACTATAGAGTTCTTGAGCTTGTTGGAGAAGCTGTTTTGCTTCCTCTAAATCTGCAATTTGAGCCATCAACAATCCTTGCAAGGGACGAGCCATCACCTGGATACTGTGCCCCTCACCCAAGATCAAATTCAGGAGCAAACCGATTAAAGCTAATCGACAAAAATACTTCATCACCCAACCTCATTGAAATGATCAAAAACTTGTACTAATACTTCGTTCCCATTAGAGGTACTGCTCCCCAAAGCTTTGCAGCACTCCTTAGGAAAATATTAATTTCACATACATTCAGACGAAAATAATCACTCAATATCCAAATTTAGAACTAAAAATGACGTTGAATCAGGATAAAATCATATTTTTCTAGGGGAAGATATTGTTTTCATAAAATTTGACTGCTGTACCATAAGAGGCAGCTTAAATCGAGTCAAATAGCTGAAAAGAATTCAGGAACTTCTCCATCGACTGCGTCCGCTCAATTCCCTTTGTTCTACTAGTAGTAGATTCAAATACGGCTATCTGTTTAAGGGGTTCTGATGCAGTAAATAGCATATAGATTCTCTGGCCCACAAGATAGCATCTGGTCACATGCAGCCTACCATTGGCAGAAGTAGCTTCCACCTCCACTCCAATATGATTGCCAATAGGTATCCTCTGAACATTAGTCACCTGATCACCATCAGCCAAAAACTTCGCACAAGCAGCCATCATTTGTTTCACATCTTGGGGATCAGTGAACAGTCGCGGTAACTGAGCCACCCCCACCCCATATAGTTCCAATCTCTGAGGTCCCGTCAACCTCATTTGCATGAACATTTGCGCCTGAATATGGCGATTAGACAAAGAATACTGAATTGGCTGACTGGGCATTAGCACTTGAAATCTATCCGTATCAGAACTAAAAGTCTGCCAAACCTTCATTGATGGCTCAGCAGAAACAGCATTGGATTCAAGAGCCAACGTTTCAAGATGAGCGTGACTGGGAATAGCCCCCAACAACATATTGGAGCAAAGAACTGAAGCAAGTGTCCAACTGAAATGCTTGGATCGAGACATCGAATTTCCTCCGAGTGATTAATCACAGCTAAGTGGTTGAACCACTTACTGATCCCTTCAATCCCTTTTCCAGTTTGAGACCTTTTTTTTTTGATTATTGTTACAAAAGTACGAAATTAATTTATCGCAATTTTTCTGTTCATTGCTGTTAACTATCAACGAACAGAAAAATAGAACTAAATCAAACCAATAGTTTCAAGTGTCTGGTACAGCTGATCTAAAATATTGATTGCTCAAGTCAAGTTAAGGAATCAACACGGCGAAATACTCAGTTTTACAGTCATGTGAGCCGTTGAAGTGCTATCGCAATAATCTAGCTCCACTATATTGTTGAGGTGCTTCACCTGCCTCACTGTAATCCTCTACAAGTAACTCGGAAAGAAGCCAGGAAATTTAGCACTTCATATTAAAAGTTCATTGTGCCTTTTGCATAAAAAATGGACCAATTTCTGGAATCTCATTAGAACAATAGTTTCCTTGCCGCAGATCAAGGCGATTAAGGTATCAGCTCAACCGCAAAAGTTAATCAAAGGAAAGCGGCAAGGTTGATGAGGTCAATTTCAGTAATTGATACCGGGATTGAGGTTCCAAGGTAGCTCTGCGACTTGGGGCTCCGATTGAACTACCGAGAGCCGTGCCAGTATCCATGAATTTATTCGACATTGAGGACATACAATCATGACTCAAATCAATCGAAAGCTACCGCCACAGCTTCCCCCTGGTTCCCTATTGGGATTGGGGATTGGTGTAGTCATCTTTGGTGTCTTTTGGGGTGCTCCCCATCTGCTGATTCGCCAGCGTTTTCAACAGGGTCAGCAAGCCTATGAGCAAGCACAGTGCCAAATTGCGATCCAAAAGTTTGATCAAGTGATCGCGATGAAGCAGGTTATGAGGTTTGGAGATTACCAAGATCGGGCTACAGTCAAAAAGGCAGAGTGTGAATATTATCTATCAGGATTGCAGCTGCAATCCCAAGGTCAGCATGAGGCAGCACTCCATCGTTTTACTAACTTAGTGATAGCCTATAAAACGAGTCCACTAATCTCCCCTGCTCAGGCCAACATCACCAATTTGTTTGAGCAGGCGATTCCTAAAGATCTAGCCACGGAACGGGTCTGTGAAAGACTGGAAACTTTGATAAACCACAAAATGATTCCTCATCAGGATACGGATGTTTCCCAGTTTTATGTTTATTGTGGCCAGCGTTATGAGCAGAAGCAACAGTATGCTCGAGCCAAAACTCTCTACGAAAAGAGCCAGCAGCAATATCCCCAGAAATCAGACCTATGGACCCCAGCCTTGGCACGAGTAACGGTGGCTAATATCAAGCAAAATGGAGCAAAGCAGATTGACTTTGACCAGCGGGTTGGTTCTACGACCGATGGCTCATCTAAGATAGAGCTTAAAAATTCTTCCCCTCGCCAAGTGTGGATCACGGTCAGTGGTCCCACACCCCAGTTTAAGACCCTCCCACCTTGCAAAAAATGCAAGATATATAACCAGCGAATAGAATCCTGTCCTGCAGAAGGGGCATTCACTCGTATCTCTTTAGAGCCTGGTGAGCATGATATTTCTGTTCAGTTTACAGAGCTGCCTGGAGAGAAGATTGTTCCTTGGGCAGGCTCATTGCAATTGCAAACTGGGGCTCATCATAGTAGATGCTTTTTTCTAGTAAGACACAGCTCTGGTCAAAGGTTCATTGAACTAGAGAAGCCTTTGGAGAAACCAAGCCTTTAATGAGAGTGATCAAAACCTATGAAATCAAACAGTCATAGGTTTTGTTAGCGTTCATAAGGTCTGGAGCAGATGTAAAATATTTTAGTTTTTTGAGAGCTGACTTATAAAGTAAGTATTAAGAGCGATAAGGTCGTTAAATTTCGCCTCTAGGCTTGAGTTGTAGCTACTTCAAGCGCTATGTATCATAGTCGCTTACCTGAGATTGCAAATCCTCATCGTCGAGCCTATGCCAGAGATCTCAGTGATGCTGAATGGGAAGTCATAGAACTGCTGTTGCCTAATGATAAAGGATTTGGACGACCCAGAACCGTTGACTTGAGAGAAATCCTCAACACAATTTTCTACATGCAACGGACGGGATGTCAGTGGGAAATGCTTCCCCATGATTTACCAGCCCACGCAACCGCCTATAACTACTTTCAGAAGTGGCAACGCCAAGGCAACTGGAGTATGTTCCATGACATCCTGCGCCATCAATTGAGGCAAGAGATGGACTGAGATCAAGACTCTGCTGTTGCCATTGCTGACTCTCAATCGGTGAAGACAACGGAAAAAAGGGGGCGGTCTATGTGACCTTTACTCGAAAAAGTGGACATTCCCGAAGAGTCGATAACCTAGGAGAATGTTCAGATGACACAAAAACCCCGCAGACTATTTACAGACGAACAGAAGGCAGAGGCAGTTAGGATTGTGAATCAATCCGGCAAACCCGTCAGCCAAGTTGCCAAAGAAATGGGACTGACCGAAAGCGCCCTGCGCAAATGGGTCAAACAAGCCCAAGTTGACCGTCAATCAGACCCACAAGGCCAGCTCACTTCTGCCGAACGTCAAGAACTTAATGAGTTACGCCGCGAACTCAAACGAGTTCAAATGGAACGAGATTTCTTAAAAAACAACCTCCACGCTTCAGCCTGCCCCAATAGACTAGAAACACAAAAAGACCTGACTGCCGACGACGATGGGACTCCCATTCTCGTTGAG
>NZ_JANQOP010000121.1 GCF_028285745.1 Acaryochloris sp. IP29b_bin.137 | reverse complement strand
GAGTTGAAATCATACTGGAGGGTCAATTCAGGGGGTGACAACAAGCCTTCAGGTTACCTTGATCCCTCCTGACACTGTTACCCGGTTTTGATCCATGCCCAGCTTTAGCCGTAACATCGGGGATTCATCCTGGTGGTGGAGTGACAGGAGCAAGCGTATTTATGGTTCTGTCATTCCCTATGTATGCAGTGATATCTGGAGCCGTGCTCAGCAGATTAATGGGGAACTTGAAAGTGGTAAATAGGCTGAGCCAAGCCACATAAGTGACTCAACTCGAGTGGCACTGGCCTCAAGCCCCAACCACTGATCACCCTATCCAGAACCAAGAGGCCATCCAATCGCATGCTGGCAAGGGACGCACACAAATCAATCGTCCCTCATCTCCAGCTGTACAAGATAGACCGCACTCATGCCAATACAAATACAGAAGGTTGAACATGGGTGACTCCATAAACCGAAGCACAAGCACCTCTCGATCTATACACCTGATTTTGGCGTTTCATTCGGGTCAATTTTGCAGACCAGTTCATAGACAGAGACCTGAGGCGACTCGGAGAAAAAGGGAGCCATTTTACTAAGAATCGCTTTTTGTTCTTCGCCCTCATGGGCTTCCATATCTTCTAGATTGTCCCAGAGAATCACCGATACACCTTTGTCTGTACCGGGTTCTTGGAATAAATAGGCTCCTTCAAAGCCATCAGAATAGGTTGCGATCGCTTGTTCATACAGATGTTGAACCTCGGCAAACTTACCCGGTTTGAACTCACCAATCGCCACTGATGCAAACCGCCGCTTCAAACAATCCTGAAAGTCTGACATTGTTTACTCCTTTCGCCATTTTGAAGGTATTTGGCTGGGGTTTGGGGGTGACAAAACGAACCCCAACAATTGATCAATGCTAAGTCTGGGTAATCAAGTTGACCAATATTCATAGGGTAGAAGGTAGTCGGATCAATACCGGGGAACTTAAACAACATCTAAGGAAGTGCTAGGGCTCTAGTGATCCCCAGTCGTTCATATTTGTTCACCTTTTTGGTCAAAATCATGAACTTTATTTGTCTTGAGAAGTAAAAAGCAGCCAGCCGGGAATGCTGAAACTGAGACTTCCTTACTGCTTTTACCTCAGAATTGATGAATATCAGTATCTCAGACTCATTCTTAAGCAAAGGACTGCCATTTCTAGACCGATGCCTCATGGGTCAAACCTCCTTCTACGGAATCGATCTAGCAGGGGTTCGCTTGGATGGTGTGGTCCTCAAATACCTGGATTTAACCGCTGTAAATATGCAGGCAGCCAGCTTACAGCGAGCTAACCTACAACGGTCTATTCTCAACGCTGGATGCTTAGACCAGGCAAATATGCAGGGATGTTACCTCTACCGTAGCCACTTGGAAAGGGCTTCGATGCAACAAGTCCAGTTACAGCGAGCCAATTTATCCCATGCTTACTTGAGGGGGGCCAATCTCCAGGGAGCGAATCTCCACCAAGCTCAACTGATGGGCACCGATCTCCGGGACGCCAATCTCACGGATTGTCTACTCCAAGATGCGAATTTACAGAGTGCCCTCTACAGTGCAAACACTCAATTTAGTCCATCTTTCGATCCAGTCTTTGCAGGCATGAAACTATGGACAGCAGAAACGCTAGTCAACTACAGCCACCAACGGGTGAGAGGGCAGAGAAATTGGGATTGGGGCTGGCAATGTTCGTAATTTAATGTCACTACCCTGACCGGGGAAGGTTAACGTTATAATTTCATTAAGAAATGTAACGAATCTATCTCTCCCCATGTCTAAGTCACCCCACGAAACTGATGTCGTTGTCATTGGTGCAGGCATTGGTGGCTTAACGGCTGGGGCACTCTTAGCAAAGCGCGGCTATCGCGTCAAAGTCTTCGACCAAGCCTGGGTGCCAGGGGGCTGCGCCTCTACCTTTAAACGACGAGGGTTCACCTTTGATGTGGGGGCAACCCAAGTAGCAGGTTTAGAACCTGGCGGCATCCATCATCGAATTTTTCAAGAATTAGGGGTTGAGATCCCAACTGCAAGCCATTGTGATCCGGCATGCGCTGTCTTTTTGCCGGGAGAAACAGAGCCCATTTCTGTCTGGCGAGCCCCAGACCAATGGCAGGCAGAACGGGAAAAACACTTTCCCGGCAGTGACGGATTTTGGCAACTTCTGGCGAACCTATTTCGCTATAACTGGGGGTTTCAATCCCGTGATCCGGTGATTCCGCCGCGTAATCTCTGGGATGGCTGGCAGCTTTTACAGGCCGTCCGTCTTGATACCTTACTGACTGTGCCTCATCTATTTACAACGGTGGGGCAACTCCTCAGACTTACAGGTCTCGGAAATCAGCGCCGCTTAAAAACGTTTTTGGACCTCCAACTCAAGCTTTATTCCCAGGTAAATGCGGACCAGACTGCCTTACTATATGCAGCAACAGCATTAGGCGTATCGCAAGCACCGCAAGGCTTGTTTCATTTGCATGGCAGTATGCAGGTACTGAGTGATCGCATCGTCGAAGCCCTAAAAAAGCATGGCGGTGAACTGCATATGGGCCATAGCGTTGACCAAATTCAGGTGCATAATCAAGAATTTTTAGGTGTATTAATCCGTCAGCAAAAAACAGGTGAGACTTGGACGGAATCGGCTGACCACGTGGTGGCGAATGTGACGGTGCAAAATCTCGTCCGTTTACTGGGAGAGGATGCCCCCAGGCAGTACAAACAGCGAGTCAAAAAACTGCCGCCCTCCTCTGGAGCTTTTGTGATTTATCTCGGGGTAGACGCGGCTGCCATTCCTGAGAACTGCCCGCCCCATCTGCAGTTTCTCTACAGCTATGACGGCCCCATTGGCGAGAATAACTCACTGTTTGTGTCTGTAAGTCGACCAGGGGATGGCCGCGCCCCCGAGGGTAAAGCCACGATCATCGCGTCTTCTTTTACGGATCCAAAGCTATGGGATGAAGCTGAGGATTATGAGGCGCTGAAGCAGGAGTATACGGAGGCTGCGATCGCACGTTTGAGTCAATATTTCCACCTCACCTCAGACACCATCATTCACCAAGAAGCAGCCACCCCCAGAACCTTTGCCCACTTTACAGGTCGTAGCCAAGGGATTGTTGGTGGTATCGGTCAGCGTCTGTCTACCTTTGGTCCTTTTGGATTTGCAACGCGCACGCCGATTAAGCGGTTATGGCTAGTGGGAGATTCAACTCATCCTGGTGAAGGCACGGCAGGAGTCAGCTATTCTGCCTTAACTGCAGTTAATCAATTGATGGTAATGGACCGTTGAAAGTTTCGGGGGCACCTAACTTTCCTCTGCAATACAACCTCTTGGAAAGATGAGCACACTTACTAAGTTTTAGGTCTAATTGGTTGTTCTACAGCGTTTGAATAGTGTTGGTATGCCAATGGAGTATAGACAGATTTAGTTACCTAACCTGAGTTCGGGTTAAGCCCATTTTTGAGACTCTTCTACGAAAGAATGCAGGTTTCAGCCTAAGCAAAAATAGGGGTTTTAGCTTATCCCGAACTCAGGTTACCTACTCATCTGCAAGCTGTTTGGATAATCATGGGGTTAAATCCCATCACTACTCTGCTCGCTAGAGACTCCCCTGTCTCTTGCTAATTCTTGCCAATGCATCACAATATGTGGCATTTAAATTGTGATTACTAGTTACCCCATCAAGCTGCCTGGTAAAACATATTGGGTTACCAACATGTTCATAAATGTCATCTGTAACGCCGTTAGTCAAGAAAGATAGTGCCTTTCTAAAAGCGATAATAGCAGGCTTCGGTAGCATTTCCGGACCTATAATTTTAAATGTTCCAGGTGGAACTCCTGGAACAATATCTTCGCTATTAGCAATTCGATATATTTGCAAGTACTTATTACATTCTCTAGCGAAGAAATCATTACCTACTCTTGGAGATGCAAAAGTATATAGAAAGACTCTATTTTTAATCTCATTATCAGGCAAGTTAAGCAATTGTGAAATATGTAATGCTGAAATTGTTGAGAGGGCACCTCCTAAGCTGTGTCCAGTGCAATAAATACTAGTAGGCATATTGTTTCTCTCAGTTGAGATTTTATCAAAAACTTCTTTAACTTCAGATTCAATAGAATTATGCTCTTGGTGAATTTTTGGATATTTATCAATACTTTTAGATCGAGCCTTTTCATCTATAAGTCGTGAGTACTTATTTAAACGCAACTTGACCTTGTTTTCTCCATGTAAGAGTCCTGGCCGAAAACCTGTATATATTTTATTAAAGCCAAGTGAAACTTCGGGCTTATTCTCTATATGGTTTTTGGACTCATTCTCTATATGTTTTTCGGACTCTAGAAATGGTCTTTGTTTAAATTGAAAATTAACAAACCATTCTTCTAGCTCACGAGTGCCACGATAGACTACAAAAATAAGTTTATCTCCATTAAACTCTCTCTCAGCAATAAATCCAAATCTCTCAATCTCAGGTATTGGAATCAAATCAAAAAATCTACGAAAAGAATAAGACAAGTAGTTATAAGCAGATAAAATTTTATATCGAAAATAACTATCGCCATATATTTCTTTAATTTTAACTAATGAGTTTTCTTCTCTACCTATAAAATAATCATCTATCCTTTGATTAGCTATTGTAGAGCTAGTGTATAGATAGTCATCTTTCTCTAGCGTATCTACTCCTCTTTGAGGAATATATACTTCTTTTTGGGAAGTGTAATTTATATTTGCTTCATAAGATATTTTTCTCGCACATTCTCCTAATTCAACTAAAAAACGTTGGCAGCCTTTAAACAATTCATAATCACTATATGCAATTCGAGTTAAGTTAGCGAGCTCCCAAGCGATATCCAACTTAAAGCCATTTGGAGCTTCTAAAAAAGGATGATTTTTCTGGGATAAAACCTGCTGAAATCTTGTTTCTTCTTGTGTTAGAGGAATACAGACTTGAACTGCCATGATAGGTACAATTCTCCTTACTAGATAATCGATTTAAACTAACTAACTTAAGGCGCAATAAGTATTTTTTAATTAATAGAATAAAAATAGTCGGCAAGGCATCTTTAAGTAGATTTATTAAGTTACTTAAATTCCCTAAGAAAAAGGATATAAGAGATTGCTTTAATCGAACTTACTGATTCCATATTCATTTCCAAAAAATAGATATAGGTATTTTACGATTTACTCTGCAAATTAATTATCAAGACTTGCGGTCCTAAAAAAATCGAAAGTTTTCTAGATAGCGTTAAGCTGCGATCACTGCATAAAAAAGTTAATAATCCAGAAATAGTTATTGGGCAATTCAACAATTAAACTCAATTTAAAAAACGAGCCTTATTGATAATAATCCACAGAAATACGATGGTTCCAGACTCCATGGTTTATAAGGAAATCTATTCTTCGAAGCATCCTCTTCTTTGGGAAAGCATTTTGAATTTGATGACTAAATCAGTTTGTCTACCAAATAAAAATCATGATTAATTGAAGCCTAAGTAAATACTAAACAGTAATTTATCAATTCAATCTTTTTATATCAGTGCGATTTAGTGTTTAGTCTGTCTCTTTGATTTATATATTAAATTTGATTGTTCAAGTTAGAACGCTGTCATTATGCTGAAAGTCATACCATCCAGTGTGATTTAGTGTGATAATGACTGCCTAATCACTTTCTTGAATAGATTACCGGCCTCCAGCACTTTGGTATTTAGCCTTTTTGGTCATGCTTTAGGGTTGGAGTTGATCGGGTAAAAATTATAAGGGGGAAGTATGGACTCAGAACCAGTCAAATCGATAGTTGTAGGTTCTGGTGAAGACTTTGATCTTGAACTCCATCTAAACGACTTGCAATGGTTAATTATCAATTGCGCTACCCAAAGACAGACGTATCAACAGATTGCCGACATATCTGGCTATGATCATGATTACATCAAGCACGTAGCAGCAGACCTATGGCATTTGCTGTCATCCATCACTGGAGAGGCCGTCTCAAAGCATAACTTTCAATCTGTCCTTAAAAGATATCAACGTTCTCAATCCACACTTGCTTCCGATTCCTCGCAGGTATCTGCAAGTCCATCAAGTCTCGCCTATTCACAACAAGTTTCAATTGAAGCTCAGGAAATTCGTTGGATAGGGCGTCAGGCTCTTATTAGTGAATTAAGTCAAAAGATTCTCGGAAACTGCCGCATCCTTTCTTTAGTTGGCATAACTGGGATTGGTAAATCCTCTTTAGCCGTACGACTGGCCTTAGAGCCTACGATTACCCAAAAATACTCACATCTGCTAGTTATACATTGTAGTGATCCTATAGATACATTTGAGGATATGGTGCGCCAAATTCTTGGGGTAAATTCCCCTCAAGAAGAAGCTCCACAAAGCTCGACGGAGCTTCTTCCACTACTCATTAATCACTTGCAGCAAAATGCTATTTTGCTAATCTTGGATGCTCTTGAAGAGATTGTGATCACTAAGAAGAACGGTGCATATCAATTTTCTGATTCACGTTTTGAAGCGTTTTTTTCTCAATTTCTCAAAGTGGAATCAATGCCAGCACGGTATATTTTCACTTCGCAAATTTCTCCTCCCATGCTGGATCAGGGAAGATATCGCTGCAGAATGCATGTTGAATCTCTGCAAGGACTAAGCTTAGATGAATCTCTTGATTTATTTTCTGCCTGGGAAATTCCAGCTAAAAATCTCATTGAGCAGAACTATTTGCAGCGATATTGTCAGGCCTATGAAGGGCACCCTCTTGCTCTCCAAGTCATCGCTGGTGAAATCATTGAACCGCCGTACTCTCGAAATATTACTGCCTATTGGAATGAGTTCGGAGCAGAAATTGAGGCTTTAGAACAAACTCAATTACATAGGGATAACCAACAGCATCAACATGACACGTTCAATCTTGCTAGCTATAGTTTAAGTTTGGCAGACTTGGTTGAACAAAGAGTAGAGCAAACCTTTAAGCGATTAAGGGAGCAATATTTTCTCGCTTATCAACTGCTGTGTATGGGATCTATATTTCGTTCTGCAGTGGATAAGGAGGGTTGGCTTTTTCTCATTTATGATGCTGCTGCCAAAGAACAAATCCATGCCTTTCAAACCCTACAACGAAGATTTCTGCTTGAGATGCATCTAGAAAACAGTAAAGTGCATTATCGGTTGCATAGCTTAATTCGTAGTGTTGCTCTAGAACATCTGGATCAACTAGATGCTGAGTTCAGTGCATGAACAATCGCCGCTTACAGCCCGATCTAACACTTCAGACCTGGGATATCCAAGATCTCTCCAGCTGTCAGGCTGATTCCACTGGAAAACTAATTCGAAAGTCCGATTCTTCAAAGCAGCTAACGTCTGCGCAAACTTCTACAGCGCTAGATCTGAGGTCGTTATCACTCAAAGAAACTGCTCACCTACGGGCAGCTTATTATTGGCTAAATTGCTATACACCTCATTCCACAGAGTCTCCAAGTGAGCGCATCAAAGGATTTCTTGAAGCTGCTCATTTTCTTGAACAGCTTCAAGCTTGGGATTTGCTCAGTGAGATTATAGTTTGTACTCCTGACGCATCCTCGGCTATTACCTTACATAAACAACTTGAGGTTTGGGGATTACTTCGGGAACGTATCCAATTGTTCCAACCGCTCATTGGAAAGATCAGCCCGGAATTAGATTTTCTCTGTCTCAATGGATTAGGTGAAAGCTTTTCTTATCTCTGCCAATATGCTGATGCGATAGCATCCTATAAGCAAAATCTTAAATTATCAAAAGACACTGGCAATATTTGGGGGCAACTAACAACCTTAGAAGGCTTAGGTTTTTGTCATTTGTATTGGGGCCGTTATGAAGAAGGGAAGGAATACTTTGAAAAAGCAATATGGCTTATTGAAAAAGTTCAACCATCCAGTAATCAAAGCAGAGATATAGCCTTAACATACAGTCGTTCCCTAGCTGGACTAGGCTATATTATGTATTTCCTACGCCAATTCTCTAAGGGAATTCACTATGGTCAAAAATCTCTACAATTAGCTCAAAGCAGGCATGATATTCACAGCCAGTGGATGGCATTAGGTGCTTTGGCTATCTGTTACTCTCAACAAGGAAAACATACCAAAGCCTCAAGGTGTATTCAACAACGTTTAACCCTAAAGCATCATGGGATTAGTGCGCATGATCAACTGACTGCTTTAATTGATTTGGGAGCCACATACTGCTATCAACTCAAATTCACAGAAGCAATCAAATGCTTAGAAGAAGTGATTGCCAAATCCAAAGTGCTAGGTAGTGTTAGAGGTCGGTGTCAAGCTTCGATGCTGCTAGGTTTTATTTACTGCTGGCAAAATAAGGCCAAATTATCTCTTGAGAAATCGCAACATAGCCTTCAACTAGCTCAACAATTTGACTATTCTCACTTTGAATCCCAATCTTACTCACAATTATCCTATGTATACAGTGGGTTGGGTAAGTGCGAACAAGCCATAACCTTGGCATATCAAGCTCTCGAAACATCCGAGCATATTTCATCTCAACCAGTTTTCTACAATGCTTGTGGCTTAATGGCATTAGGATTAGCTCAAATTCAAAATCGTCAGATCCTCTCGGGAATTCGTTCGATTTTAGAAAGTTTACTCCTATTACCGCCTTGTTCTGCGACAGATGGTCAGATTATTTTGGCATTGTTACTGAAGCGGATTTCGCAGTGGTTCAAAATCAAAGATTGGAAGATTAAGCAGAGCAATATGATAAAACCAAATTAAGCCGTGCATTGGGGAAAAGCCATATTAACGTTTTCAGGAGTTTTGAGGATCAAAGCAATTGCTCTATTTCTACGACTTAAAGCATGTTGTAGAACAGGCAGTTTTCATCACCTTCAAGGTATTTGTGGAATAGAATCCGCCCTGGATGTCGAGTTCTTACCTGGAAATATAGACCAGGACTAAAGAAATGAATATTGCCGACGACTAGAACGCGCAGAGTCGTTTCTAGCTATTGGCTGGTTCAAACAGTTCTAGTAAACCCACCGTACCGACAAAAAAAGTGTACAGTCCATAGGGAATGGGAGACTGCTGGCGAGACTTGGCAAATAGACTCGCCACAACCCCTTCCACCGCATGGGCCGTCAGGGCAAATCGTTCAAGCCAAAAGAGTCCAATGGGTAGCGGGGGCAACGGACTTCCTGTTTGCAGGGCATAGAGCGTCCATATTTCCACACCGATAGCAGCACAAATCAGGATCGGAGAAAGAACTTTGATGATCGGGTAGAACTTTTTCATGACTTTTCAGCAGTGAGTGGTCTAAGAGGCTCCTTGACGCCAAAGCATCACGGTTAACCAGAACATAAACAATTGAACCTTCAAATCCAGAGGAGCATTGACTTCAATCGTCGCCTGTCTCGATGAGAAACTGTCTGGACGAATGCGTCCTAAGACCTGATTACTTTGACGAATTTGGAATTCACGTCGGAAAGGGGAGACTGCCTGTAAAACGAGCTTTTGAGTCCCACAGGTTAACTCAAGTTTGCGCCTCAAGGGATTTGGCTTCCGGGCCTGCGCAACAATTGAGTCCTCGCGATCTTGCTTCAATACCCATTCTCCAGACAGCATTGGATGCGTAATCGTGTAACTTTCGTCGGGTAGGATTATTTCACCCTCATCCTTCATCACCTTAAGTTCGATCCTAGCGGTTCCTTGAGAGGTCTCAATTCCATAATTCCAACCCCACATAGAAGCGGGGATACAGTGCAGTTGAGTCATCACGTCCACACCCGATGCAAAATCAAACCCATAAGCTGTCCTTGCGGATCTAGCCCTCCAATTATATGAACGGCATCCACACTATTTGCCAAAGCCTGATCGTGAATGGCGAGAACCGCAATCTCCCCCACGCAGGCTTGCATCGTTTTGAGTAGAGATAGACCTGAGACAATGATGCGATCGCTAATGGCATCAAAATCCCAAGCAAATTCAGATATCTCCAGAAATCGATACCAACCCTGATTCGGATCTTGGGCATCTAACAGCGTAAAGTCTGCCGACACCTTAGCTAACTGGCGGGCCGAGTAGCGACGAGGGGCCTCTGCCATAATGCGTTGGACGACCTCTGACTGCCGTGCATAAGCCAGTAGCGCGGAGGATAGTTCATTACTTTCTGTTGGGCACTGGAAAGTCGTCTGAAATCCATCCCCTTCATTTGACCGATAGGTAATATCAAACCCTTCTGCCATCAGGCGATTAATCAACGCCGGGAACGACGGTGGTGCCCAATCGGTTAGGTTCAACAACTCTGCTTCTGAACAGACCGTAGCGCTAGTTTCTACCGTTGGGGCATGATTTCCCACCACTAAAAGGGTGATGTCCGCTTCAAAGTCCGCTACCACTTCTGCTTCAAACCGCTTACAGAAGGCTTGTAGCGTCTCTAAGGTCACATCGAATTCTCCCACAAAGGCAACAGAAGCCCCCCATAATGAGATTGGCTGATAAGGGAGCGGTGGCTGACTTCCACCTGCCCCCGAAACGTGCGAATCCTCCGCTGCTTGATAGAGAGGGGAGTGAGTTGGCTTTATCATGGTGGGCAAGAGTGCAATTTAGGTACGCTGGCCTGCTAACAGTGTGGACTGAGGTCTAACCTGGACTGATGGATCAGCCCACCGATTGACTCACTTCACTGTAGACGACAACCCCAGGATTTTGAAGACAACGGTACCTCAGGCCCTATGGCAACTTTGTGTAAAAGGATTTGTCCGCATTCTGATTGGTGCTGATAATCAAAACCAATACGATACCTATGACTGGGAAGCAGGATGTCATGCCCTCAGAAATCCAGATCTAGCCTACCCCCAGTACTACCGCATCCCCAACTTTCATGGGGTGGAAGGGGGCTATCTCTGCAAAGAAGCGGCCGTCACCTACGATGCGGTTACGGCCTTTGCCTGTCCCCCCCATGAAATGAACCTGCGACGACAAGTCTTAAAATCTATTCAGGGTCAGCCCCAACGAATTCTGGACTTAGGCTGTGGAACGGGTTCCATGACCTTGATGCTCAAAACTGCCTATCCTCAAGCGGAAGTTATCGGCCTAGATTTATCGCCTTATATGTTGTGTCACGCCCAACATAAGAGCCAAAAGGCTCAGCTCAACATCCATTGGCTGCATGGTTTAGCGGAAGCAACAGGCTTAGAGGCTCACAGTTTTGATGTGATCACCATTTGCATGGTCTTCCATGAAATGCCCCCACGCATTTCACGCTTAGTCTTGCAAGAATGTCGCCGCTTACTGAAACCGGGTGGGCAACTCATCATTTTGGACGGTAATCAAAATCGTCTTCGCCATGCAGACTGGCTGATTCGACTGTTCCGAGAACCCTATTCCACGGTTTACGCCAAAGAGAGCATCCACGACTGGGTAACCGAAGCTGGCTTTGCAAACGTCAGCACCCAATACCTCGGCTGGATTCACCAGCTAACGGCAGGGATCAGCCTTCACCACCCAGATGAGTCACCCCTGAGACAGTTACAAACCCACTCTGTTTAAGGTACTTGCCAAATGCGATTGTGGTAATCCGCTTCTTTATCCACATTGATAGTGGTGTGGCTGTGGCCGTGGCTATGATGATGCTCGTGATCGTGGCTATGACCATGATCATGGCTGTGGGGCTCTTCGCCATTGAGAGCTGCCAGCCGAAATTTACATAACTCGCAATTCATCTGAACTTGTCCCAACTGGGTCTCCAGTTCCCGCTGGCGCAGCACCTGCACTAAGGCTGGATGCAGCCCCATTTCTGGCAAGCAAGTCACTTGAATATCTGGATAGGCCGCTTGCTGGTGGGCTGAGATATCAAAAATCTTTTCCACCAAAGTGCCCGTAAACAGAAAATAGGGCAGAACAACAATTCGCTTAGGCTGATACAGCCGTGCGCGTCGGAATCCTTCTTCCAATCGGGGATGAGTAATGCCAATAAAGCAGGTTTCTACAGTCTGATAGTTACTGCCTTCCCAGAGAATACGGGCCATTTTACTGACATCGCTATTAGCATCAGGGTCGCTGGAGCCTCGGCCCACAAACAGCAGGACAGTCTCTTCACGGGAAATGCCCTGGGGATTATGCTCGGGAGTATCGAGCAGCTCTAACCGCTGTTTCCATAGGTCTAGAATCCCAGGCGTAATGCCAAAATGGCGGCCATAGTGATATTTCAACTGGGGATGGCGTTTGCGAGCTAGGTCTAGCTCATTGGTGACATCGAACTTGTTGTGGCGGGCGGCAAACAGCAGAATCGGTAGCGCTGAGAGTTCGGTATAGCCTTGCTCAACACAGTGATCGACGACTTCTTGAATACTGGGTCCCGTTAGCTCTAAAAAGCAGGGAAACACCGATCGTGATCGATCGAGTTCCTGGTAGAGGGTTGCAAAATCTAGGAAACATTGCCTGCCGTTGGGATTGCGGGTGCCATGGCCAATCATGAGTAAAGGTCGTTGCAGGGGTAATGGCGTTAGATCGCTAGAAGTTGGCAAACTGAGGGGGGCAGGTCTGACCACCAAGTCTGGCATATGAGCAATGGACATTAAAGAACTCCCTGCCTGTGAATCACAAGCGTTGACTGAGGATTCCTCATAAGATGACCAAGCAATCTTATGGGTTAAAAAATAGGCCGTAACAGAGTGGTTTGATCGGACCTGGGCAACAGCCCACTGTCTACCATACAAACTCAAACCTGCTGTGGGGGACAGTCACAGCATTCTTTTAAGATCTCCAACAGATAAGAACTTTAGGTAGTCAAGGCTATCTATGGGCAGTCTTGTGAATATTGGGTCATTTTTTCTGGCTTTTAGTAATCGGGTAGAGTGAGTAAGGAAAAAGGCTTTGTTGTATGCATTGCGCAAAGGTTGCAGGAGTCACTTCCGTGCGTATTCTTTAAGCATCAACCCAAACAGTATCGGGTTTGACGAGCTGAATCATTTGGTTAAGTGCCGCGCACTGCAGCAGTAACTCAGTTACTTGATTATCAAAATCACAGGAACGTACCTTACTCCCAAAGATAGTTTTGAGTCGGAACATGGTCGTTTCAGCTAAAGAACGCCGATGATAGCTGATAAGTTCTGTGAGGTTCTAGCATTTTTGTCCTGTACTTAGAAATTTTTAAATCTAAACTCAATCAGCTATATCGTTTGGTTTACAGCCAGATAGACACTTCAAATTTTCAAGTAAGTCGCTGCGATCTCACCAGGTCTAATTTTGGAGCTTGAATCAATATATAAGGATCACAGTCTAAACCTTTTGGTTATAAGGTTTGCTAACTCTAGCTTAGAGATTGGGCCTTCCAAAGGTTAGTAATTATTCGATTAATACTAGACGTCTCTCGCCTCATATCAACCACCTGTGAAATAGAAAAATAAAGATTTGTAACAGGCTGCATATTTTTCATAAACATAAAAGATTAGATAGAAGTGAAGTGCTTATTTGGATAAAAATCAAGATATTAACTAAGTTATTTTTTTAAATAATACTTATACTTTTTAAATGAGCGAATAGCAAGAAAATGTGATTAAAAAACATGCAATGAAGTGATCTAATATGTCTTCTTCTAAATTAGTGAAATAGATATGTATCGTCTTTGGAACTTCTTATCCATCTGCTGCTTAGTAGCCTCTCTTTGCCTTTTTATTGATATTTCTGACCGTCTTTTACATGGAGAACCAGATATATTTGGCAGTATTATATTGATCATACAAACATCTATAACTCCATTCATTATCGGTGGTTTTTTAACAAGATCAGGAAAAAACTCTTTGAATGAATATTTAAAAAAAATAGGTTTTCCCGTTTATTTTAGGCAAAAAGGCAAGCTATCTATTGCAGCTTCCTTTCTATTTATATTAATTTTCTTCTACATGATTATGCCTATAATAGGTAATGCTTATCACGGTTTTGGTAAAATTTCTGCTGGGTATGAAACCCTTACTAATAGAGAAATCATAGAACCTCATAAAGCACTGAAAAACTATAAACGAGCAATTAAATATTCACCTGATAACCGCACGTTTAGATATAGTTTAGCCGCATTCTATGAAAGATTAAACGATTTAGAGCTTGCCAAAAAAGAATATAAGTTATTGGCTGGGGTAGGGCACTTACAAAGCGCAATTAATTTATCAAGACTATACCTCTCAGAGGGTAAGATAGAGAACGCAAGTCGCATATTATCAAAAGCACTTCATGAAAAGGAATTTCAAGATTTTTATAAAAAAAATCAAATCAATGAAATCTCCACAGATACAAATTACGATTTGCAAGTAAATCTTGGTTGGACAAGGCTACTACAAAAAAATTACAAAACTGCCTATGAGTACCTAGATGAAGCCATTACGATAGATACCTATCTAGCCCCTGCTCACTGCCTTTTAGCAATTACAAAAGAAGACACAGGCAATTATAAAGACTCATTAGTTGAATGGGAGAAATGTTTGGCCCTTGCAGGACGTAATAATAGGCAATGGGAGTGGACGGTGAACATGAGACAATGGTATGACATGGCTCAGCAACGCGTTGACCCTGATGATATTCCTCCCCAGGAGCCAAAATAGTGTGAAACATATGACCATACTAGGTGTATTTATAAACTCGTAATAGTAATTATTGCAATAACGATAAACATGATTGAGGAGTATGCATTCCAAATTAAACTGGGAACATAATAATCATATCAAACGTCTATCTAGTTATATGCTTAGTTATATTTTCTCAGTAAATTCGCTTTAGTTTACTCGGGCTTTCTACTATTAGGTGAAAGAAGTGAGAATATCGTCATACATTAGTGAAACATATAAAACTAATTATTTGAAGGATAGTCTTATGAGAAATATAAGATTAATTCCACTTCCTTTATTTATTTTTTCTCTTATCTCTCATCATTTTTATAGCTATACGAAGACGACTAATGCCCAAAACAATATTAGACATGCAACCGTTTACGAAATTCGCAAGGAAGGAGAAAGAGAAGCGAGTTTCAAAAAAGCCTCTTCTTCTAATTATGAGCCCCTAATAACAGGGATCCCGCTTTATTTTGGAGACCTAGTTTATTCTGGCGATTCTAGAGTTTCAATTAAATGTAATGATGACTCAATAACCACTCTTCCAAAGAACGCTGTATCTGGTGTGAACTATGTCTGTCCTGGATTATCACAACTACCAAGGCGTCAAACTAATATTTGGAATATATTATTCGGACATTAAGTTAGTAGTTTCCAAATTTGTGCATCTGAAAAGATGATATTCTCATAAGCTAATCCGCTTCACACAGCTTGAACATATCAACACCAAGCGCGGCTGATGCTGTAATCTTATTCCCGCTTCAATTGTTTAATTTGGCGCAGTACTTTTTCTATTTCCTTTCTAGCCTTCTATTGCGGACCTTTTCATACTCAAGACTTCCCATCCTGCCGAGGTAGATCGCTGTTTTTCCTTGATCATATTTGCTCCTCCACCAGGCTTGACAGAAATTTTGGCTGGGGCATGCAAATCCCCCAAAGAACCAATCGTCGTCAATACAATCCGACTCACAACTCAGCTCCATCATTCAGCCATAGATATCTGGGGGATTGTCTGCCAGACACTTCCCTGCTGCTAACCTCTACACCTTGTAAATCTACTTTTATAGCCATGCGCATTAGTTCAAGTCTGGTATTGGACGGGTAGCAAGGTATTACGCCGCAAGCGAACGGCAACTCCCAGGCAATTGATTTATGGGTAGACTAAGCTGGATATATAGCAGGCCCTTCATACTGCCTTTGTCGAGGATACAAATTATGTTAAGCGTTGCCCAGTCAAGGCCATCTGAACGTGCCATTTTTATTCAGAAAACCTATCTGCATCTGGCAGGGGCTATTGGTGCTTTTATTGTCGTTGAATATCTGCTGTTCCAATTAGGAATTGCTGCAGCCATTACGCAATTTGTAGCCGGAAGTCGTTTTAGCTGGCTGTTAATTTTAGGGGCTTTCTCACTCCTCGGTTGGATGTCCCGAGGACTCGCTGCTAAAGCGGACCAAATTGGCACTCAGTACGCAGGGCTGGGCATTTATGTGGTGGCCCAAGCCTTACTTTTTGCCCCCTTACTCTATATTGCTGCGGCTTTTTCCGACCCCAACGTTATTCCTACGGCGGGTATTTTGACCCTGACCATGTTTGGAGGGCTGACTGCGATCGCATTTACCACCCGAACAGACTTCACCTTTCTGGGTGGCATTCTGAAAATTGGCAGCTTTGTCGCTCTGGGACTAATCGTTTGCAGTTATATCTTCGGCTTCTCCCTGGGATTATTCTTCTCTGTTGTGATGGTCGTGTTTGCTTCAGCAGCGATTTTGTATGACACCTCTAAGGTGATGAAGCACTATTCCACCAGGCATTATGTGGCAGCATCCTTGGAGTTGTTCGCGTCTGTGGCTTTGCTATTCTGGTATATTCTCCGAATTGTCATGGCCATGTCATCACGCCGCTAATCAAACTCTAACCGTCACATCAATAAGCCGCATCAGAACGATCGTTCCGATGCGGCTTATTTAATTATTTAATCGGGATAAGTTTAAAGGTCTTTGTGGGTAAACGGACGAGCCTCTGACCCTGCATAAGTGGCGACAATCTGGCCTTGACCTTTGAGTTGGTATTTATAGGTGACCAATCCTTCTAAACCGACGGGGCCTCTGGGCGGCATCCGCTGCGTACTAATGCCCACTTCTGCACCAAAGCCATAGCGGAAGCCATCAGCAAATCGAGTGGAACAGTTGTGGAAGACACCGGCGGCATCCACCTGGTTCATAAAGACAGCTGCTGCTTGGTCATCTTCAGTGGCAATGGCATCCGTGTGCCCTGACCCGTATTGATTAATATGGGCAATAGCCTCTGCCAGAGACGCCACCACTTTAATAGAAACAATTAAGTCCCCATATTCTGTCGCCCAGTCCGCCTCAGTTGCGGGGCCAACATCAACAAGGGCCTGAGTTTTAGCATCCCCCAGAACTTTGACTTGGTTGTCTTGTAACGCTGCTGTTAGTTTGGGGAGGTATTGGGGTGCGATCGCATCATGAACCAAAATCGTTTCCACCGCATTACAGGCCGCTGGATATTGGATCTTGGAATCCACCGCAATCTCTACCGCCTGATCCAGCTTCGCTGCCTGATCTACATACAGATGACAGATGCCTTCTGCATGACCTAGAACCGGAATGCGGGTATTTCCCTGCACAAACCGGACAAAATCATTAGATCCGCGAGGAATAATCAGGTTTACGTCTTGATCAAGGTTCAGCAACTCTAGGGTTTCTTCCCGACTGGTGAGTAATGCGACCACATTGGGCGATACCGCTGAATTGGATAGTCCTTGATGAATGGCCTTAACTAAGGCTTGGCAGGAATGGAGGGCTTCTTGCCCCCCTTTAAGCAAAACGCCATTCCCAGACTTAATCGCCAACGTGGCAATTTGCATCACCGCATCCGGTCGGGCTTCAAAAATAACTCCAAGTACTCCCAACGGACAGCTGACCCGACTCAGAACAAGATCTGTATCTAGCTCTCGCTTCAGCTGCACCGTCCCCACTGGATCTTCCAGAGTGGCAACACTGCGTACCCCTGCGATCGCACCTTTGAGTTTAGTGGCATCCAGCTTCAATCGAGCATAGAGGGCATTGGCAATGCCTGCTTCTTTAGCCTGCTGACAATCTTGCACATTCGCTTCTAAAATTTTTGGCGTTGCTGCTTCTAGAGCTTGAGCAACGGCTTCTAACGCTTGGTTTTTCGTTTCTGTAGAAGCCCCTGCCAGTTGGATTGCCGCCTGTCGCGTTTGCTGGGCGACCTCAGTCAAAGAATTCGTTAGGACAGTCACAGTTCTAGTGGCTTAACAACAGGGTTTTAAAAATCTTCGCGTTCGTACTCGGCAATTTTTTGCGGTTCAGGGATTTTCAGCTCTTGGGGCTCATAATCATCAGCCCAGACATCTCCATCTCGCTCATAATTGGGCTCTGCAGGACTGGGCGGTGTAGAAGAATTGCCCTCACTCCAATTATCTTCTTCTTGATATGCATATTGCTGTTGTGGCGCTTCCTGGCGTTCCACAGGCACAGGCTCCGCTTCCCAGGCTTCCGTTTCCCAGGCTTGCTGCGCAGGAGCTGACTGACGGGCAGGAGCATAGGCGGTTGTGGGTTCTCCAGGGCCAAGCTGGTTAGTGGTAGAAGCCGTCTTAGGGATGTAGTCTTCCTCATCGCTTAATTCCCAAGGCGGAATCCCTAACCCCATTCGTTCAAGTAGACCCACCGTCAGCTGATTCAGGCGCTCTTCCGCTCCCTCAAATACGATTAATCGATCAGGCCCTGTGCTGACAATTTCTTCAACAGGCAATTCATACGTGCTCAACACCTGAGCTGGAATCAGAGGCACTCCAATCGAAGCAATCACCAAAGAGGCGATTTCCCCTGTGCTGGTATCAAACTTAAACCCTCGGACTTTACCCAAAAGTTCTCCTGCCTCGGTGATGACTTCGTTATTAATTAAAGTACTGAAGTCGTACGTATCGATTTCTTCAATCGCAGTCTCATCATCGACCAGGATCACATCTCCAATCTGCCGAATATTACCGAGGTACATGTAGCGCTCATCCCCAGTAACCAGGGTATTCCGCAAACCCACGACGGCGACTTCTCGCTGATCGACATCTACCCAAAGCTGAGTAATCACCCCCAGCTTTTTACCCGTACTACGAGTAATCACTTGAGTGCCAATAAAGTCAGCGCGTTGTTGAACTTGTTCAGATATTGCCATGCGTGAATCCTGAGCCGAATTCTTGAGTTTTCGGGTGGGGTAAATTTTGTTAATCGTACCTTTACAATGTCACAAAAGCTATCGCACACGGTACATTCTTACACCCCAGCCTCTCTATTTTAGTGCCTTTAGGAAAAGGCCACTCCGCTCTCCAGGTGTTGATATCACCCCAAGACCATTGCTGATGGAGCTTTACGCATCCTAGAGACACATGAAAGAGTCATACCTGACTGAGACTGCACCAGAACAAGATTTATCTACCCCTGTTCACTCCAGCTATATTTAAAGAGTGATTTAATGCTTTCCTAAGCCTCCAGCAACTCAGATTATGGTTAGCGTCGCTTCGCCACTTATGTCGTCCGCTTTAACACTCCGTATTCATCTGAGTGATGAGCAGTTTTTTCAATTATGCCAGGACAACAGCGACCTACAATTTGAGAGAACCGCCTTAGGAGAGTTGATTATTATGCCCCCGACAGGTGGGATTACTGGCGATCGCAATGCCGATTTAACGTTTCAACTCAGAGCTTGGAATCGCCAAACTCGCCTTGGAAAGTCTTTTGATTCCAGTACAGGTTTCCAGCTTCCCAATGGCGCTAATCGTTCCCCTGATGCTTCCTGGGTTCCTATCGATCGCTGGGATGCTCTAACTCCCACTGAACCAATACCTTCGCCAAACGGTTAAAGATTTTCAGATGCTTGTCTAGGGTGTATCGCGCCTAAGTTGGCAACCTTGGCAATAATCTGTGCCCAAGA
>NZ_JANQOP010000117.1 GCF_028285745.1 Acaryochloris sp. IP29b_bin.137 | reverse complement strand
AATGATAAACAACAATCGTAAAGATCCCTATATTAGGAGTATAGCTGGCTTATTTCGGTTCAGCCGCTCTACGCCGTTCTCAGAATCATACCGAATGTTCTGGTCTCCTGGGTTACAAGATTTAGAAATGGGAGAATAATCTATTCCCTCTCCACAATTTTTTGGATAAACACCTAAGCCAACAATCATCAGTCCTCACATAAAGGAATGCCATCACTCAGTGCATCTGTGGCAGTCCCAATTCGTAAGCGATGCCCATCGGGGTCTTCAAGATTCATCTCACGCATCCCCCAAGCAAAATTGGTCGGTGCTTGTCAAATATTAATCGCCCCCTATTGGCTTTCTCGGTTAAGCACTTGCGTGTTTTTAATACCCCTTGGGGTTTTGAAATCTCCCAACCACTGGGTCAACTTCTGCTGCGATCGCAAAGAGTTCCATTTCTCGCCAGCGTTTTCCCACAATTTGGAGGCCGATGGGTAACCCCTTCTGCGTTTGCCCCACTGGCATCACGACGGCAGGATGGCCACTTAGATTAAAGGGAATTGTATAGGCGCCATTGGCGATGCTGTGGGGATAAGATCGTCCAGCCACCTCAACCGCACTCCAGGCAGGGCAATGGGGGAAAGCCGACGTGGCTGCAACAGGCATTAGCCAGGCATCCCACGGTTCCAAGGCTTGATCCATATGAGCGGTAAACTGATCTCGTTCTGTAAGCGTTTCGAAATAGCCCTTTAAGCTAGGGTTGAGCAATTCCGGTAAAAAGCGACTGAAATTTCCCAGCTCTCGCAGATGCTTCTCTCCCTGAGTGGCGGTCCGATATAGCAAGGTCAAACTACGGCGAATCGTATACCAATCCTTGGGTTGAGCATAGTTATTCACATAGGCGGCCATGCGGCCATAGAGGGTCCAGATGTGTGACAGATCAAATGCTGGAGGTCGCCAATGTTCTAGCGTCATGCCAGCTTGCGTGATTTGCTGTGCGATCACATGCATCCTACTTTTAATATTTGGATCAACTGGAATTTCGGGCCACTCATCTATCCAGGCCAGTTTCAACGCTTGCTTAGACTTAACGGGGGGCTGATCCAACGGAATAGGCGGAACATCCAGACGGCGAGGATCTGCCCCAGCGATCAGGGAGAAGCAGAGGCGAATATCTTCTAAGGAGCGGCCAAAACAGCCGATCGTCATCATTTGCCGCAGACAGTAGGGCATTCCAGGCACTTCAGGAATAGCACCCGCCGTAGAGATCCGGCGATCCGTCGGCTTTAACCCATAGACCCCACAAAAATGGGCAGGCTGACGGACTGACCCGGCAAAATCATTGCCAATGTCCAGGGCTGACAGTCCAGCCGCCACTGCTGCTGCACTTCCGCCTGAACTCCCCCCAGCCGTATAGTCTAGGTTCCAAGGATTATTGACCCGAGGGAAGAGGGAATTCGTGCTTTGGTAATCTCCAGCTAGTTCGGCCATATTGGTTTTGCCCAGCAGGATGGCCCCCGCCGCCCGCAGTCTAGACACAACAGTGGCATCTTGAGGGGGAACATAGTCTTTGAGGGGAATATACCCTGCGGTGGTTCGCAACCCAGCCGTTTCAAAAATGTCTTTAATCGTAATGGGAACCCCATGTAGTGGTCCCCAGTATTCATCGTTGGCGAGGGCCTGATCGGCCTGTTTTGCTTGAGCGCGGGCGTTTTCTTGATCCAGGGTGCAAATGGCGTTCAGGTGGGGGTTATGTCTAGCAATTTGTGCCAAAACCGCCTCCACCACCTCAGTGGCCGAAACCGTGCCTTCCCGAATGAATCGAGCCAATTGATGGGCAGGTAAGAAAACTAAGTCACGCATGGGGATAAGATCTCCGCACGGGTTGATACCGTTAATCCGATAGATATTTAGTTAATACTATTAACTAATTGCGATTATGGCAGATTTACAGCAACAATTGCTCAACGATTGTTACGGGCAAGATCGGGACACTCGAAGACATTGGTACTCACCCGCTGCAACAGCGTATCAGCAGGTCAGACCGCGATATCCACAAGCCTTACTGGATCAGGTAATGGAGATTACCCTGCTTTCATCGTCATCCAGGCTGTTAGAAATCGGTTGTGGACCTGCGATCGCAACCCCTGCCTTTGCCCAAATCGGCTGCTCCATTATGGGGATAGAACCCAACCCAGACTTTTTTCGGCTGGCTCAACAGACTTGTCAACCTTACGCCAATGTGGCGCTGCACCATTGCTTATTTGAAGAATGGCCCCTGGAACCTGGGCAATTTGATGCGATACTGGCAGCCAGCTCGTTTCATTGGGTAACCCCCGACATCGGTTATCCCAAAGCGGCAGCAGCGTTACGGCCAGGCGGACATCTGATTTTGCTGTGGAATAAAGAACTTCAGCCCTCAGCTGACATCTACTCCCAGCTTTCCCCCCTGTATCAACAATATGCCCCCACCCTCAACCGCGCCTATGAAGACCAGGCAACGCAAATCGCGATCCTGAATGATTTAGAACGGATGGTCGTTAAATCGGGTCATTTCAGGGCGTTTGAGTCTGGATGGCAAGTCGTTAACGTCAGCTATTCCATCGATCAGTACCTGCTGTTGCTATCCACCTATTCGCCCTATTTGAAACTAGAGGCTCAGCAACGACAGAACTTATTCCAGGGGTTGCGTCAGATCTTAGAAGGCAACGGTGATACGGTTGCGCTGTCGTACCTTTCAGCCTTTCATATTGTCCAACCCTGTTAAAGCGTTATGGGACGTCCGAAGAAAGAACATTCCCTATCTCGGAAAGACGTGATTGCAGCAGCCATTGCCGGTATTGACCAAGACGGTGCAGCGGCGTTAGGGGTCAGTCGAGTGGCCCGCCGGTTGGGTATTAAACCCCCGGCGATTTACAAGCATCTAGAGAATGGTGCCGCCTTACAGCGGGCTACCGCCATTACCCTTTGGGAACAATATCTGATCGAATGCCAGCAGACGCTGGCTGACCGCCCCATAACCACGGACTTACTGAAGCAGCTCGGACACTTTACCCGCAACTTTGCCAAAACCTACCCTGGTCGGTATCAGGTGATGATGCAAGTTCAACTGCAACCTCAGGATCCAGAAGCCTCCGTGGTTATCCATAAACTTTTGGCCTTCCTGCGTCAGGCACTCAGTGACTATACCCTAACGGACCCTCAACTGATTGATGTGATGCGCATGGTGAATGCCGCTATTTATGGTTTTATTGCCATTGAGCAAGCGGGATTGATGACGATAGAGCGCTCTCCAGATGAGAGCTATGAGGTGATGTTGGCGGGATTGCTAGGTGCGATCGCAACGATTTCTAAGGACAGTGAGTAAGCCCTCACCATTAGTCTTCACATAAAGGGATGCCATCACTCGGTGCATCTGTAGCTGTTCCAATCCGTAAGCGATGTCCATCAGGATCTTCGATATTCACCTCTCTCATCCCCCAAGCAAAATGGGTTGGTGCTCGCCCTATCTTTATATATTTTGTATAGAGCATCGACATCATCAACAAAGAGTGACATCCATACCCCAGACTGGATCTAACCTTGCTGAGTTAATTCGGCAAAGGACTCTCCGCAGTTACGAAGGACGTGCAGCATGACAATCGAACAGCTTTGGCAAAACTATCAAGGGCAATTGCGGCAATTTTTGCTGACAAGAGTCGACAACCCCGCAGATGTTGAGGATCTGCTCCAAGACATTCTGATTAAGTCCTACCAACGGTTTGAAACGGTAAAGCAGCCCAGCAAAGTTCAATCATGGCTATTTCAGATTGCTCGCAATACTTTAATTGACTACTATCGGAAATCTCGAGTAAACAGGGTAGATGTCGATATGGCCCGTCTAATATCCGTTGCCGAAGTAGTCGAGGACTATGAACAGACTCGACAGGAGTTGGCTCAGTGTATTCGTCCTTTAATGGCGCAGTTGCCTGACAAATATCGAGAGGCGGTTGATTTAGTAGATTTACAGGGGAAATCCCAAAAAGTCCTGGCGAGTGAATGGGGGCTGTCCCATTCTGCTGTAAAGTCGCGTGTGCAGCGAGGCCGACGTATGCTTAACTCTCTTTTTCATGCCTGCTGTCGCTACCAGTTGGATACACGGGGCAATCCAATTGCAGTGGAGGTGACAGGCGGTTGCCAGAACGGTAGCTCTGACGATGAGCGAGTTTGAATCACCAGCTTTAATGGGGGAGGGAGCCCATCTAAAAGTGAATGTCAACACCGCTATTAGGGGAAAAATCTCACCAAGCGGACCGATGGAGTCCCAATATGCGGCAGATCTGCATCAAGGTTGTGCGGGTTTAATGCAGAGCATCATAGGAAGATGGCGAATACGAAATCGGGAGATGACCCACCTCCTTAACAGTATAGAGAGGGCGACCTTTAATCTCTTCGTAGATTTGGCCCACATATTCACCCAAAATTCCCAGACAGATGAGTTGTACCGCCCCTAGGAAAAAGATCGCCATCGTAATCATGGTATAGCCGATCAACTGGCTGGACGGATTGAAAAATCGCCAGTAAAGGGTTAAGAACATCATAAAGACCGCCAGGGCTGAAGCAAATAACCCAAGATAAGTGGCCAAGCGCAGGGGCACTTTCGAGAAGGCCATAATGCTGCTGAGGGCGAGGGTGAGGGATTTGCGGAAGGTATATTTGACGTCGCCAGCAAACCGGGGCGGACGATGGAGTGTAATGGCCGTTTGCCGAAAGCCTACCCAGGCCCGTAGACCACGGATATAGCGGTTGCGCTCGGGCATTTGGTTGAGCAAATCGACGATTTGCCGATCCATCAGGCAAAAGTCGCCCGTGTCGGTAGGAATGTGAATATCTGAGAGGCGCTGAAGAAATCGATAAAACATGTAAGCGGTGAAGCGTTTGAATATGCCTTCTCGCTGGCGTGAGATCCGTTGAGCGTAAACGACCTGATAGCCTTGCTGCCATTGTTGAATCAGATCCGGCACCACTTCCGGCGGATCTTGGAGGTCGGCGTCCATGACAATAATGGCATTGCCGATGGCAAACTGTAAACCAGCTGTCAAAGCGATTTGATGGCCAAAATTACGGGCTAGACTGACGTACCGAACCGTGGGGTCATTTTGGTGGAGTTGGCGAATGAGGGGGAGGGTGCGATCGCAACTACCGTCATCTACCAAAATTATCTCTGAAGGGGCATCCAGCGTATTGATTAATGCTTTTAGACGTCGATAAAGTTCAGCAATATTGTCTTCTTCGTTATAAATCGGAATAACGAAAGAATACGTTATATTGCCACTTTGATCAGGATTACTTGCAATTGATGAAGGGGAACTGAATGGCGTCAAGGGATTGTTATAACTAAACAAAAGAGACGAAGCCTGCAAGAGATATTCTATGCCCTTAACCCTGTTGATCGTAGATGATGAACCGGGCATTCGCTTGGCGGTTACCGACTATCTAGAAGCAGCGGGATATGTTGTCCTTGCGGCGGCTACTGGCCAACAAGCGTGGCAGATGGTGCAACAATATCGTCCTCATTTATTGGTGACTGATATCAGAATGCCACAGATGGATGGTTATGAGTTAGTGCGCTTGGTGCGGCAGCAACCTGCGTTTCGATTGCTGCCCGTGATTTATTTAACGGAGTACTCTGATACTGAACAGCGCATTAGAGGCTATCAAACGGGGTGTGATGCTTACTTGGCGAAACCCTTTAATTTAGAAGAACTGGCAGCGGTTGTCCGCAACTTACTCGATCGCGCTCAAATCGTCCAAACGGAATTGCAGGCGGTCTCTCATACTGTCTCCGGTCTTGAAGCCGCAGATGCAGCAGTCGTTAGCGCTTTAGATTTAACCCAGAGAGAACAGCAGGTGCTGGCGTTACTGACAGAAGGGTTATCTAATGCTCAAATTGGCGAACAACTCCATCTCAGCCCCCGAACGGTGGAAAAGTATGTGAGTAAGTTGCTGCAAAAAACCGAGACCAGTAATCGGGCAGAAATTGTTCGGTTTGCCATGGAACACCATTTGTTAGGGGCCATAGATGCGGATCTTTAAGGATTTTGTAAATGATCTAATAAACCACTACAAGCATCCAACAAGAGATCAATCACATAATCAAACCCTGATGGCCCCCCGTAATAGGGATCGGGCACCTCTTTATCGGCGAAGTTAGAGCAAAAATCGCACATCATATGGATTTTATCGGCGTATTGTTCATCAGGATTCATCGCCACCAAATCGCGATAGTTTTGGCGATCCATCGCCAGAATCAGATCGAACTCAGCAAAATCTTCTGGCTGCACCTGGCGGCTATTGCCAGTGAGCACAATGCCTTGCCGTAAGCCAGCTGCTGCCATTCTCCGGTCTGGAGAAGCGCCGATATGATAGCTGCTGGTGCCTGCCGAATCACATTGATAGGCATGGGTCAGATGCTCTTGCAGCAGCAGGTGATTCATAATCCCTTCGGCGGAGGGGGAGCGGCAGATATTGCCTAGACAGACAAATAAAAGCTTTTGGGGCATCGGGTTGGGGATGATGGGTTAAAACAGCGTTGGCGTAAAACTGCCATGTAAACCGTAGGGGATATGGTGCTTTAAGTGCAAGCGGGCCAGCGGTTCCTGTTCGATCCGCTCGGCATCGAGAATCACCACATCGGATCGGTCGTGATCGCCATCGTAAACCAGCGCGATTAACCAACCGTGATCTTCTTGGGTGGCGTTGGGTTTGGGGATAAACACCGGTTCTCCCATAAACCCTTGAGGGGCGGCACTCCAAACTTGTTCTTCGCTTGTTTTAACGTCTTGCTTCAGGATGGCTTGTAAAGGCGCGTTGCCCGTACTGGCATCCGTGGCACCAATATAGACGTAGCGATAGTCGTGGCCCACATTCGCAGGATTTAGGGTTGGAAACTCACAGCTGCGCTGGATTAGCGGTGTTTTCTCAACGGTGGCGGTCTCAGGATTGAGGTGGAATCGCCATAAAGAGCCAGGAGGAACCCCGTCAAAATCAATCGTGCGGAAATCAATCCCCGATTCTAAGCCTGGGAAAGTGTCGTAGCAGATGGAGTCGACAATGACTTGACCGTCTTCCTCGTATGCATTGGCATGATGGAAAACAAAGCAGGCATCGGTGTCTAGCTGCTGGGGTTGATTCTCGCCTCGTCGGACCAGCCAGATTTTGGTGGGACTGCTAGGTTTATAGGAGATGCATTCCCCTGCCCCCTTGAGCCCAAATAGAAAGGGAATGGGATTCAGAATGACGGGATTTTGGAAAAAGATGTAGTAGTTGGGGGTAACGGCAAAATCGTGGATAAAAGCAAACCCCGGAATCACGAATTGCTGCTGATGAACTACCTCACCCGACTGATCAAATTCGAACAGTTTTACCTTGCTGGAGAGGCCGGGTTTGATGGCAAAGTTGACGAGGCGATCTCCCTCTTCATGGGGCAAGATTCGAGGGTGTGCAGAAAATGGATCGCCGGGTTTGAGGAGACCGGAAAAGTCTTCCAAGCCTAACGTGTCTAATGTAGACGGATTAAGGCGATAAGGCTGATCGGCTTCCCACAGGGCTAAGAGTTTACCCGCCCAATAGATGATGTGAGTGTTGGCAATATTCTTGAAGTTGATATCAAAAGCATTGGCGAGTAGGCCACCGGGCTTGGGGGTGCCAAACACGCCACGGTACAGAATCTTGCCTGCTTCCTGTTCTGCTAGATAGCCTTCTGTGCGGACAAAGCGGTTGCGAAAATGAGCCTTGCCCTGATCGAACTGAATTGAACAAATCATGCCGTCCCCATCAAAGGGATGTTGGAGTGGCGTCCCGTTGACATCCAATAGCCCCGGACCGTTGCGAAAGAGGGTGCCGCTTAACTCAGCGGGAATTTCACCGTCTATGTCTGCGATCGCATAGTCGTATTCATCTTTCAGGGATTGGTGGCCGCCTTGCCAGTTGTGGTCAAGGTAAGTGTTACGGGAGGGAGCGGAAACGGTCATAGGGGATTTAATTACGAGGTTCAGTAACAAGTTCAACAGCAAGAGCTTCAGACACCAGGGGGTCTCGAGAGGGAGAGGGCGCTAAAGCGAGGTCTTGATCAAGGACATCTGTACCTTGGTCAGGTAGCCAATTCAGCAGGGGCAACGGTAAAAGGGTGCTGAGATTAGCAATAATCACCAGTAGCCACAACTGCTGGAAATTGGTTTCTGTAATGCCCAGCCCATGCATAATCAGTGCCCCGGATTCATGGGACAGCAGGCCTGCGAGATTACTCACGGACATCAGTAGAGCAAACATCGTAGCTTCGATGCCAGGAGGACAGAGGCGAGCGGCCAAAACTAATACGGGCATATAGGCAATTTGCCCCATCACCGTCAAAATCAGGCTGTCGCCCAAGCTAAACCACTCGTCACTAATGCCTAAGGCCCGGTTGGTATGGGTAACCAACAGAAGGGTGGTCATGCCGAGGGCCGCCGCAATTAACGTGCTCCATAGAAAGATGCGGCGAACAGGAACGGCTTTGAGATAACGCTGAAACACCCAGATACCCAGCAAGGCGGCTAAACTGGTCACCAGACGTACTCGACCGAGAAATTCGGGGTCAAAGCCTAAATCATTGGTGGTGAAGAAGAAAAAGGCGGCTTCAGAACTAGGGGTGGCTTGCCAGAAAAAGACAAAGATCACCGGCAATAAAATCTGTTTTTGGGTAATGGCTTGCCAAAGCTGGCTAACTTGCTGCTTGGTGGAGTCTAGGTTAATTTGAGTGCCAACTTTGGGGTCTGCAATCAGCCCAGCAATCGCAGAAACCAGCAGAGGAAAAGTAGCAGTGATCCAAAAAACGCTTTGGGTACTCATATGGGCCAAGAGCCAGCCGCTAAAGTAGGCGGTCAGTATCCCACCCAATGCGGTGGCAGACCAGCAGAGAGACTGCAGCGATCCGGCATCACTCTGAGATTCTTGTCGAACCCGCTCAACCACGAGGGAATCGACAATCACATCACTGATAGCAACGGACAGAGAACTGAGAACGATGGCAATGGTGGCGGCTATAGAGGTATGAACGATGCTAGCCATGCCTGCCCAGGCTAGGCATCCCAGTAGCCCGGACAAGATGAGATATGAACGGCGACGATATCCAAAGATGGGCACGCTATCGGACACAAACCCAAAGATGGGCTTGATTACCCAAGGGAGTGCAGCAATTCCCATCATGGCGGCCACTTGAGCGGGGGTTAAACCGAGGTCGTCTTTTAAGAAGAAGCTAACGGCTAACCGTGCTAATCCCAAAATTCCCTGGACAAAATAGACCATCAATATGGCCAGCAGCTCAGGTGTGGGATCTTGACCGTAAAAGACGTTTTCTTTTAGGAAATCGCGCACCGAGTCGAGTCTCGACTGAGATACAAACATTGATAATAGTTTACAAATATCAATGTTTGTATCATACCCTGATTTTCTGGATCGTTTTCGGTGTCAGTCCTTTCTCTATGTTGTTTCGCAAAGCACTAGATCGGTTTCTGTTGGAAGTGAGTGCATGCTTTAAATAGCCGATTCAACTGAGAAGAAACTTGCCATGGGTTATGGCCTTTGAATGGAGCAGCCAAGATAGCCTCATAGGGGTTTCTTCCGGCAGCCATGACAGAGAAGAGTGCTGATTTTGGCTGGAATCCACGTCCAGCGACTAACCATGCTGCTAGAACATGTCCTGTACGACCAACTCCTCCAGAACAGTGAACAACTACTCTGTTCCTTTCCCTGACAGCATTACCTAAGAAGGGTAGGATCTCGCGAAGCAAGCTTTCTGAAGTCGCCAGACTGAAGTCTTCTATGGGTGCCCAACACACATGAGCGTTGCCAAATGCTTGTCGATAATTCCCCAGTAAATCCATATATCGAACGAGTTCGGTTTTACTGAGTAAACAGCATACGCCCTGAATCTTCTGATTCTGCATGAATCGTATCCAGTCAGCAACTTGCTCTTGATCGTATCCAGGGCGGGCTGCGCCAAATATCAATGGCTCACTTTTAGATGCTGCTGCGAATTTGTATGCAGAGTTATGTTTCATCTGGACGTTTGGCACAGATGACTTCAGCTGTGCGCTTGTTTGTGCCTAAGATCTTGAAGATACTTTCTGGATGCGCCTAATTGAGGTAAATGTGTCCCTCACGTGCGCATAGGCCCATACCTTCTTGGACATTATATTGATGTGGAATCACAACTCACATTTTCATCCCTATCTACTTCGTCAACTTCCTAAAAAAGTTGAGCATGCGCTTGATGTGGGTTGTGGTTTGGGATTTTTTGCCTGCAAGCTGGCAGAGTACGTTGATGTTGTGGATGCGCTAGATATTGATGGTAAAACTTTGGCAGAAGCAGAGAGTCGTAAGGCTGCAAGCAATATCTCCTATTTGGAAGCTAACTTTCTTGAGGCGGAGTTACCTGAAGCTTCGTATGATGCGATCGTGTCTATTGCCTCTCTTCATCATATGGATTTAGAATCAGCGCTTGGAAAGATGAAGCGACTGCTTCGTCCACATGGAAAACTGATTATTCTTGGACTTTCCCGAGACGTAACCCTTATTGACTACGGTTACAGTGTTTTCTCTATCCCCATCAACCTTGCTTACTTAAGATGGCATCCAGGAGCGCTTGAAAATTCTGAAACTACTGCTCCCACTTGCACTGCTCAGTTATCACTGAGGCAAATTAGATCAATGGCTGAAAGCTTAATTCCAGAATTTAGGCTCCGAAGGCATCTATTCTGGCGTTATTCACTGGTTTGGCAAAAGCCTTGATACCCAATTCTGATTTTCCTGCCATTCCCAGTGCGCGGAGAGTAAGGTGGGATGTTAATTCTCTTGCCTCGACTGCGTTGAATAAGCTACTAAAGGGCAACATTAAAGACTAAAATTGTTGGCTGAATTATGAAACTCAACCATTGCCTTTCTGAGCGATAGGGCTAGGTGCTTGGGGCTTTGGGGATGACAAGGTACTTCAAATCTAGAGTCAGCAGTAGATAGGGCAGTGTGATTTCAAAGAAAATAGGGTGGCCGAAACGACTACCCTA
>NZ_JANQOP010000134.1 GCF_028285745.1 Acaryochloris sp. IP29b_bin.137 | reverse complement strand
ATTCAGATCTCTTGCTTGACTAGATCCTGATTCTCAGAGAGGCCTATGTAATTGTCAGGCGGTCATGTATTCGGTCTATGTAATTGTCGCCTATTAATTGAGTTTTCGGCACTCGCTCGCAGCTGCTTACATCGACGGATTCCAACTCAAAAGCAATTAGAGCGGGAAGTGCTGGCAACGACATGAGCAACGCATTGAAATTGACTGGCAGTTCTCTATCGTGAGTGCTCGTCAAAAGTTGTCTCGCCACTATCAACAGATGAATCCCATGAATGAGTCCTTTGAGTGTCGCTAAACTTAGCTTACAGAGTATTAAGGTCAATTTTGAAATTAAGGGGGGGGATCCTCTAACGGAAAATTACTCGGTGCTCCGACCGGAGGTCCTTGATGATCCTGAGGGTCAACCGATTGCCCAAAAGAATACCCAATTTATCCAAAAACTGCTGGATTTTGATGCGGTGATTATTGCTGGGCAGGCCAAGAGTCACTGTGTTACCTGGACGATTGACGATTTGCTCACGGAAATTCAAGCTCAAAACCCGGACTTGGCGAAAAAATCTATTTACTCGAGGATTGCTCTTCGCCTGTGGTAGTAACAGGAATAGTCGATTTTACGGATCAGGCCAATAAGGCGTTTCTACGGTTCCAGCAGGCGGGTATGCATTTGGTGCGATCATACAGATGCGATCTCCACTTGGCCTTGTATCAACTTCTAGGCAGATTAAACTTATAAGTCATAAGCCCAAATAAGGTCAAAGCAAAGTTTTCTGCCCAGAATGACTATTTTCAACCCAGCTTCAATCGCTCAGATAACAATTCTTTTCCATGGTCTGCACCATTTCCGCCAAGGACTGCTCTAGGGTCTGTAAGCGCTGACTTTCTTGCTCCACTTGAATCGCATGCGATTCTTTTTGGCCGATGAGATTATTCAGTTCTCCTTGCCGACAAGCAATATCCTGATTAATCCGCTCAATCACTTCTATTTCGTAAGTATCAAAACATTTTTGGACGGCTTGATGAATGGGTTGCCATTGCTCATTCGCAATTTGTGGTAAATATTTAGCAAATTCCTTACGGGTTGCTTTTAGAAATTCCTGGCGGACATATTCTGCTTGTCCAACAAAAACACCTGTCCCGACTAACAGCACCGCAAAGACATTCAGAAAAAGAGATGAAAATACTAAGCCCAAGATCTGCAAGGCTATCACAATCAGCACATAGGCTAATGCCGTTTGCATCACGCCCTGCCAAAACATATTGAATTGTCCAATTGCACCGTTCATATTGCCAGGAATGGCCTCGAACACATCCTTTAGGAGATCGGTCCACAGTTGGACTTCATTAGGGTCATAGCGATGTCCTGCCGCATAGAAGCGATTGCCCAGGAGCTTGTCATTCATCACCTCCACGACCTGTTCATAAGCCACTCGATATTTATCGGCAGCTTCATTGAGTTCAGAAAAGGCCCGGCTAATATCCTGTTTGGCCATAAATTCCCAAGCGGCTAAACGATCATTCATATAGCGTTCAAAGGCTCGCTTAAAGGAGGTGTAGAACATGGCCCGATTGTTCTTGTCTAGAAATTCCAAAAATTCTAAATCGGGTTGGGCGGCTACAAAATCAGCATCAAAGGTAGATTCTAGATTAAGAATATAGATTTTAAAGGAATCAGCTATGGCTTGAGCTTCGCGATCGCGGGTTTGGCGAATTTGAGATTGGAAGTCATCTCGAATAGACTGCAGTTGCTCGAAATCTGACTGAACTGAGGCCAGCTTTTGCTTCAGTAGATCGAGATCTTCATCTAGTAAAGGTAAGCGCCGAGAAACCGCTGCCCAAACCTGCTTATGAGTCATTTGGGCTTTGTGTAAGCCATAGTCCAACTCAGATTGGATTCGATCTTTTGCAAGAAATTCGAACAGACTATCCAAAAAGGCAGGAACACCTGAATTTGCTAGAACTTCGGGGTTGTTTTGAAGCTGAGATCGCAACGCTTGCAATCCCGAGACTTCAAACACCCGCTGATCGTATTGATTCAGGCAATAGTCCATTAAGTGAGTACGAAAAACCTTTCGGAGTCTAGCTTCAGTTGATGAGAGCGCTTCACTATCGTCGGGATTGATCAAATTACTGCGGACTTTATCCCAAGCATTAACCAAGAAAAAGATTGTTATTCCTCGATCCTTCAACATGTTTTGTAAGTATCGGCGTTCATCTAAAGTGCAGGGCTGAGTAGCATCCATGACAAACAGCACGGCATGGCAATCTTGCAAATAATTGAAGACAAGCTGATTGCGGGCCTCCGTATCATTTAAGCCTGGGGTATCGATCAGTTCCAGTCCTTGTTGTAACAAGGGAAGAGGATATTCAATTTCGGCATGACTAACGTTGGGGAAAGCAGCTTGGTCCTTAGAAGCCAGTGCTTTAGCTTCTTCAGGGTCAATGGTGTAGGTCCGTTTGAAGTCCTCTAAATCCATCTTTTGAGGGGGCATATCGTCAAGATGGTGGATGGTGACCTGTTTTTGGGGACCATGCTTGAGCACTGTCAAAACAGCCGTACAAGGGTTGACATCACTGGGCAATAATCGCTCCCCTAACAAGGCATTCAAGAGCGTACTTTTACCCCGTTTCAAATCACCTAACACCACCAATCGAAAAGTTGCCTGTTGCAGGGTTGCGGAAACATCACGTAGCGCCTCCACTTGTGTAGCCAAGCTTAACGGCCCAGAGGCGTTGGCTCCTTCTGTTTCAGCATTGGCTAAGGTTCCTGCCATAGCTTCGAGATGATCAGCCATTTTCTGTCGTAAATACTGAGCTTGATCTAATTGTGCTAAGGACGCAGCTGATAGCTGTGTAAGATCAAGAGGGGTGCTCATAAGGCGCTAGAAAATTCAAACTTTATCTCCACCATCATAGCTATCGGCAAAAGCGCTGGTGGAATGCCAATCGCGGTAATGATTCTGCAATATTGTTTACCCCGGGCTTGATTATCCCCAGTTGTCCTCCACCGTCATACCCACCCAAAAGATAGGCATAGTGAAGCAGACTGTGAGGGAACATTCGAGGCTATGAGTTTATTCGAGCTGATTTCTGCTTTGCTAAAACCCTTTGATTGGACCAGCGAATAAGAGAGAACCAGGGTTTGAAGCGATCGTAAATTTCAGCATAGGGCACGGAGGTTTTCGATAGCAGCGTCGAAGGAGTTGGGCTAATTCTGTCAGGGAATCGCTGGTTGAGTTTACTTTGCATCATCATAGCCACACCGAATAGCTTAGAGACCCATTTGGCTTTCGGACTCAGAAGTAAGTTTAGCTCAGTGATCGCATGTCCTTCTTTAACCTGGAGCGCTGAATACTGGGGTAGGGCAATCTGAAGCTGATCCTCAGATGCCTGCAAACATCGATCCAACGCCACAACATCGGCAAAAGCAGCCTGACATCCCTGGGCCAGAAAGGAGGACATGGCATGAGCCGCATCTCCTACCAGAACTGCCTGTCCAGATCGATCATGGTAGCGATCGCATTGCGTTTCTAAAATACTGGAAGGACGTCGTTCACAAAACGATTGGGCGGCAGCATCGCTCACTTGCAACCCCGGCAACCATTGTTCGTAGATCTGCTGTTGTAAGTCAGTGGGCGTTTCAATACCTGGAGGATTGTTCCGGGCCTGATCAGGGGCCTGATCCCAAAATGTCAACAGGCAAAATTGATCATCTAGCTCTGGAATTGCTGCACCTGATATTTGACAAGGCAGAGCATTCGGATCGGTGGTAGAAGAACTAGTCCGAAAGAAGTAAGAGGTGTCAGCAGCAAATGCCTGAGGCTGGGGCAGATGCAATACTTTCCAGACTTTATCAAAATAAGATTGCTGAAAATCAAAGCCAGGTTGTTTCAATAGAGCAGCTTTGACCACAGAATGGATTCCATCTGCCCCCACCAGCAGATCATAAGAGTGTTCGATTCGTTGACCCTCTTCATTTGTCAATGTCACCTGACAGGCCTTTAGATGGACATTCATACAAGCAGTGTCAAAGTTAAGATGCAGGCCTGGATAATCCCGTTTCTCCAATTGATCTAAGAGAGCTGCGCAGAGATTGTTGCGATTAATCAGTAGGCTATATTTTTCTGTACCAGAACTGCGTTCAAAGACCTTCCATTGTTGCAGTTTCTTGTTGTAGATACCCGTTTTACAAATGGCGACCCCCTGCTGGTCAACCGCAGGCCATAAGCCGTCGATTGCCCTGAGTTCCTTTTGTCCACGTTCAGTGAGACTGAGGACAAAGGCCCGTTGATCTGCTCTCAATTTTCTCGGATCACTGCGTTGCTCATAGATAAAGACTTGGTAGTGGGATGAGCGAGTCAAAAGGCGATGGGCTAACAGCAATCCCGCAGGACCCGCTCCGATAATCACAACGTTCATCGTTAATCCTCGCGATCTAAGCTTGAGCAAAGCTATTTTTACGCTTATTTCGAAAGCTGGCAATGTTTAACATCCGGCAATCATTTCCTCGGCTACCCTCCCAAATCCATACTGATTGATATGTCAATCCAAAATCAAAGATATTACCTAAAGGATTAAAAGCGATCGCCTATTTAGACAAATGTCTAGACAGGAGGCTAAATTAGAGCTACAGAGAAGTCCAGGTAAATCAGATGACTGTATCCATCGGTTCTAGATTAGATCCGGTCTCCATTCGGCAAGGGCTTGCTCTATCCCAGGAGCGTTTAGGTGCGCTGTTGCGAATTAGCCCTAAAACTGTAAGCAGATGGAAGCGGGCTGAAAGACGACCAACAGACAAGGAGCTATTACGAAAGATGGCAAAGCTCCAAGAAATCGTTGATCTTGGGGCGAGAGTGTATTCACCGGAAGGGTTAAAGGAATTTCTCTCGACGCCATTACCTGTGTTTGGGGGACGTTCTGGTCTGGATTTGATAGGTCTAGGGGAGTTTGAACCTGTACTCGCTGCCTTGGCAGCAGATTTTGAAGGCACAGGATTTTAGTGGATGGTGCCTTTACAGGCATTGATTCGGCCTTGGTCTGGTCAAGCGGTCCGCCACATTCCCGATACGCCCAATAGAACCTACGATATCTACGATTTTAGCTATGCAGGACGAAGCGCCGAAAATCGTTGGAATGTAGCAGGAGAACCGACGTTATATCTAGCGAAGGAGAAAGATGTAGCACTGGCTGAGTATGCGCGGCACTTTGAGGTCAATCGAACACTGGGGTTGGCTGCCAAAACCTATCAACGGAAGGTCTATCGATTTCAGGTCGAGTTGAATTCAGTTCTGGACCTCAGAAAGCAAGCCGCCTGGCCAGCACTTTCTTTACGTGTTTAGTCTTGTTTCTAGAAAAACTCCCCAATAACAGTCGACGATTTTTGCCAAATGTAGCTGAGGATGGCTACTTTGAGATCGCTTAAATTTCCCCTAGCACTTCGGTGCCCCCTGCCAGGAGTATTGGGTGCCACTAAATGCCCTTGAGAAGTGTCTTGGCTCAATCGATCGAAAGGGCAAAAAAAATTTAGTGCTCCCACACACGCAGGGCTGTTTCACTCAGGTGCACACACCGAATTAGCATACTTGGATAAGAGTAAAAAACAGCATTAATACGATAATGGCTCCATGGAACAAAATAATTGTCTTGTAGTTGTTTATAGACTTTCTTCCCAAGCCCGTATAGTTAGACAGTAATATGCCGCGATATAAATTATTTTGTCTCTGTATTGCTAAATCCTCAGGTTTATTGATTTGCTGCTCTTCTAGCTTCCATGGGAGGTATTGTTGAAGGTAATTTTCTATACCTATTGCTCTATTTACATGGAGTAATTGAGTATATCGGTAGATGCAGTCTAATATACCTAGAAGTACTGTTGTTACAATCCCAATCATTAAAAATTTTACTTGCTTATCTTGCAGAGCAAAACCACATATTGCTGTTGCAATTGTGACTGACCATCCTTTGATGATAAATTTTGTAGAATCGATGCTACTTATTCTTGACTGGTCAATTTCAAAAATCTTTATAAGTATGTCTTGCTCTTCCTTTTTGTTCATGCACCAAAGTTTCAGATTTTAATAATGGTTTGATCTTGAAATGGAACAAAATTAGATAGGATTTTTATAGGGGAAATAGTAGGTATGATAAATTTAGCTATATTGGGAATAGCTTAGTTATCCTTTCTGTTATAAATTGAAAGCTGATTTCAGTTGAGTTTGCTATTGCTTAAAGCCTGCAATGTTTGAAGACTTTTTAGTAAGTCAGCACAGCGAAAAACCATTGCAGCACGGCTGTCTACGTTAAGTTTGGCAAAGATGCGCCGTAGGTGGGTAGAAACGGTCCATTCACTAATGCGAAGTTGTTTAGCAATTTGTTTGTTTTGTTGGCCTTGAGCTACAAGATGGGCAATTTGCAATTCTCTTTCAGTTAGTAGTTTTGGGATATTAGCAGTTGATTCTGTAGTTTTAATCTCAATAATGGCACAGGATTGTCCGTTAATTTCAAATTGGCAAATCTCTGTGTAATCAAGAAAGTTCAACTCAGTTTTTGAGTTACTGTAAGAAGTGTTTGAGAAATTAGGTTCTTTTAAAATCTCACATACAACCACTAAATAGAGCCTATTCTCGATTTTGAATTCACTAATAATACAAGAAGATCTTAGTCTATCTAGGAAATAAGGAGATTCGCCCAGCATAAATTGATCGACCATGGTATTGCTCCCAGATCAGTTAGGAATGACTTATTTTTGCAGATATGCACCGATTTGAGATTACCTAGAGCTCATGTCTATAAAGACATATGAAAGAAAATTAAATGATTCAACTAGATGGCATAAAAACAACCATTTAAGTTATCAGTACTAATTTAGTATATTACGCAAGAATATGGAATAAATGGCAAATAATCTAAATATTTATCTGATTTTCACTATAGATATCATAAACAGAGGCTCTAGTTATTATCTATTTAACCTCGTGTGTAGGATTTAGATCTCTTCTAGGATTTTTAAGGCTTCACCGCTTCCTACTAACTCAATCATTATTCTCATAGCTTTGGAATTAGAGTAATTTTTGCCTAAATTTGCTTTTAATGAGTTAGACTAATTCAGATAAGATAGCTCTTATACTTGATAGAAAAACTGATGCAGAATAGGCAAAAAACATAGAGAAAATTTGTTGATCCACATCTAAATATAGAAAGTTGAGATAATCTGACCTCATTTCAAGACATTGGGAGCATGTCATCTTTGCAATCAAGTATATATACTCACTCCAAAAATCCTTGCTAGCCTTTCTTTCTAGATGTTGAATGTTTGGTCCCAGAATTAATGAATCTGCAAAGGTGACAAGACATAGTACTAAAAAAAATTCACAAGACTTGAAATGCTGTTGAGCTGACTTTGGAAGATATCTATAAAATTATGATTGTCAACCAATACAGCCATAAAGCCCTGTTTTACTTTTGACTTGTTTAATCTGATCTTTAAAAGCTGGACAGCTATATAGACTATTTGAATGTTTCGACTCATCAAATATAAACTTTCGAATGATTATTGTTCGTTTATCGTAACAATCTAGATATTTGAGTGCACGTATACCATCTGTTAAATCATTCATTTTTCTTTCGATCATAAATATAAAACTCTTTATTGTTAGCCGATTTTCTCGTTTTAATGATCGAATATTTCTCTTTAAAAGAACTCGTATTGGAAGCATGTAACGATCATAGTTATCAAGAGTTTCATGCTTTAAGGGCTCATTCATATAACCATGCAGTCCTTTTAATGGTAGATAATAATCATCCGTCTTGGGATTTAAGAGCTTCTTGATCAGACATAATAAGGTTTTATGAGTTGTCTTATGCTTTGCTTGTAATAGCAAATCGTTTAATTCTTTATCTTCAGTTTTTTTGTCTTTAAGATATAATTCAAGTTTGTCAGGAAAACTAACATATACTAATAAAACAAAAATTCTTTTATCAGCTTCACTCATGCCTTCTGGGAAAGGAACCTTAGCACGCTTAAATAACTCATCCAGTTTCACTTTTAATTGAGTTTCAACCTTTGATTTTAAGAATGCTGATCTCCAATTCAATAAAAATAGCTTGTGGCAATTGCGTAATTCTTGATTGTGTCTTTGTACGAGGTATTGCAGAAATATTGAATTAACTTCCTTGAAAGAAAGTGTTTTTCGCACAGTAAACAGCTCAATCGTAACATCAACCTCTGGCAACAGTTCGCCTAAGTTATCAGGAATCCGACATACCCAATCAACTTTCTTTTTTTGCTTATCAATTATCCACTTTATATTCTTAATTGGAAGACGGATTCGACCACGAGATAAAATAGCAAGCTTTAAGTGTTTAGGAATTCGTCTTTTACCTGGGGTAACTCTCTTTCCCCACCACACGACATCTAATTTTCCTCTTTTGAATCTGCCTGGTTCACAAGATGGCATGTTAGTAGAACGAATCACCCCATAGTCTTGATCATCAAGCCAGTTAATCTCATCCTTAAACCCTAGGCGATTATCGAAGAAATTTCGATCTTGTAGATAAGCCATGATTTTTCCTCCATTATCAGTTGTTTCAAAACAACAGCAGCTTAGTGATTTCTATTCAGCTATTTAACTAATCCTTTATAACTAAGTTTTGACAGCCAAACAACAAATCATAGAATCGCAGGATTAATTTGTGTTCCCTCTAAAAAGATGGTAGTAATTATTTCTTTCCTTACTGCTTTCATATAAGCCAGTTTCTACCAGTTTTTTTATTCGGCCGATAAATTCTTGAGCTAATCACTTGACCAGTCTTCGGATGAATTAAAATAAATTGGCTGGTTGCTTGAGGATCATTTTTAACTACTTGACGCTGATGTTTTTGACTTTGTCTTAAATCGGTATCGACTTCAATATTCAAACGTTCTTTGGTTTTGGGATGAATGGCTGAAATATCTGGTCGGTTTATCCCTACTACTCTCTCTGACTGCTTTCCTTGAACTTGTTGCTGATCGACACGGATGTTTTTCCATCCCTGTTGTTGCAGCCGTCCCCGGATCTTCTCTACATGTAGCCAGTGGGCAAGATTTGCTGATTTACCATGATTAGCGGGTAAAGCCTTTGCGCCAACTGGTCTAGCAACCTCATCCCATTCATTGAAAGAACCCAGCTGCTCTTGGGAATCGATATAGCTATTTTTCAAGTTATAGATATTTCGCATAATGGATCTCCTTTCACAGATCTTACGGAGAGGCTGAGATCAGTTATGAAGGTAAAAAAGCAAGCTTTTTTGAGAAGTTCAGCGATAGACCATGGCAGAGCGGGTAGCAACGCCGAGTTTGGCGATGATGCGGCAAGTAGTTAGCGACAGTCCGTTCACTAATTTGGGGCTGTTTGGCAATTTGTTTATTAGGTTGGACTTTAGTAACTAGAGGTGAAATCTGGAGTGCCCGTACAATTAAATGGGCTGACGGATTAGCGTCTGGATCTACAGAGAGGTAATCTGTCTGGGCGATAATACAGTTCTGAGGCTTGGCTGAAGATCGCAACACTTCTGCAAAGCTAGAAGCCTTGAATGTAGACAGGAACATCTGTAGGGTGGTTTTAGTTGCGCTGTCTGAGATTGCTTTTTTGATAGCGATCGCTAGACAAGACACCTCCCCAACTTCAAACTCTCCAACAACATATGGTTGCAGAACAGACCTAACACTGCTTGAATTTGAATTTAACGCAAGAGTATTTAACATCGTTTTAATCCATTTCAATTCGCTGTGGAAATGTTTGTTGATTTGGGGCAGGAAGTACTATACCTCGGCTAATGTTCTGGCGATTTCGGCAAGCCGTAATGGGTCGATAGGATTTAGCTGGAGGAAGCATGCGGAGGTCAAACAAGATAGCTAAATTTGCCTGGGGTAAACGAATCGGCTGTAGTTGCTGAGCAGGCCCCGTCAGTAGTGGGGTAACACCAGGACCATGACCACTAACGGTGCTATTACCATGCACAACCACCCCAACCGTGGTTCTACCTTGCCGAAACGACGGTCCAAACTGACTGTCACTCTGAACGATCGCAACCAGATCACCAAAACGTAATCGATTCAACCCACAACGGCGGCGAATTTCAGCGTCAAACAACTGAATATCCACATCACCTCTCCAAGCTGTATTTTTGCCCAGTCCTGACCCCATCAAAGCGGAAGGAATGGTATGAGTTACAGGCACCTGTATTCCTCTGTCATGAAGTCGCAATTTCCACCGTTGCAGCAGAGTAGGAGAGCAGTTCATCACGGTGATGTTTGGATAGTCCGGCAGTTGGAGGCCCAAGCCCACGCTGTTAATCTGGATGCGATCGCCAATCCGCAACCGCTTCAATACTGGCGTGGGAAAGTCTACCATCACATGATCCACCCCACCATGTTTACCCGTCACCAAGCCCCATTGTCCTTTACAAGGCCCATTGATCACCTGGGCACGATTGCCCACACAGGCATAGGTAATCAGCGCTAAATTATTGCCTTTGCGACTGCCCGTAACTTCGCGATCATTGTTGTGTAACGAAACACCCGGCTCCACATGGTCACCCGCAAGACCCACACAACGATCGCCAATCCGCTGGTTGATTGAAATTCCTCCCCCAGCAGGCAGAATCCGAGGTACCCCATCATGACCAATCCGGTAAGGATTGACACGACCCACTGGATGGGCGATTTGGCCCATCACTACGGACATCACCAAGTCCTCTTGGTTAAGCCGAAGTCGACGCCGATTGCGAACTGAGTGAAGCGTTTTCATCTTGGGGCGAAGAGATAGGTAACGTCTGGAGTGAATACCAATATCCTTGAGCCGATTGCCAAGGATTGATTTCTGGTGAGAGTGGGAGGATACTGGAGTCCCACTGGGTATCGAAACCGTCAGCAGCACTCTCATCTTCAACCCAAGGTGTAGCGTTCCAACTGGGATGGAAAGTGCTAGGAATATTCAAGTGGAGAACCGCTAAGTGTAAATTTGGAGACCACAGGAGTTGGGGGAGTCCGGCATAGACAAACAGATGGTGCCAGTAGCGGCGGGCAATTGCAGCAATAGAATCATTGAGGGGGCGACGTTGACAGGGAATCTGCCAGCGCTCAAGACAGTCCACAATATAGGGTGGGTGATTAGGCTTCGGTTCACAAGTCAAAATCATGCCTGTTCCGAGAGTTGCCAGTAAGGCCACCGTTTCGCAGCAGGCCAGGGCGAAGGGTTGCTCTCTATCCGTTTGACTGAGCTGAGATTCGAGGGATTGAATTAAGGACTCATAGTGTTGGATGAGTGCTTCAGGATCGACACCGTCTTTAATCCAAGTTGGTAGGCAGGATTGACCCACTGCATCTCCTAGCCAAGAAATTTTGAGTCCTGCCAGATCAGTCTTCAATCGGATATGTTCCCAGGCATTAATGGCATGCTGATCGAGGTGAGGGGTCCAAGCATGTTGTAGTCGTTGGTCAGGTTCGGTTAAGGTTTGCAACTCAGCCTCAGATTGCTCCAGATAGAAATGGGTATTGTCCAGAATATGCCAGAGTTCTCTGGCAACCCAAAGTTCCACAAAATGGCCTAAGTACTTTGCTAAGACCAACCCTTGTAGACCATGACTACCTAGGATCAGAGTCGGATCCAGAATACAGGTCCAGCGCTTCTGGCTTAGCGTGACGGAAAGAGTGGGAAACAGGGTATCCATTACAGGTTGTCCTCATTGATAGAGGATGGAAAGCTCTAAACAGGTATAGACTTACGGTTTCGGGTACTGCGTAGGGCAGTAGGTACACCGGGGAAACGTTGTCCTTCTGGGGTAGTGCGATAAGCGGCTAACCAGGCTTCAGCATGGGGACCGATAGGGCGTAGCTCTGTTTGGAACAGGTGTGGATCAATAGAGGTCTCAAAGTTGTTGTCGGCCACAAACTTGAGAATGCGACGGCCACTTTCAGCCATTTTGGCCCGTTGGGAAGGTTCTGCTGTACCGCCCAGATAGCGGTTGGAAACGACCTCAATTACATTCCATTTGGTGTTGGCATCAAAGGCTTTTTTGATATCGGGAGCATCCAAAAGTTTCAAGATCGAATTGAGGTAATGCCCGACTTCCATAGTCAGGGCAAAAATATTGCCATAGGTGGAGCGATCTAAGGCATACCGGAGATCGATGCCTAGTCGCTGAACTGTGGCGGAGCTACCAAAGGGACGTTGATTAATCATCGGTCCACCCCGAATCACTTCACTCACCTGAAGGTCTCGGAAGTACTGAGCGACAGCGACAATCAGTCCTACCAACTGCCGATGGAAGTTAACGTTTGTTACGGCTCCAGCTGGAGCCTTAGAGCTACCGTAATTAAAGGCCCGTCGGTAGGCGATCATGCGATCGCGCACGCCATAGCGCAGGGGTTTCCATTTCTCCACCAAATACAACGCCCGTGCGCCAGGACCTCGCTGAATCCGCATCTTGCCTAAGCGGAACAACTTCAACAATACATCCACCACCTTAAATATTTTCATGCGCTCATGCTGATAGATGTAGTACAACTCCGCTGCCGCATGGAGCTGACTGGGAACCACCGAGTCATCGAAGTCTGGCTGCACGTAAGGATAAGGCAGATTCTCAAATTCGACGGGTCCCTTATCACCAAAGCCCACTAAATCCAGGAAGCCATCTCCCCCACCATTAGCCGCATTTTGGAGTAGCTCTGAAAAGCGGTCTTCAAATTGCTGAGCAAATTGCTGACGTTGTTCGGGAGGGACTTCAGCTAAGCTCTCCCGCAGGAAATCGTCCCACAAGCGTTGAATGGTTTCAGTGGTTTGGTAGCTCATGGTAAACGTCCTTCTTCCAATAGACTCGCTTTCACAAATGATCTTTGACGGCAGTGATGCCTTACTGGTTGACTGGTTCCTAATCGCCAAAGCTGTTTCTGATAGGCCATGTTCTAGTTCAATTCCCTAATAAGCGACAGAGCATTACCCCATGATTTCGGCGTAGAGATGATGGCATGCCAAGGCATACGCGTTACACTCAGCCTCAGTGGTTAAGGTTGTTGGGGTTAGGGTCGAATTCCAACGTTGCCAAGCAGCAGGGGAGGTTTCTAAGACCTCACAGCATTTGGTATAGAGGGGAGTTGTTTTAAAGGTTGAGATCGCCTCACTGAGACGTTTGGGTTTATGGTGATACACACTGATGAGGACTTGGATATGGGTAAGTACATAGGAACAGATCCAATGCTGATAGGTCAACCTAAGGTCAGGAGAAAGTGGGGCCATCACTGGGCTGCTTATCGGATCGTCCACAAGCTCGTAATAGAGTTGATGACACGCCAAAGAATATGCTTCACATTCCGCCTCAGTGGTAAATATCTCTGAGGCCAGAGTAGAATCCCAACGTTGCCAACGTTCAGCGGACTGCTCTAAAGTCTCGGAGCACTGAGTATAGAGAGGTATGTTCTTAAAAGCTGCGATCGCTTTGTCCAGTTCCGAAGGGTGAGTGCTTAGACCACAGATAAGAACTTGTATATAGTTCAGAATATATGAGCAGAGCAAATTCTGCTGGTTTAACTGCAATTGCGCAGGGGGGAGTTCGATCCCTTCTTGGGTTTGATACAAGACGTTAATAAGTGCCTCATAGAACTGATGACATTTCAAGGCATACTCGTCACAGGCCTGATTTGTCCTTAAATCTGAATGGTCCAAAATCGCAGTCCAACGTTGTGATAGATCAGAATCTTGCTCTATAACTTCGCACCATTGGCTATAAAGAGGCGTTTGCTGAAACCCTGCAATGGTTTCACTTAATTGTCGGGGCTGACGTCTGAGGATGCCAACTAAAACTTGCATATAGATCAGCACATACGAACCCAGCAAGCTCTGTTGAATCGGAGTTGTTGATTCTAGAAACGATTGAGTTGCGATCTTGAGGTTTGAATCGCTATCACCAGACATTGATTCTGTACCTTGATCCTGAGGCGATTGTGGCTGAATAGAGGGCTGCTCAAGACTGGAGGTACGAACATTAAGTATTGACTCAACAGCATCATTGTGGATTGATAATGGCTGATTTGATGGAGGTTCAGAACCTTGTGCAGCAGTTAGAGAGGATTGCTCAGTAAATGATGGTTGTACTGGCGGAGGTTCCACTCCGTGAACTGAGGCTGTCAGTTCTTGTACATTCTCGGTCAATTCTCGAAGTTCTAATATGAGATCTGACCTGAAAGATGTGGACCGAGAAGAGGACTGAGGTGTTAAGGGTAGCTGCACAGTTTGAGGGTCTAGTCCACGAACCCTATAATTCGAGATTTGTACAACCTGAGTCAATTCTCGAATAGACAGCACCAACTCTTCCTTACAGGTTAAGGACTGGCAGGAAGACTGGGGGAGCAATGGTGGTTTTATTGAAGCAGGAGTTACCCCTTGAACCTTACAGATCAGAGCTTGTACAGCCTGGGTCAATCTTCGAATCCCAAGCACTAATTCTGCTCGGAAAGTCAAGGTATGAACGGAGGGAGATTTATCGATGGCATTCACAAGAATTAGCCTCACATTACGATCAGAATCGATATTCCTCTTAAAAGATCATGATTATCAAGGACAAAAGGATAGAATACAGAGTTTTAGATCAGTTTGAAGATATGATTGAGGTATCAATATTAGTACCCTGCAGAAATGAACTATTAACCTAAAAAAACAACAATTTAGTAGTGCTTATAAAAGGTCATTTTTTGAGTAACCTGCCATAAGATATAAACATAAACTCAGTATAGTAAAATTCACAACTTTAAAGTATTAGGGCCATCAAAAATACGGTATCTCGTTATTTTAAGAATGAACACTCATCCTTAAAAGAGATTGTTTCAAAAAGTTTCTGAAGATATAGATAAATGATTTATGCTGGTGGGAAGTCTACTTGGATTGGAGGAGTAAGGCTGACTTCAAATTGTTGAGGAGTATTAAACTCTGGGTCAAGTTTTAGTGGTATGGGGTACTCCACATTTGGATCGTCCTGTAACAGATTGGCAAATGTAGCACGACCTAATGCATTTCTAACTACTTGATCAATCACATCAAACACTCCATCTTTATTTTTTGGGAAATCTTCACCACTTCTAAATGGAATACAGGAAGGGGACATTGTTTGCACTAAATCCTGCCAACGACTTTCCATATCACCCTGAAGTTGTAATTCTTGACTCACTAAATTTTCGATCTCCCTTTGGAAGGTCGGAGATGGCTTTTGGGGCAAGGCAGGGGGTTGAGGCGTGTAAGTTAACATCTCTCCTATTGATTCCAGTGTGCTTGGTTGTTGTTGTCTCAGATCAATCGGTTTAACTAGCAGATCTCTCACCATTTCAAGGACACGTATGATACGCCTGGTTAGAGATAAACCTGGTGCCGATGGTTGCTGAAGCAAACAATCAAGGTCATCTGAATTGTCAGCGAAACTTTCGAAACTTATCCCTTGCAAAATCGCATCCGCAATATAGCTATATGCGACAGCTCTGTATTCAGGGGCATGGTTCTCTGCCGTGCCTAAAGCATAGAGATCGATAGCACGGTCAAGATCATAGAGCAATTTATCGAGCACGATCTGGCACTTTACACATTGAGGTTCACAACAACATTGTGAAAAGCAATCTAGTAGCTCAGCTAACTGGTTACGCAGAAAGGCAAGCTCAACAAGTCGATTCTCAGGGGTATCCTCTCTTAGCGAGGTCCCATAAAGCCCATAGAACAAGATAGGGGGACGAGCAAGGCGAAGAAGGCGGAATCCACCCGAAACCTCAAAGGCATCGATGAACAATTCCAAAGCTTGCAAAAAGGCCTCGAAGGGGGGAGAGCTTGGAGATACTGCCAATATACCTTCTTGACGATTTACTTCCACTGGAGTGTTGAGTGAAGAAGCAGCTCCCTGATTGAGACCAATTCTGACCAACCGTCGTAGCCGTGGCAGCTCTAATTGGGCCGTAGCTCCTACATGACGAAGGCCCTCAATATTTCCTTGGCGAACGCGTTGAACTAGAGCATCCATAACTCGTGAAAGTTCGTTTTCAGTCAGTAGGGACCGTAAGTCGCCCTGGCCTTGATTGTCCAGATATCTGTAGAACTGGCGATAGGCTTCTGTACCGCGAGCCCAGTCATTGGGACCATAAGCCTGTTGGGTTGTACCAATAAAATTTCGAAACGCATAGATGACCGCATCGCGCCGTGCCTGTAATTCACTAAAGGGAACCTGAAGAAGATAACGACTGCGGTTAAAACTGACATTTGCCAAGGATTCGCCCATCATCACCAAGAGCACAGCGGTGACTTCATCAATGCTTTGGGCTAAATTACGATAATTGACATTGACGACAGGGGAACTTAGGGCTCCCACTAAGCGAACCAGGCGGGCATAGTCGCCCAGGGTGCGGCGAATGCCAAAGGTTTTGTCCCGTTGGCTGGAGTCGAGGGCGTACCGGGCTGAGTTAAAAGCCTCGGTCATCATAGACCGAATTGCCATGGCCCACCCCTCTAACTCGGGCGTCACATCCTTGAGGATGGCGTTGCTGGTTAATTCCTGTAAATCTCGCTCCACATCGTCCATCGCCTGCTGCATCTCAGCATCAGAAGAGGTCTCAACCCTCATCATTGGGGCAGGGGTCGAGGGCGTCAACAGAAATGGCAGGCCCTCTGCCTCGCGGTCAATGGCGATAGCTTGAGGCGTTTCCTTATAGCGGTTGAGCAAGGCATCGGCCACCTCTTGGGCGTTATTGGGGTCGCTGACTCGCAACTCACGCCGAATCAAGTTGTCCAGAGCTAGCTTGGAGTTAGCGCCATCTCTGGGCCTCATGCCATTGTGGTTGGTATTGTAGTAAGAATGACTGGATTGAGCTACCATGGCTTTCTCTGAATCTCCTAAGGCTAAAGCATTGAGTATTAGGCGGCTAGCGCTAATTGGGTTGCAGTTGGGGTTGGTGGATCATTTGTCCGTGCTAAATGGGCTGTAACCAATTGACTAATCTTATTGGGAGCAACCTTGCCAGAAGAGAGGGCATAAGCCGAAGCACTGACCAAGTGACGAGGGGGTAAATGAGTGGGCACTTTGCCTTTTACTAATGTCTTGGCCCCTGCCTGAATTCGTTTTTGATCTTGAGCAGTAAACGGGATAATATCTGCCAAGGTACGTTGACCTAAATTGCGGCGCGTTTGATAGGCAATTTCGTCTACTACTTTCGGAATTAACCGATCCGCCGTTTGCAACAGACGTGCGGGGAGGCGACGAGCCTTTTCGGGCTGATAGAGACTTTGCCAAACCTGCCTTAAGCGCTTAGATTCTGCTTCAAAGCGCATTCGCCTTAGCATTTCTGCCAAAATCAGAACCCGGAGATACGCAGTGGGATGAGCACCCCCAGGACGATAGGTCAAGGTGCGGGTAGATGGGTTAGCTAGAAAAATAGCCATGCCCCAAGCAGCTGCCGGACCTCCTAGTAATAGCGCCGCCAGATCAGCAAAGATCTCTTTATGCCAGCGACTATAGGTTTGTGTGAGGGCAGGATCGGTTGTGTCCCGCAAAACCCGATGTAGAACGGCTTGACGATTCTCTTGCCATATTCCCAAATCGGCTTGTAGGTTGTGGGCTACTTCATGGAGAAAAACAGCTTGCCAGGGGTTATCTCGATCCCAGGGAATTCGGATAATGGGGAAAGGATTGGGTTCCCCCAGCAACCGGCTGAGTACAACGCCTCGCCGCATGGTGGCGGGTGAATAACCATGCTCCATATAAGTGACAGGTTTCAGGAGAGAACCACGAAACAAACGGGGAGCGGCTTGATGAATGACCGTATAGCAATCAGCTGAGATCGCATCATAGGCATCAAGAGAAGGTGCAAACGCTGACCCCCGCTGCCCAAAGATCTCGAAGAAGAGGCCAAAGGCACGCCGCGCCCGATCTAACTCGCGTTCAACAAGAGCGATATCCGCAAGAACACGAGGTATGGGAGCAGTAGCCCAGGTTTGTTGGACGTGGTTCAGGCGTTTCATGACTTCACGGTCAATTTTGGCAAGACGTTGGTTAGCAGCTTTGAAATGATTCGGAGAAGGAGCATAGGACCAATCTTGGGGACGAATGCCAACTGCGGTGGGGGTGATGCTAGCGAGTCGCCCGGCCCGCGCCGCTAGCATCTGAATTTTCATGCGCAGAAATGCTCGAACTTCCATGATCCTGATTCCTCTAGTCAACAGCTTGATTCCATCAGCTTGAGGACAAGTGCTGGATTAGCAGCGGACAGAGACATTCCCACACACGTGGCAACGGTAATTCTTACCTCCCATCATCCGATAGGGATAGGGTTTTCTCGTGCCCTTCACCATGCGCTTCATCTTCGCCACCTTCTTCACCTTATTGGCCAGACGACGGGTTGTAGTGGGGCTTTTTGCCACTTTTGCAGTTGTTTTGGGAATGGTCTTGGTTACAGGTTGGCCTGTTTTCTTGGTGACGACCTTGGCTGCTTGAACGACTTTGGGCATTGCTTTCGTCGCTTTAGCTCCCCGGCGACGGCCTAACATCTTAGTCGATTTCTTCACCTTTTTGACTAGCTTGAGCCGCTTAGATTTGGGTAAGCGAGCAACGCCGGGCATCGTCTTCCGGATTGTCAGACCCGCGATCACAGGTGCTGCAAGATCTAACTCATCTGTGTAATCAGCAAAGTCAGCAAGGGCATCAATGGCTTCAAACTCATCAGCACCATCAGCTCTAAGTTTGCCTAAGATACTAGCAATCCTGCCAGCAATCTGGGCTTGAGGAATAGGTAGCTTCGAAAGAATCGGAGCTGCTGTTCGAGCAACCTTACCAATAATGGGCGCCGCCTTTTTAGCGACCCTGACAGCCTTTTTGCCCACCTTTTTAATGCCCTTCCACAGTTTTTTCAGGAATTCATCTGTGTCATAAGCACCCAGGGCATCAGCAACAACGTAATCTAATGCATCGAAGTCATCATCATAGTCATCGAAGTCATCAAAGGCTTCGAAGTCATCGTACTCATCTTCAAAGTCATCGAAGGCTTCAAAGTCATCGTACTCATCTTCAAAGTCGTCATAGGCTTCGAAGTCATCGTACTCATCTTCAAAGTCGTCATCGTAGTCCATCTCGGATAGACCTTCAGCTTCTTCGTAAAATAAGTCGTCCATGACGTCGGTGGCATACATGATTCTTCTCCTTCCTTCAGTGGTTGGAACTGGGATAAAAAACTAGCTCTCTAAGGGAGTCCGAATAATAATTTCTAATGGCCCATTAACCCGAAGTTGTAGGGGCCTTTCACTTTGTCTTGCCGAGGTTAAGGTCACGGCACCTGGATTGGATGAAGATAAATGTTTGATCAGTTTGGGACTAGCAGCGGTTCGAGTTGCTGAATTGCGTAAAAGCCTTGGCAAAGCTTTTGCCGATAGCCCTTTACGAATAGCTAATTGCCCTAAGTTGCAAGCAACCCCTGGTAACGCTTGCAATGCTCCACTCTTTATAAGTGTGGTGACTGCTTGATCCGCAGACTTAAACACCCGTGCACAGAAAGCTGAGCTGAATTTTTTACTTGTTTGCTCCAACTTGGGCCGAATCACTACACGTGCTGTCAAACCAGTCAAAATGGGTCGTGCTGCATCCACATTCAGTTCAGCAAACAAGGTTGCTGTGTCTTCGAGGGCATCCAGTTCGTCTAAACCTCTCAGGGAATAGCGTCTAAACATGGATTGAGTTTCTCTCAATATGCAAGCTAACGGCTGATATAAGTCTTCAAGAGGTATAAGTTGATCCTGTCCATTGTGTTCTAACTTTCGTCGTCGATGTTGGTGACCATTATGCTGAACTTCCAGATTTTGCGCTCTTGCTTTACTCTTGCGTTTACGTCGAGGTCCAGGCTGAATCGTTCTTTGGCGTATGGGAGGAGTAACTCGATCAATGGTATTTAGAATATGCTCAAAAAACTCTGTAGTGGTTGCAGCATCTAAGGCTTCGAGCATGCTGTGCTCAAGGATGTGACGAACATCAGCTACTCCATCCACATCTTGCTCAAGATCTAGTTCAAAAGATTTGGTCAAGCTTTGAATGACTTCATCAATAAATGCTTCATCAGACTCATCAATAAACGCCTCATCAGACTCATCTCTTTGATGCATTTGCATAAATTCATCTGTAAAGTCCGGGTTATATTCATCTCCAAAATCTTCATCATAGAGATTTTCACCACTATCCGATTCATCAAAATAGTCATCATCAAACGGGCTATCAATCTCATGCGAGGCATCATTATCTTCAAACAGAAGGCTTTGAGAAAGATTTTCGTCTTTCTCCAGCCTGTTTGGAGTTGGTGGCTGATTGGGGGCAGCAGGCGTTTCTGCTGCTGAAACGTCCATAACTTTATGACGTTTGGATGACCGTTTCATGGAGCACCTACCTTAAAAAGACTCAATAACCTATACAACTGCAACAGCAAGCACCCAAATCTCTGAGTAAGGAAACTTTCAAGCAATTGGACTGCGATTGTAGACTGAGCTAATGTTCAGAGTGACGTCAAGTCCCTTGGGCATTAACAGTAATGGTTGAAAAATATGGAATTTATAGAAGTCTGCTTGAGATCAACAGTAGGTGCTGTTTCAGGCTGGAACAAGTCACACCATTTTGGTGACTTATTTTGTGTATCTCAAAGGAAGTAGCTTAAATCAGGTAACTTGTTCTTAGGATGCTGGGTACTGTTTGCCTAAGGAGACTGACGTTCAAATGCTCAGAAATCCTTTTCAATCGGAAGCTTGAGTGGGTAGTCCTCTACGTGGAGGTGAGGCCCTCTGGGGATGACAACGCGCATCAAATCTAGAGTCAGTAGTACAACTCATTTCGGGTTTTTATCCAGTTGACCCAACAAATCGGCTGTTTAACCTACATGAACAACAAAGAAAGAAGAAACAGGCAATTGCATCGCCTCA
>NZ_JANQOP010000099.1 GCF_028285745.1 Acaryochloris sp. IP29b_bin.137 | reverse complement strand
AGTTATGCACGAGCGTAATGCTCATAACTTCCCCTTAGACTTGGCTGCTGGTGAGTCTGCTCCTGTTGCTCTCACTGCTCCTGTCATCAACGGCTAATTGGTTAGAGTGTCTAATCATTTAGGCTAATTTGCAATCGGTGTAGTCTGCAGACTACACCGATTGCTTTTGGGGATTTGCCAGATTTGGGTCAAACCAGATCTCTACAAAAAACCCTTCAGGTGTTATACCTGAAGGGTTTTTTGCTGGCTTGTCGTATTGGAGTCGTTTACGGAGCTGTTTGCGTTGTTTTTTCAGTTGTCTCAAGCGGGCAGCAGACCGTTTGGACTTGGTATTGCGTTGCCGACCGCGGCGGGGAGACTCCCAAGATTTCATTCTCATGGCGGCCAATGTATCAGAGTTGTACCCGCTATCCTAGCAAATGTTTAAAATTATTGAGAAGCATCGAGAAACAAATATGGTCACTTCGCTAGCAAATCAATCTCAAGCGGCTAACTGGCAGTGGCAAGGTTTTTCCATTCGATATCAATCTGCAGGGACAACGGGGCCAGCCATCGTTTTAATTCATGGGTTTGGTGCATCTAGTAGTCACTGGCGCAACAATATTGCTGAATTGGCCGAACACCATCGCGTTTATGCGTTAGACCTGATTGGGTTTGGGCAATCATCAAAGCCAACACCGGGACCGCTGGTTTCCGGCCAGAGTATTGTCTATGAGTTCGAAACGTGGGGCCAGCAAATCGTTGATTTTTGCCAAGAAGTCGTGGGCGAAGCAGCGTGCCTTGTCGGCAATTCAATTGGTAGTATTGTGGCGTTGCAGGCAGCAGTCCTAGCACCTCAACGAGCGACCAGTGTGGTCATGCTGGACTGCTCGTTACGGTTGCTACACGATCGCAAACGGGCTGGTTTACCCTGGTACCGAAAGTTCTCAGCGCCATTGTTTCAATCCGTACTCTCTGTGAAGCCGATTGGTCATTTCTTTTTTCATCGGTTGGCCCGACCGCGAACGGTGCGCCAGATTTTGGAGCAAGCCTATGGTAGGACGGCAGCTGTGACCGATGAACTCGTGGATTTGTTGATTCAGCCTGCTTTAGATCCAGGGGCTGCCGATGTTTTCCTAGCCTTTATCAATTATTCCCAAGGCCCCCTGCCCGAAGATTTACTGGCTGAAGTCAGTTGTCCCGTATTGTGCATCTGGGGAGCAGATGATCCTTGGGAACCTGTAGAACTTGCTCGCGAATTAACTCAGTTTCCGATGGTGAAAGACTTTATTGTCCTCGAAGGGGTAGGCCACTGCCCTCAAGACGAAGATCCGCATCAAGTCAATCAGATTGTTCGTAACTGGATTGCGAACGGAACCTAGAACAACAGCCCTTAATAGCCCCTTATCCCTATAGTCGTCTTCTATTGTCGCTGGGGATTGGTTAGTCGGTGATAGGTGAAAGTCCCTCTAACCCCTTGACTAAAGAAATAAATGAGTACTCCTCCGATCCCCAAAGCAAAGACTTTAGTAGCCCCTTCCTCTGGACCAAAGACAGCACTCAAAGTACTCAAAACCCAGTACACCAGCATGAGTACTGCACAAACTCTTATCTTTTTATAAATGCCAAAAGTAAACCCTGCTACCAGTAATACAGCAATCCATAAAAAATCACTGTCTTCTGCTTCTGCTAAAGCGAGGGCACCAATGAACGTGATGATGACGGAAACAAGACCAGCAATCCAGGCCCGTTTTATCTGTTGATGAGCCTCTTCTAACTCGTTCGCGGGGGGAGGTGGTAAGGGAGGTTGGGAAAGAGGATTGCTATAACTAGGGGATTGAATATCTGTAGGGGGGATGCTTGAAGAAGCCTGAGGGCTGGGGTAAGGGGTGAATTGGTGAGATTGTGCATAGTCTGGCGGTTTAAACGGTTCCTGGATATCAGTTGGAGGGACGTTTGATGTAGGAACAGGAGGAGGTGGAGGCGGTGAACCGGGTGGCGTTGACGGATAAGGCATAGGGGGTGGGCTGAGAGCTTGACTCACTCTAGGAGCTTGACTCACTTCAGTTTGCTGGCGAGATTGCTCTAAGCCTTGATCGAGATCTCGTAGACGTTGCAGAATAACCTGGGTGTTGGCAGGCCGGTCTTTGGGTACCCGGGCCATAAGGTCATCTACTAAATTGGCAAAGGGGGGTGAAATGTGAGTTGCAGACTCTCGCCACTGGCATTGGTCATTGTAAGGATCATAAATGCTGCTATCCGTTGGCTCTTTAGCCGTCAGTAGATAGACCCATGTCCGACCCAATGCATAAAAGTCAGATTGCATAACAGCTTGACCATTCATCTGCTCAGGCGGCGTAAACCCCATGGAGTGAATACCGGTTACGCCTTGAGCTCCTTGCTTGGCCATATAAGTTTGCGTTACGGCTCTGACGGCACCAAAGTCAATCAGCACCAGCTGTCCATCCGGGCGCAGCATGATGTTAGAAGGTTTGATGTCGCGATGAAAAAATTGCTTACTATGAACTTCATTCAGAATGGTCATAATTTGCGTCAACCATTCTAAGGCAAGCTGTTCACTGATGGGTCGAAACTGGCGCTGCCTCATATAGTCGCACAGATCCAGTCCTTCGATTTTTTCCATAATCAGGCAGTGCACAGGCGTTTGACTGTCCCGAGGCCAAAAAATAAAATGGCCATCGGTTTCAACATAGGGAATACCAGGATGATGCAGGTGACTGAGAACCTGGGCTTCCCGCGTAAAGAGTTCAACGGCTTTGGGCTGTTGATCGGTCAGCACTTTGAGTACTTTAGGAATGCCACTATTGCTGTTACCTGTCGCTCTGACCACTTCCCGCACTTCGTAGGTTTTGCCAAATCCACCTTGGCCGATCAGTTTGGTAACGCGATATCGACCTTCTAAGAGCAGTTCTGACCCACAGGTTTGGCAAAATACGCTGTTGTCAGAATTATCTGGCTTGGAACAGTGAGGGGCGATACAGAGGGTCATAGCAAGACTTTGATCTCGGCTGTTGAGAGCATATTACTCTCCCATAGTCTGACAAAAAGCTGAGGGATACGTAGAAGTTTAATATTGAAAATCTAAGGAATCATCGTTGAAGTCCAGCAGTTTATGGAAAATAGGCTAGGCTGATTTGTAATCCCAACATTCGCAAAAATGCTATTTCTAGATAAAGCTATCCCTGTGCATGGTCAGATGTCACAGGAGTGGTCAAGGAGATTCCGAGCAGATTATCCAAATGTTTTAGGATAGCAAGGGCTAAACCAATACTGAGGGCAAGCAGTCCCCAATACAGATCGATAAATGGCTGCTGCTGGTCTAGGGCCAGACCGCCTAATGCAGGCCCCAGAAAATAGCCTACTGCCCAACACAAGGAATTAATGGACAGATAAACTCCGCGACTCTCAATGGGGGCTAAATCCGCAACCAATGAGGATGCAATGGGCATGTAGGCGATCGTTGCGATCGCAAGGACTCCCAAACCCAAACTTGCCCAGATCAGAGCGCCTTGGCTCACCAGCCCCGTCATCCCAATTAACAAAAATCCAATGCCCCAGCAGCCGACAGAAACCATCAGCCCCTGAGGATAGGGCCACCGTCGGAGGAAGCGAGCCACTGGCAGTTGACAGGCCACGCTGGCACCCAAGTGCCAGGAGAATAATCCCGTAATCACCACTTCTGAGAGTCCGCTACTTTGCTGGGAAAAATTTTTGAAGTATAGCGGCATGGTGCTGTGGATTTGGGCGAGATAGGTTGTCATCAAGATATTGGCAAGAATATAGGTGCGTAATCGTCGATCTTTAACTGCCAAAAGCCAACCTTGCCAACCATGATGACCCCGGGTATGAGGATGGGAAGTTTCAGCAATGGTGAAATAGACAACCCCCAGAAAAATCACAAAGGAGATAGCATCGATGATAAATAAGGCACGATAGGCTTGAGTCAGCGCAATCCAGCCTCCCCCAAGGACAACCCCTAAGCCTAAACCAGCGCTATCGGCAAATCGGGTAATGGTAAAAGCCTCTTGGCGTTGTTCTCCTTCGCTTAAATCGGCAATAATGGCCTCTGTGGACGGCCAATAGAGGCCCACACTGAAGCCCATCACCACATTACCGAGGACGAGCATCCAGAACGATTGTGCGATCGCAATCAGACTAGCTGCGATCGCAGAAATGGACAGCGACAATAGCAAGGTGCGTCGGCGTCCCCACCACTGGGAATCCGTCATTGCTCCACTCAACACTCTGCCCACCACGCCTGAGATAGAGGCACTTCCAATTGCAAAACCAACGGAGGTAGCGGTCAGCCCGACTTGATTCACAAAGAAAATTTGTAAGAAATACAGCGTGAACCCGGTGCCCATTTGTGAGAGTAACCGTCCCACCGCTAAAATCCACACCTGTCGGTCCAGAACTGGGATCCACTGGATCCACCGCTGCCAACTGGAAAATTTCATTATGTTAAGCTTTCTCAGAATAATAGACTAAACATTAGGGAGTGTTTTAGGAACTATTGTGACAAAATTTCTCTTGATAACGGATTTAGACAATACCCTCGTCGGTGATCGACCTGCTCTGGAACAGCTCAACCAAACGCTGATGCAAGTTCGGCAAGCGCAAGGACTGTTGCTAGTCTATTCCACAGGACGTTCCTTAACCTCATTCAACCAATTGCGGTCCCAAGAACCAATGCTGGTTCCAGATGCCCTAGTGACGTCAGTGGGAACTGAGATTTACTATGGCGGCAGCACAACCCCTGATCCAGATTGGTCAGAAAAACTCAACCAGGGGTGGCAACGCGAAGATGTGTTGTCAATTACCGCCCACTTTAATGATTTAGTGTTACAGCCCGAGGCGGAACAAAGCCCTTATAAGGTCAGCTTTTTTCTAGAGCCCTCCTTAGCGACGGATCTATTGCCTCGCCTAGATGTCGCCCTCCATATTCGAGGTCTAGACGTCAAGCTCGTGTATAGCGGTGGGAAAGATCTAGATATCCTGCCCCTCCACGGAGATAAGGGACAAGCGATGCAATACTTGCGGGGACAGTTTGGCGTCACAGCAGAGCAAACCGTTGCATGTGGCGATTCGGGCAACGATCAAGCTTTATTTAGCACCGGTCAGGAACGCGGCATTATTGTTGGTAATGCTTGCCCAGAATTGTTGCAATGGCATCAAGAGAACGGCAGTGATTACATCTACCTAGCTACCGCAAACTGTGCGGGCGGTATTTTAGAAGGACTTCGTCATTTTAGTTATGTCAAATGATTGGTTTTCTGCAAGGGCATGTGGTCAGTCTTCAGCAAACTGGCAACCGCACCGTGTTGACCCTGGCGGTCAATCAGGTGGGCTATGACCTTTATGTCCCAGGACGAATTCGCCAGCACCTGCCGCTGGATCATGAAGTAATGCAGGTGTTTACTCATTTGCAAGTTCGTGAGGATCAACTGGTGTTATTTGGATTTGCATCTGTGGCGGAGCGGGATCTGTTCCGTCAATTGATTGCTGTGAGTGGGATTGGTCCGCAGTTGGCATTGGCCTTAATCGATACCTTGGGGTTACAGGATCTGGTTCAAGCCATTGTCAATAGCAATACGAAGCTACTCGCTAAGACTCCTGGGGTTGGTGCGAAGACGGCGGAACGCATTGCCTTAGAGCTGCGGTCAAAATTGGCGGAGTGGCGCGATCAGGCGGGTTTAAAGACGTTACCAAGTGCAGGGCCCATTGATAGCGTGCAAGAAGATGTAGAAATGACGCTCTTGGCCTTGGGATATACCAGCCAGGAAGTGATGCGAGCATTACAGGCTGTGGGGCAAAACACGGCGTTGGCCAAAAATGAAGATACCGAAGCGTGGATTCGAGAAGCCATTGCCTGGCTCAGTCAATAACGATGCATTCAACGTGCTGTCATCAGGGGCTTTATATAAACGGATAGGTGTTTCAGAATATTGGGTGGTCGATGTTCAGGTAGGGAAAGTCACTGCGTTTGAGATTGCTAATGGCCGTTGTGGTCAGATTCAAGACTCTGTCATATTGCCAGGATTGGCAATTAATATAGTGGAGGAGGCTTTGCGACGCGGACAGTTCAGAAGATGATGGGGTGATCAATCGCTGGCTCTTGGAGTTGTTCGCTCCAATGGCTAAAGATGCTGCGTTCTATTTTCCGGTCCATCCATATCATGCCTAAACGACTGGCATTGCTGGAGAAAACGTTGAGGGAGTTCCGGGTGATGCCCCCAATGGAGATGGAGATAGGATGCATGCAGGTTGTAGAGATGCCAACCTTCCATTTGGGGGAGAGTGGCTGCTGACGGGTTGGCTGCAAGGGTATAGATTGGATTCTCTGCGATGTGATCGAGTTGGGAGTGGTGGAATTCATGACCCCATACCGTTGTGCCTGCGGTCAGGAGAGGGGTATCTTGGGTTGCGATCGCACACCGATACCCCAAGGTTAATCGCTTCGTCATCTTGACGTTGGTCGGCAGCACACCGACCATTGGTAATGAGTGCCCTTCCAGCGTTTGTAAGGATTCACAGAGATACATTAGCCCGCCACATTCTGCATAAGTGGGTAACCCAGCTTGAATCACGTTTTTAAGAGCCTGCCGAACGGCGAGATTCTGCGATAACTCGACAGCAAACATTTCAGGGAAGCCGCCCCCGAGATAGAGACCATGAATATTGATAGGGAGGGCCTTGTCGTTGATGGGGCTCCAATACACCAGCTCTGCCCCCAACTGCCTTAGCTGATCCAGGTTATCGGCATAGTAAAAACTAAAGGCAACGTCCCGTGCGATCGCAACCCGAATTGCGCTGGACGGTTGGAGAGAATGATGAGGGCGTGTCTGGGGGGAGATATACGGTGCTGGTAATGGTGGAACATCTTGAGGGCGGGACGAGGCAGATGTTGCCAACAAGGGCAACAAGACTGACCAATCAAAACAACAATTGCCAACAGTTGCTAACTGCTGCAATAACCCTTCAGTGCCTTCTAATTCTTCGATGGGGACTAAACCCAAATGACGATTGGGGATATGGATGGAAGGCTGTCGCTGCAAAACGCCCACAATCCTAACGGATAGCGGTTGTAAGGCCAACTTTAAACTTTGCAGGTGGCGATCACTGCCCACACGATTGAGAATAACCCCTGCGATTTGGATCTGAGGATCAAAGGAGGTGTAGCCATGGACCAAGGCAGCGATGGAGTCCGATAGACGACTACAGTCTAGGACGAGGGCAATGGGTAGATTAAGCAGCCGAGCAATATGGGCGGTGCTGCCTCTACCGTCTTGGCCGATGGCACCATCAAATAATCCCATCACCCCTTCAATCAAGGCATAGTCTGACTGCCGCGTATGGGTTTGAAAGAGCTTCTGAATGTAGTGATCAGACGTGAGGATGGGATCTAAATTGCGGCAAGGACGATGGGTGACCACCGTGTGAAACATTGGATCAATGTAGTCCGGTCCAACTTTGAAGGATTGAACAACCCCGGGTCGGGCTTGTAAACTCGCTAGGATAGCAGCAGTGATAGTGGTTTTACCCACACCACTGCGATCGGCAGCAATCACTAGTGACATTTATGGCCCTCTTGGAAACGGTATCGCTGCATCTTAAATCTGCTGTGCCAGCGTACAACATCTATGCTCGGCAAGGGAACTCTCTCAAGAGGATTGATCATCGGTGTCTTCCCGTAGTTTCAGGCGGCTCACGGGGCATCGACCTTGAAAAAAAATAAAGAAATCAGTGATCCTACGGTGTTGGGTTTTTATTAAACCCACTATTGTCAGACTTAAAGGTGAGACTTTTATCACTGGGAAAGCTCCGGTATGGGTCATTGGCAACTGTACTGACTCTTGGAGCCGTCGTTACGCAAGCATTTATTTCCAACGGGGGAACTATGGGAATATCCATTTGTCCGAATTGGCAACTCGGTCAATTATTTTTGGAGCAAAGACCTCAAGCTCGCAGGCACAAAACCCACCGCTACGATCAGGGTCAGCTTGGAACTGAATTCTTTCTTGAAACTAGTACCGATTCTTCGGTCAGCTACATGACGGCGCAAGGCCCTGCTGTTCGCCCAGGCGATTATATTGACATCGCTAGCCCAGAAGGACACCTCAAATTTCAGGTTGACGAAGTCGAATATTATAGTGATCCAGCCGATATGTGGATGGCCCAGCTGTATCCCTTAACAGCATAAAGGGATGCTCAGGGAGAACTTCATATGAATATCGCTTCCTCTCGTTTATGAAATGATTGAGAGGGGGTTAGCTTGATGCAAGCTTTAACATTTGTGCTGTAACAGCGAGGCTTTCTGAGTACAACACATCTTGATCCCAGCGTTGTAATTGCTGGCTTAGCAGGGTCTCAGAGGATTGATCTTGCAACGGAGTGACATGTTGAATGCGGCAGGATTGGGCACCGCCTCCTGCTTCCATGCGCATACAGCCTTTCGTTTCTGAACAAAGAACTGTACAGCAATCAGCCTGTAAATTAGTGGAGGCTAGTTTCAAATCAATCAGGTCTCCCGCAACTTCTCCAGGTTGGGTGGGTATCGCTGCAAGTTCTGCTTGAATAGTGCGCTGCTCAGAATTAACAAATTGAATCCGTCTCAGGTCATAGTCGCCACCTTCGGCGGTGAAGGCGACCGGCTGCCACTGCAGGCGACTCGCTAACCAACCTAAAAACATCAAAGCTTGTGCAGGGTTCCCTTTTTCATAATCTAGAGTGACCCGATCAACCTCATTGAGGGCAGCTCTTCTGGCAGGCGGATCAAAGGCTTCGGCGGTCAATTCTTGCCATGCCGCTAACCGTCGCCAGTTTAGGTCAACAATATTCGTCCCTTGGATCAGTAAGTCTTGCAAATGAATCAACTCAGATTGGGCATCTAGATATTGGCTAGAATCCACAATCACGGCGGTGCTAGAAGCGGCTAACCGCTGGAACAGCTCCATATTGGCGGCGGGAACAGCTTTCCACCATAAGAATTTGGGGAGTCCCCCAATCATCAGAGATTGGACCAGACCACCGACTCGATCAAGGGCTGCTTCGGTACCTTTGAGGGAAATATACTCACAGCAAATCAATGAGCTGCGGTTTTGCTTTTTGACGGGGCAGTAGGCAGACAGCTGGGCTAAGACACCTTCATCTTCCCCTCCCATGGGAAAGAGAGAGATGACGCGGCAGGGACTTTGGCTTGCGATCGCATCTGCAATACCCGCTCCCCCTGCATCCAACACATAGCCGTCATCCTGAGTCTGACTGATCTGCTGCTCCGTCATTGCTTGGCGCAGTTTAGCCAGGGTTTCAGAATTGGGCTTGCCGGTTTCTGCCAACCCAAATTTTGTTTGGGCCGATCGCAAGGCGGCTTCCATCCGGGGACCATAAATGCCATCCACCGGGCCAGTGTAGAACCCTAAAGCCGCCAACAGCTGCTGAGTTTCTTCGGGTTCATAGACGACCAAGCTAAAGGTGGCTGCCCGAGTCGCGGTGGGAAACATCCCCCCATTGCCAGAGGAATTGTAGCTGGTCCAAATTTTGCTTAATTCCGCATTAATATCATTGAGCGAAACGTCCTTCGGGGCTTGCAAAGAGACGATGGGAGCAGATGTTGTAGTCATAGGGCGAAGAATATGGAGAACTAAGTGCGCATATTAAATATCTAGAGTCGTCGCCAGCGCCGACCATCGCGGTTGAGCAATAGCTCGGCAGCTTCGGGTTCCCAAGTCCCGGCTTCGTAAGTAGGAACTAAAGCGGGGTCTGTAGGGACTTCCCAGGCTGTTAAGGCAGGGGTTAGTACCCGCCAAGACTCCTCAACTTCATCCCCACGGGTAAACAGGGTTTGATCACCGAGCATGGCGTCTAAGAGGAGGCGATCATAGGCATCTCCAGTCGACTGGCCAAAGAAAGAACCATAGCTAAAGTTCATATCCACGGAGCGGGTTCGTAGGTCGGGTCCTGGCATCTTGGCTTCAAATCGCAAGGAGATCCCTTCATTAGGCTGGATGCGCATGGCTAAAACATTGGGATTTGCCTGCTGGGCAGCGGATTGAAAGATTAAAAATGGCACTTGGCGAAAGTGGATAGAAATCTCCGACACCTTTTTGGGCAAACGCTTGCCGGTGCGCAGATAAAAGGGCACTCCTTGCCAGCGCCAATTGTCAATCAGCAGCTTCAGGGCCACATAGGTGGGGGTGGTGGATTTAGGACTTACACCAGGTTCTTGGTGATAGCCAGGCACCTGCTCACCTTTCATCCAGCCTTGGGTATATTGGCCGCGAATGGCGGAGTTTTCGAGGTTATGAATATCGGCCAATCGCATCGCTTGGACCACCTTCACTTTCTCCGTACGAATTGCATCGGCATCCAGAGAGTTAGGGGGTTCCATCGCCGTTAGGCAAAGCAGTTGCATAATATGGTTCTGCACCATATCCCGCAGGGCACCAGAGGTTTCGTAATAGCCTGCTCGTTCTTCTACCCCAACGGTTTCCGCCACGGTAATTTGGACATGATCAACAAACTGCCGATTCCACAGGGGTTCAAAAATGGCATTGGCAAACCGGAAGATCAGCAAGTTCTGAACGGTTTCCTTGCCTAGGTAATGGTCGATCCGATAGACCTGGTTCTCAGCGCAGACTTCCTGGACGACCTTGTTGAGGGATTGGGCTGATCCTAAATCCCGACCAAAGGGCTTTTCAATCACCAGCCTCGTTTTAAGGGGATCTGCCAACATCTGGGCGGCTCCCAGTTGCTGAATCGCTTCGGCAAAGAACTTGGGAGAGACCGCCAAATAAAACACCCGGTTGCCCATGGTGCCGCGACGGCCATCCAGTTCTTCTAGACGAGTTTTCAGCTTTTGATAGGCTTGGGGATCGTCCATATTGCCGGGGCAATAAAACAACCCTTCGGCAAAGCTGTTCCAGACCTCTTCCGACTGAATCCCATCCGAAAATTCTTCAATCCCTTCGCGCATCTGTTGCCGGAAGTAATCATCGCTCCACTCCCGTCGAGCAACCCCGACAATAGTTAGTTCTGCGGGTAGGCGACGCTGTTGTTTGAGATGGTAGAGGGCGGGAACGAGTTTTCGTTGGGTGAGGTCACCAGAGGCACCAAAGATCACCATAATTAGGGGCTCGGGTGTGCGTTCTTGGCGGAGCCCCACGCGAAGCGGATTTTCAGCAAGCGTAACCATAGGCTGGGCAAACAAAGGGGGGGTAGGTGAACTTGGAAACTGTGAAAATCAAAACTTGGCACCAGCGAATTTGAACGTCTCGGCAACGCCAAATCCGCCAGGCCCAACTTAAGTCATCAAAGTGTCTATACGGTGGTCAACCGCTGGACCTTTTCTTCTAAAGAGTCTAGTAAGGAGCTGAAAGGCTGCACAAATTTGTCAATTCCTTCCGATAGCAATTCAGCCATCACTTGATCCAGATCGATATTGATTTCGGCATTAGAGAGGTTGGCGATCGTCTCATAGGCTTGCTCGATCCCTTGCTCCACGCGATTGGCAACATCACAGTGATCGGCACAGGCTTGGATCGTATTGGGGGGCAGAGTGTTCACGGTATCCGGTCCAACCAGCTCATCCACATACATGACATCGCTGTAGTCTGGATTTTTAGTGCTAGTGCTGGCCCACAGGAGGCGTTGGATATTCGCCCTTTGGGCTGACAAAGCCTTCCAGCGGTCAGTTTGGATAATCTTTTTGTATTCCTGATACGCAATCTTGGCATTTGCGATCGCAACTTTGCCTTTTACCTGAGCAATTTGGGTCGCCAGATGAGACTGATCCGAGCTGAGAGCCTTGAGCTTAGCGTCGACCAACCCATCGACTTTAGAGTCAATGCGGCTAAGGAAGAAGCTGGCGACGGACGCAATCTGGCTAATAGCTTCACCTTTAGCAGCGCGCGCTTCTAAGCCGCGAATATAGGCCCAGGCGGTATCAATATAGCTTTGGACTGAGAACAGCAAGGTAACATTAACGTTAATGCCATCGGCAATCACCTGCTCCACTGCAGGTAATCCGGCGGGTGTACCCGGAATTTTGATCATGACGTTTTCACGACCGATCTCCCGGTGATACCGGCGAGCTTGCTCAATCGTGGCTTGGGTATCGTTAGCAATGTTCGGCGGAACTTCAATGCTGACATAGCCATCTAGACCTTGGGTTTGGTCATAAATGGGCTTAAAAATATCGCAGGCATTGCGAATATCATCAAAGGTCAAAGACTCATAAATATCCAGAACCGACTTTCCTGCTTTGATCCCAGCTTCAATATCAGCATCATAGGTTGCGTTACCGGCAATCGCCTTTTCAAAAATGGCGGGATTAGATGTGATCCCACGAATACCTTGGTCTTGGGTCATTTGCTTCAGCTCACCCGATTCAATTAAATCGCGGCTAAGATTGTCCATCCAAATACTTTGGCCAAAGGTGCTAATTTCTAGGAGATGATTAGTCATAAGAAACTCCGTAATCAATTTATTTCAAATGTTTGCCAGTTCTGCGTTAAGTCTTAAGCGCGAGTTCTTCTTCAGCCTGTCTTTCTCGGTCTTCAATAAAAGATTCAACTAAGGCCACATCCTCTGTACTGCCAATAATCAAAGGCGTGCGGGCATGGAGATGATCAGGAACAACATCGAGTAATGAAGATTGGCCAATACTCGCCCGTCCCCCCGCTTGTTCCATCAAATATGCCAAGGGTGCAGATTCGTAGAGGAGTCGTAGCTTACCATCAGGATTTTTCAGGGTTCCGGGGTAGATAAACACGCCGCCTTGAAATAAGATGCGATGAAAATCGCCCACTAAAGCCCCGCTGTAGCGAGCTGTATGGCCTTCATGGCGGTGCACATAGCGAGTAAAGTCTCGTAGAGCGTCTTCCCATTGCCAGAAGTTACCCTCATTGACGCTGTAAACCGGACCATGTTTAGGGATGGTGAGGTTTTCAGCGGCCAGAATAAATTCTCCTAGACTTGGATCGAGAATAAAAACATGAACCCCTTTGCCAATGGAATACACCAAGACTGTACTGGGACCATACAGAATATAGCCGGCGGCGATTTGCTGATGCCCATCTTGTAAGAGATCCTGTCCCGTATGGTCGGGATCGTTGCCGACTTGCTGACGAATGGAAAAAATAGAGCCGACATTTAAATTCACATCGACGTTAGAGGACCCATCAATGGGGTCATACAGCAATGTATATCGACCAATGGGGCAGTTTTCAGGAATGTAGTAGGGCTTCTCCATTTCTTCGGAGGCTAAGCGGCAAACGAGGCCACTCTGCTTGAAAGCAGCAATGAACACTTCATTGGCATAAATGTCCATTTTTTTGACTTCTTCGCCCTGGACATTGATATCCCCCGTAAAGCCGAGAGCCCCTTCTACTAACCCTGCTCGACTGAGACGGCGGGCAATCAGTTTGCCTGCCAACCCAATTCGGGTCATTAAGGCACTCATATCTTGAGCTTCTGGGCCAAAGCTCTGGAGATGTTCTAAGACATGACGGGACAGAGTGGTGCAGTCCCGATCAAGGGCAAAGTCGTAACTCAGTTCAAGCGGAGTGCTGTCAGAACTATTCATTTGAATTCCCCATAATGGGTGTTGGACAGCCCTGTTGCGTGGGGTTCTGCCTCTATACCTCCCATCTTAAGAAGGCATTCTGAAAATGGCCTGAGTCTTTAGGTGAACTACAGAATACCTTTATATTCTGCGACTTTAGCTATCCTTATTCCCATGTATCCAGTTGCCAACAATACTGGTTCACATTGCTGTTTTATCTTGGTGAGAAGGAATGATGGCATCCGTTATTGGGATGGATAAAAAAGTCGCTCAGGCAACTGTACTAGAAAGTGCTGCGGTGTACAAGAACTAAATCTTAAACGTTTGCACCAGGCTCAACACTTCTTATGGCATGAGGAAGGTTGATGAAACTTTGGCTTTATTTGAATCTTTGAAACAAGCAAGCCCAGGTCTTTTGAAATTATGTTCGTCAACATCGGTATTGGATCAGCCCATTATGGACATTACCAGAGTGAGAACTTTGGTTCCACCGAGTTTGGGGCTGTTGAATTTGCTATCGAACTAATTAGCCTTAGGATCAAAATTACAAGAGCGCAGTGGCATGCAATGGTTACATGCTTCCATCCACCAGAATAGAATGTTATGCGACGGTGTGACGTATCACCTGATAGTTAGATGTCAAAACTAATTTCGGCACTAGAAAGCATAAGTTCTTGGTATCACAAGCATGAATCACGATCTGTTTTCCGTTCTGGGCTTTCTCTTGATGCCATTGATCAAATTGTAAAGGCGTTGCCGTTTACAATACCCGACGAAATATATGAGCTTTATGAGTGGTGTAACGGCACATTAGAGAATGATGGAATTGCATTTAATCTTTTCTATTTTTTACCCCTGGAAGAAGCAGTAAGGCTTCGTACTGATAAGCATGGGTTGAATGAAGGAATTGAAGAGATACCAGACGATCCGAGATGGTTGCCTATTTTTCAGTATCCTCACGCATGGGCATTTTATATCGTTGTTCTGGGTGACAAAGAAGAAAGCCCTGTGTGGCTTTATGATACCGAGTTTGATAAGTACGAGCTTTCTTACGATAACTTGACAAATATGCTACTGCACTGTGCTGACTGGTTATCAGTTTCAGAAAATGGGGAAGTACATCCTAAACTGGATGGACGTTTGCAAGTCAAATACCGTGTACGTGAATCAATACTTCCATCTGATCTTAAATGGGCTGAGCATAGATAAGGGACTTGACCTAATAAATGGGAGCATGTCATTGCCCTGATCTGCAAGGAATGATCGTTATCGTCTATAGGCTGCAATCTATTGTGAAGATTATCTCTATTTCGAGCAAAAAATAGCCTAGGCTTTTGAATGACTGCCTTTAAACTCTAAGCAATAATTCTATCCTTGCCCCATCATGCCTACTGCCTTTGCTCAGCTTCATGTCATTACCGATGGCGAAGAGAATAATCGAGAATTTCGGTTAACTCAAGCGCCCTTTAGCATTGGAGCTGATGCAGATAACTCACTGGTCTTGAACAACTCAGGTGTTCTGCCGCACCATGCAGAAATTTTGTGGCAAGCCGATCATTATCTCCTGAAGTTGCTGGGAGATAAGGACACACTCCGAGTCAATAACAAGCCTCTTGTTTCGAGAGACTCTGTCCAACTCCATCCTGGGGATGAAATTCAGATTGGCAATACGGTCATTCACTTTCGAGAAATTCAGGGGACGGGTGTATTTGCCCATGAGTCAGCCTTACCGGGAACGGTCGTTAGCCAAACCCATTGCGATCGCGTTTTGCAAGTCACGACTTCTAAATGGACCCAAGACTTCCCCCTCAACCAAGAAACCCTGACCCTAGGCCGACATCCCCAGTGTGATATTGTCATCGATTTACCCGTGGTCTCTGACCGCCACGCCCAATTACATTGGGAGAATGAGACCTACACCATTCGCGACTTAGAGAGTAACCACGGCCTCACCTTTGCCGGAGATCGGATTCAGAAGAAGGCGCTTCAGGATGGAGATTTTTTTTCGATTGCAGATCAGGTCACCCTGACCTATCAGGTGATTCCGCAAACCGATGTGATTGAACAGGTCGAAACGCTGGTGTTGCGGGATCTACAAAGTCTTAGCTTTGGCCGTGATCCACGCAACACCACAGTGATTGATCACCCGGTCGTTTCCCGCTTTCATGCGCAAATTGACCTGAAAGGTGGTACCTGGGTGATTGAAGACCTCCATTCATCGAATGGAACTTATGTGAACGGTCGGCAGCTTCGTAACCCTCAATCTCTCCGCCCCGGAGACACGATTCGCATCGGTCCCTATCATTTTGTCTTTAACTTTGACGAAACCCTGATTCAGCAGAATGACTCAGGTAATCTTCGCCTCGATGCGGTTCATCTGAGTAAGGTGGCTGGCAAGAAAAATATTCTCTTAAACGATATTTCCCTGTCCATTTTGCCCCAGGAATTTGTCGCGGTGGTTGGCGTGAGTGGCGCGGGCAAATCGACCCTCCTCGATGCCCTCAATGGACTGCGCCCAGCCACAAGTGGTTCGGTCTTAGTCAATGAACAAGATCTATATAAAAACTTCAATCTTTATCGCACGGAATTGGGCTATGTTCCCCAAGACGATATTATCCACCGTGAATTGACCGTCAGTCAGGCCCTAGATTATGCAGCCCGCCTGCGTCTCCCGGCTGATGTGACTCGGGCTGAGCGCAAACAGCAAATTCAATCTGTCCTTCAGGATTTAGAACTACGGGAACGGGAGCAATTACGGGTGCGTTCCTTAAGCGGAGGCCAGCGTAAACGGGTCTCTATCGGCGTGGAGCTATTAACTCAACCCAGCTTGTTTTTCCTAGATGAGGCCACCTCTGGCCTGGACCCTGGCACCGAAACGTTGATGATGCGCTTATTGCGACGATTGGCGGATCAAGGGCGAACGATTCTTCTGATTACCCATGCCACTAAAAATGTGATGGTGTGTGATTTGGTCGTGTTTTTGGCGAAGGGGGGGCGGATTGCCTATTTTGGACCCCCTGCCGAAGCCCTGACCTATTTCGGGGTAGAGGATTTCGATGAAATCTATCTCAAGGTCGAAGGTGAGCAAACCCCTGAAGCGTGGGAACAGCAATATCGCCAGTCCACCCTCTATCAGACCTATATCACTCAACGCCAGGCCAGTTTATCGGTCCCCACAACCCCTCAAAAAGCGAAATCAAAGCCGCCTCAACCGCGAACCACAGCCATCTCGGGCTGGCGACAATTTGCGATTCTGGCCCAGCGCAATTGGACGATTTTGCGCCAAGATCGGGCCAGCTTAATTCTGATGTTGGCCTTGGCTCCTATCCTGGGACTGCTGGATTTCGTCATGTGGCAACGCCCCATGTTTGATGTTACCAACGGCGATCCAGGTCAGGTCTTCACCCTGTTGTTTATCACGGTCTTGACTGCCGTGATGGTCGGTAGCTTGGCGATGATGCGGGAGATTGTTAAAGAACGAGAAATCTATCGCCGTGAACGGATGATTGGGCTAAAGATTTTGCCCTATGTGTTCTCTAAGGTTTGGCTGAGTGTCCTGTTAGCCCTCTACCAAGCCGCCATCTTTTTACTGACCAAAGTATTGGCCGTGAACTTGCCGGTGGACTGGCAGGGTCTGCTGGGGATGTATGTCACCCTCTTCTTGGCGACCTTAGGCGGCATGGTGATGGGCCTCTTTGTTTCTGCCTTAGCGCCGAATCAGAGTGTGGCCCCGCTGTTGACCATTCTATTTCTACTCCCCCAAATCACCTTCTCTGGCGCAATTATCTCCCTGGATTCCTTAGGGACTCCTGGACAAGTCTTGAGTCAACTGACGGTCACCCGCTGGTCTTACGAGAGCTTAATTACCCTGTCGGAAGCTGGCAAGGATATTGCGGGTGACGCCTGCTGGCAACTGTCTTCCGAAGAACGCGAAAATTTAAGTGATACAGACAAGGAAAAATGCCAATGTCTGGGGCCAAAAATGTTTACCCAATGTACGTTTCCAGCCCTACGCCAAGAATATGATCCAGCGGTGGATCAACCTCAACCGACTAAACCAGAAGATCCAGGCGATCCACCCCAGTTAACAGCCGACAACCGGGCTACCTTTGAAGATGAGATAGAGGACTATAACGATAAGGTTAAGGATTATCGGGATAAATTGGATAGCTGGCAAGATCAGTTTAGTGATTGGCGTGAGAAACGGGGCACTGCGATCGCAGCTGCAGAACTCTTAGTCGAACGGTTTCATGAAAAGGCTGGCACCGCATTTGCGGTTAATGTGGGTAAACATTGGCTGAAATTAGGAATAATCATGGTGGGGATGCTCAGTCTGGTGGTTTTTATCCAGCATCGTCAAGATGTCATCTAATTTTGATAAATATATGTAAATTTAGGTTTCAAACCACCGATATTCATCGGCTTCGATTGAAGAAAAAGCTATGTTAGATGGGGTGGTCCCATGCTGACATCCTCTGAAAGATAAAGAAAGTCGCGTTCTACATCTGTCGGTTGTGAACCGTTTGAACCATTATCAATTTTAGGCTTCAGTTTTAACTTAAATATTTTTCTCTAAGCCTAGGCCTACAGATATGGAATGCTATGCGATTCAATGCGCACAGAGGCGGGCTGCGTTGAATCGACTGCCGCCATAGCTCAATTCACAGGGCACTCCTATGCACGACGACAGCATCATTCCCCCTTCTGTTCCCAGACTAAAGACACTCGTTGAGTCCGAGCTAAACGGTAATCGATGGCAAGATCAGTTATTACCCGTTGATACCGTTTTAATGGAGGAAGACGTCACCGTCTTACGACAGGAATTAGAAACGGCCCATAATTTATTGCAATACCAACAGCGTTTAATTGATTCTTTAACGGAGCAGTTAGTCGGCTCCGAAGCCCACCAGGCGCAACTGGAAAAAGAGTTAGAAAATGCTGAACGCGGGTCTGATCGAGAAGCCGAAAAGCTAAAAGAATTTCAGTCAATTTGCCAGGACCTGCGATCGCAACTGCGTCGCCAGCAAGCCCGGATTTGTGAGTATAAAACGGTTCTAAAAAATAATTCCAACACATTTGCCCCCAACGCCAAAGTTGCACCCCGCCAAATGGTTTCCTTCGGATATGCCACCGTTGCGGTGGATGCTCCAATGATGGCCTCTTCATCCGCGGTATCCCCCTGGTCAGCAACCGATCCAGTTAGTTTTTCCAATGCGTTTGCTATCTGCTGTCGTAAGCTTGCCGCCTTAGGCTTAGAGAACACCTCTGCAGCACAACAGCATGACCGTGCAGCTTTACCAGCATCTCAGCCTTCAATAGAAACCGAGACCAAGCAACCGCTGACTGTGGATGTAGGCCCCAACGCTTATCGGTCTTCTCCACCCCCCGAACTGCCCAGCTTTATTCGCTAAGTAGACCAGATCCCGTAACCTTCGTCAGTGATATATCAATCCATCGCGTCTCCAATCGGGTTTGGAGTTTCAGGGCAATACATAAACACAATCGGCACTCGCAACAGCGTTTTAGCGATTCTGGACAGACCGAACTTGCGTTTAAGGGAGCGGGGCAGGGCCTGCCACTCGACGATTTGAAACCCCATCTGCTGATAATACTGGCACAAGTGCTGCCCTAAACATTCAAGATAGAGGGGTTGGGAAGCGTATTGAATCAAGTGCTTCGCTAAGATAGTTCCTAAACCCTGCCGTCGATGAGTGGATTTAACCACTAAACTACCCAGTTCCTGAGCGCCTGGAAAGACGCGGAGCTGACCACAAGCGACAATCGTTTGCTCCTGTTCAATGACCCAAAATTGAGACCATCGAATTTGGGTTGGATCCAGCCGTGCAGACCAGACCAACCGCCGAATTGGGCCAATATCGGTGGCAAGGGCAGGGCGCAATTGACAATCTTTTGGCAGTAAAGGCTTCTGCATATTGGCAAGTTGCGCTAGTTTATACGGTAATGACCAAAGGAACAGGTGAGCAAGTATGACTAACCTACTGCCACTTCCTGGGATATCCAATTATACAATTGCTGTTTTGACCCCCCAGACGTTTGACGAAACCGCACAGGCTGTTGATGCCCTCAAGGCGGGAACCGTTATCTTATTGAATTTTGCCAGCTTGGGGACTGAACTGGCTCAACGATTTGCCGATTTTGCGTCCGGCAGCACATGCGCTATCTCAGGAAATCAACAACAACTCGGCCATCACATCTATCTATTTACGCCCCCCACCGTCGAAATCATTACGCAATTAAAGGCCTGCTAAATTACATAAAGGCTTGCTGAGAAAATTATTCTCAGCAAGCCTTAGACTGGGACAAGAATTGGCAAGATGCAGTTTAGCGACCTGGTTGCAACAAGCAGATCGGTAACGGCAAAGACTGCTTATTTGAGGGCAACCTTACCACCCGCATCTTCCAGGCTCTTTTTGGCCTCTTCGGCATCGTCTTTAGACACGCCTTCCTTGATAGCTTTAGGAGTGGATTCCACCATTTCTTTGGCTTCTTTCAAGCCCAAACCAGTCAAGGTGCGGACCACCTTCAGAACGGCAATCTTCTTATCGGAAGGCACTTCTTCCAAGACAACATCAAATTCAGTCTTCTCTTCGGCTTCTTCAGCAGCAGCCCCTGCAGCGCCAGGCGCAGCCATCATGACACCTGCAGCAGGCGCAGCGCTGACCCCAAAGGTCTCTTCAATTTGTTTGACTAAATCAGCGGCCTCTAGGAGAGTCAAAGATTTCAACTTTTCCAGAATTTCTTCAGTTGCAGACATGGTTCACTTCCTTTTTTGTATTCAATAGTTTTTTCGAGAATGCGATCAAGCAGCTTTATCAGAGTCTGCATGGGCTTGTAAGGCCCGAGCCAGGGAAGCCGGAACTTCATTGATACCCACCGCAACCTTGGCCGCCACAGAGTTGATGGCACCAGCAATTTGAGCCATTAAGACTTCCTGGGACGGGAGATCACCGATGGCCTTGATATCCTCCTTGGAAAGGGGTTGGCCATCCATGACGCCGCCCCGGAGTTCCGTCTTCTTTGTTGCTTTTTGAAAGGCTTGGTAAGCCTTAATGGCCGCGCCCAAGTCATCCTTAATCAGCAAAAAAGCAGAGGAATCGGACAACCAGTCTGATAATGGCTCCCATTTCTCATCTCCTTTGATCGCTCGACGCATCAAAGTGTTTTTAGTGATTTTGCACTGAGCGCCAGCGGGTCGCAGCTGATTACGCAATTCAGTAATCTCAGCAACGGTTAACCCGTGATAGTCGATGACAATCGTCATCACCGTATCACTCAGGTTTTCTTGCAGCCCTGCCACAATTTGCTTCTTATCTTCTAGGGTTCTACCCATTCTTCTGTTCACCTCCTTAATCGGTACATAAAAACGAAACTTATAGCTCCCTATAACAAAAGACCTTGGTTGTGGGGAGGGCCAAGGTCTTTTGAGAGTAGCGACTTAAAACACACGGATGGCGTTTAAGTGAAACATTTCAAAACCTCAGTAGGCTATTAAGCATGTAGCCCCTACTATCTACGGTCTTTCGATATTCAGTTTAGGGATTAGACAATGGCACTGTCCTTGATACAAAACTTAGGGGTAGGGTTATTCAGTCAGGGTCAGATCGCGCAGAGACGAAATGTTCACTTCAATCGAAGGACCCATAGTGGCTGATACGTAGAGGCTGCGCCAGTACCTGCCCTTGGCACCTGACGGACGATTTCGGTCAATGGTATCTTGCAATGCCTTCAAGTTCGCCAATAAGTCGTCAGCCGAGAATGTTGCCTTGCCAAACATCACATGGACAATTCCCGTTCGGTCAGCCCGGAACTCAAGTTTACCTGCTTTAAATTCTTCAATCGCTTGCGGCAAATCGAAGGTGACGGTCCCTGCTTTAGGAGAAGGCATTAATCCCCGAGGACCCAGAATTCGACCCACTTTCGCCACCTGAGGCATCATATCCGGGGTCGCGATTAGCAGATCAAAATCCATCCGACCTTGCTGAATTTCAGTAATCAGCTCTTCAGATCCCACCACATCAGCACCCGCATCGGTGGCTTCTTTCACTTTTTCTCCCCGGGCAACAACGGCAACGCGAACGTCTTGGCCCGTACCTTTGGGTAAAGCAACCGTTGTTCGTAGCTGTTGGTCTGTATACTTGGGGTCAATGCCCAAGCGGATATGGGCTTCGGCAGATTCTGGAAATTTAGCGGTGGCTGTTTTACACAGCAGTTCTAGCGCGTCCAGAGGTTCATAGGCCCGGTCTTCGACTTGCTGTTTTAGCTCGCGCATGCGGCGAGAAATTTTCTTAGTCATAATTTACTCCTGGGGTGCTAGCGAAGCCGTGGCCTCTTCCCCAAATGGGTTAACAAAGATGGGTACTCCAGCGTACCCTTACCGTCTTAATCAACGACGGCAACGCCCATATTGCGGGCGGTTCCAGCCACAATATTCATGGCTGCCTCAATGTCATTGGCATTGAGGTCGGGCATTTTGGTTTGGGCAATTTCCTGCAGTTGAGCCTTGGTAATTTGGCCCACTTGGGTCCGGTTGGGTTCTCCAGATCCTTTCTCAATCCCGGCAGCTTTCTTGATCAAAACAGACGCAGGCGGCGTTTTGAGGATAAAGGTAAAGCTGCGATCTTCATAAACTGATATTTCAACCGGTACGACGAGCCCCGCTTGATCGGAGGTCTTGGCGTTGTATTCCTTACAGAACATCATGATGTTGACACCATGCTGTCCTAAAGCAGGTCCAATCGGAGGAGCAGGGTTGGCTTTGCCCGCTGCGATTGCCAATTTAATAATTGCTACTACTTTTTTTGCCATGAATCAATTACTCTTTGCGCACCTGATTAAATTCCAATTCTACGGGGGTATCCCGCCCAAAAATCGAAAGTAGCGCTTTGAGCTTGTTACGCTCAAGGCTAACTTCAATTACTTCACCCTCAAAGTCTTTAAATGGACCATTGAGAACTTGAATCTTGTCACCGACTGCCATGTCAACTTTGACCACAGGCTCTTGCTCTTGGGCTTGTCGGAAAATCCGCTCCACCTCTGAGGGACTGAGGGGCATCGGCTTCACGTGCCCCCGTCCACGACCATATCGGCGCTGTTGCTCTGCCCCCACAAAATTGATGACGTTCGGCGTATTTTTGACCACCTGCCAGGTTTCATCGTCCAGGATCATCCGCACAAGAACGTAACCTGGAAATACTTTTTCTTCTCCGGTTGCTCGACTACCATCTTTGCGGACTTTGATGGTCGGTGTTTGCGGAATTTCGATTTGGACAATCCGATCGGCCACGTCTAACGTTTGTAGGCGTTGCTCTAAATTATGCTTGACTTTCTTTTCACAGCCTGAGGCAACTTGGACAGCATACCAATGCCGAATATCTAGCTGCCCATCAGGGGTCTTACTGACTGCAGGGGTTGTACTCAGGGGGTCATCAGTCATTGGCAATTACCCAAACACTAGCGTGGAAACCCACCGGAACAAGTTATCAATAAACGAGAAAATAAAAGCGGATAACGAGACCATCAAAAAGACCGCAATGGACTCACTGATCAGTTGTTGGCGATCGGGCCAGACCACTTTCTCTAACTCTTCTTTTGTGCCTTGCAGAAAACCAGTCGAATTAGGGCCGGGAGGGGCTATGGCAGCTGGCTCTGCAGCTACGCTATCCGACTCGGAAGCGCCCTCTCCAACAGCGGCTGTGGTTGAAGACATGGGTTCAGACACACTATCCACATCCGGCTGTGAAGGTGGTTGATTGTTTGCTGACTTATTTTTCTTTTTTCTTCTTTTAGCCACTTTTGCTAACCCTGAATACTGATTGCCGGGTAATCCTTAAAATGCTACGAATGCACTCAACGAACGAAAACCTCTAGGGCTGTTAGCCTACGATGGTTAGATATCGGCGGAATTCAATCCCTATCGAATCTATTTCAATTTTAGGATTCATGAGTTCAGACGCATGTAGCGCTTACCCAGCCCACAGTCGATCTAAATGTATGTAAATTGAGCGCGCCCTGGAGGACTCGAACCCCCGACATCAGGTTTTGGAGACCTGCGTTCTACCAACTGAACTAAAGGCGCACGGGCTACCTGGATCAACTGTGTAGTAAAAAGATTCGGTAAAACCTTTTTACTAGTCCAATATTACCTTGCAACGGTAGCACAGGTGGGGGTATCAACAGCACTGCTATCACTCAACAGCAGCTACAGATCCCGATCAAACCGCTGTTTGACCCGAGTTGCTTTACCGACGCGATCGCGCAAGTAATACAACTTGGCTCGACGGACCTTACCTCGACGCACCACTTTGATATTCGTGATGCGTGGAGAATGAACGAGAAACACCCGCTCTACGCCAACCCCCTGAAAAATCCGTCGCACCGTTATGGTTTCATTAATGCCACCATGACGTTTGGCAATGACGGTCCCTTCATAGGGCTGGGTTCTCTCCTTGTTTCCCTCTCGGATCAAAACTCCGACCTTGACTGTATCACCAACATAGATTGTTGGTAATTTCTCTTTGAAATGCTCCGCTTCAATTGAGCGAATGATCTCCTCAGCGTGCATAAATTTTTATAAAAATCCACAAGCTCTAAGAATACTATATTTTTTAACAAAACGTCTAGAGCAAGCAGAGACTTTTTATCGAACGTCAATTTGACCTCTCGGCAGAATCCATGCACAGCGTGATCGTTCTACATCAAGGACGATTGGCTCAGCTCTGGATTAGCCACTAATGTCCGTAACATGGACTGGGATTGCTTTCGTTGCAGCCAATTCGCTTGCAAAATATCGGTCGTATTGTCAACGTTTAAGGGCCGACTGAACAAGTACCCCTGAACAATTTCACAATTTAGAGATCTCAACAGTTCCAATTGCTCTTCATTGTCAACCCCCTCAGCCACCACCTTCAAATCTAGCCCTTTGCCTAACGCAATCACCGCATTGATAATCTCCACATCCTTCGACTCAGGTTTTAGATCCTGAATAAAGGATTGGTCAATTTTAAGCGTGTTGAAGGGGAGCTGTTTTAAATAGTTCAGGGAAGAATATCCCGTGCCAAAATCGTCCATCGCAATATGAACCCCCAGGGCCTGAAGGTTATAGAGAATCGACTTGGCAAACTCAATATTCTTGACGGCAATGGTTTCTGTAATTTCGAGTTCGAGTTGCTGAGGCGATAAACCAGTCGTTTCCAGGACCTGGGCTACAATCTCAACCAAATTGGGCTGATAAAACTGGCGAGCAGAGAGGTTAATGGCGACCGATAGCGGAGCCAGTCCCATCCGGTGCCAGACCACCGCTTGCTGACAGGCTGTTCTTAAAACCCACTCCCCCAACTCCACAATTAAGCCTGTTTCTTCGGCAATGGGAATAAAGGTTGCCGGTGACACCAATCCCATTTCAGGATGCTCCCAACGCACCAAAGCTTCTAGACCTACAATCTCACCCGTGGTGATATTGACTTTGGGCTGGTAGTGCAGAATAAACTCATCCCGATCAAGGGCATATCGCAAACTATTCTCAATCACAAACTGTTCTTTAGCATTCATCGTCGGATTGTAGAGCTGGCAGATTCCACGCCCTTGCTCTTTGCTGCGATACAGGGCAACATCTGCATTTTGTAAGAGGATCTCAGCTTCTTGTCCATCCTCAGGATAAATAGCAATGCCAATACTGGTTGTTACAAATAACTCATGCCTACGAATAACAAATGCAGCTTTCAACGCATCTAGGATGCGGTAGGCCGTATTAATCGCATCATTGACGGATTCTATTTTGGGTAACAGGACCGTAAATTCATCGCCTCCCCAGCGGGCGACGGTATCCCCATCTCTCAAGCATCCTTGGAGGCGGACCGCCACTTCTTTGAGTAATTCATCCCCAATCGAATGGCCTAAGGTATCGTTAATCAGCTTAAAACGATCTAAGTCCATAAACATCACGGCCACGCTGCCATTACTGCGCTGCGCCGAGGCTAGGGCTAACGTGAGCCGATCGTTAAACAGTACTCGGTTGGGTAGATCCGTTAACGCATCATGAAACGCTTGATGCCGAATAATTTCTTCCTTGTCCTGTCGTTGTAAGGCCGCGCTAATACTGGCAGACATGGCAAATAGAATGGATTCTTCTTGCAAAGACCAGTGATATTCCCGGGTGCAGTTGTGGAGTTCAATAAATCCCCAGAACCGATAATTAACGATAATCGGCACGACCAAGATCGATAAAATATTGTCTTGGGCTAACACCTGCTGTTCCGCTTCCGGCAAATCTTGCACGAGGCTGCGAATCGTTATCTCATCCGTCAATGCGTGATACCACCGTCTGAGATGGGGGGCATGGTAGCTTTGCTCTTGACGATGAGGGCGGTGACGCACCGGATCTATGGACAAACGTGTCCACTCAAAGCGCATGCTGGTCCCGCTTTCGTCGGTATCAGGAAGCGTATGATTTTTGCAAATACAAATTCGATCAACCCCGGCAGCCTCACCTAAAATAGCTAGGGCAGTGTCAATGGCGTCATAGCCGACATTTTCAAGGAGGTGAGTGGTGGCTTGAGCGACACTCTGAAGTAAGCGATCCCGCTTACGGAGTTCAGCTTCTGCTAGTTTCCGCTCAGTAATGTCAAACACACAACAGCGAATAAGATCACTCTCAGAAATAAAGTGAATGGATTGCTCATACATCTTGTCAGCAACCGTAATTTCCCTCACCAAAATGTGATCGTCAGACTCTTGAATTAAACTCAATAAGCCTTTTACGGTTGGATGTTGCAGTCCCAGCAGCGGCAACTCTGGAAAGGCATTCACGGCGGCAGGATTTAGATATGTCAATTCCCCATCTAGATTAATCTCCAACATAGGGCTGGGGCTAATTTCGGGAAAAGATGCGAGTCGAATAAGCGGAGCTTCATCGACCCCTTCTTCCTCGACGGCGGAAGGTTGTTCTGGTACCAATGTGGATTGTGACGCCGGGGGAGAAAAAAGATCTTGGCGATTGGCGGTGCGGCAATACTCTTCAAATTCCTGATCAGATTGGGGGGCAACCGCAACATACCTTGCCTTGATGTGGTTGCCAAATGTAATTAAATCTTGATCTTGAAGACGGCGAGAACGACATTTAACCCCATTGACCTTAATGCCGTTTGTACTGCGTTGTCCCTGTAAATCTCCATCAATGAGTAAAAAACCATAGTTATTCGGATCAGAGCTGGTGACCCGGAGCAATAACGCATGTTGGCGGGATACTGCTTTAGATTGCAGCACAATCGAATTGGTGGGATCACGCCCTAGGGAATGAGACGATGCTTCCAGGGGGACTAACCGTAATCCTTCGGTGTCCTCAAAAATGAGTAAATGTCGGGTTTGTTTTTTCTGGTTAATATCCACGACCAAATCGCACTCAAGTCTACCGAGAGTTATTTCTAAGATTGGAAGAGCAGAGCACTGATGGTCCCTGCAACACATCGACAACCTCGCAACCTAAACTTAGGTCCCCCCTTGAGGTAGAACGAATTGGTTCTTATTTATTAGGATGCCCAGTAAAACCCCACAAAATTGCATATTGACTAATGCTTTCATATGAACCGCACTTTCTCAGGGGTTTGCCTCGGTATATGTTGAGATCCATACTGCAAATTTAGCTTGTTCAATCATGCTCCATCAGATTTGGTTAATAGGGGGAACGACAGAAAGTGTTGATTTAGCATGCTGTTTACGGAACAGCCAATTGCCTTGTCTGGTCACTGTTGTTACCAAATCAGCACAGGGACTTTATCCGCCCTCTCCTTGGCTGCAGATTCGGACTGAAGCGTTAGCGGACAATACGATTGAGCCGTTTATCTATAACCATCATATTGCGGCCATTCTTGACGCATCCCATCCTTATGCCACAGAAATCTCGCGTCTGGCCATGGGGGCAGCGGTCCAATTCAAGCTTCCTTATCTTCGATTTGAACGCTCACCCACCTGCCACCCCTCAGCTGCCAACCAAGATGGCCCGATTGAAATCAGTGATTTATCGTCTTTATTTGAGCAGGATTATTTACTCAATCAGCGGGTGCTGTTGACCATTGGAAGTAGGGCATTACGTCACTTTATCCAGTGGCATCAGCACAGTACTTTATTTGCTCGGGTCCTACCCCAAGTGCAAGCGATCCAAGCTGCCGAAAAGGCAGGATTTAGTTGTGATCGCATCCTTGCGCTGCGCCCTCCAATTTCCTTTGACCTGGAAAAAGCACTGTGGGAGCAGTGGCAAATTTCCGTTGTCGTCGCTAAAGCATCAGGTCAGCCAGGAGGAGAAGACATCAAGCGTCAAGTCGCTCAAGCCTTGGGGGTAACCTTGATTATGATTAAGCGTCCCTCGCTGACTTATCCGCAACAAACCAGTGATTTAAACACTGCTGTGCAGTTTTGCCAGGCTGCCCTCAACCCAAAATAGGGATAGAACCTTTACACCCCACATCTGCGTTGGGTTGCCGTCAACCATACATTGCAGCTATGACCCCACCTCCCACTGTCAAAGTTGAACTGCTCCTCCAGGGGGGACATCATCAAACCGTCTATCTCCAGTCCAGTGATCCGCTTTTGCAGCGGTTATTCCAGGCAGTTCTGCCATCCTCACAACGGCCACGGCCCCCAGAGCTGTTTCAAATTCCGTTGCAGGCAGGTCATGCTGGCCTCTGTTTTTCCAGTGAGCATTTAGTGGGTTTAGTGACTGAACCGCCGATGTATATTCAATCAGCCCTAGATCCAGCCCCAACGCCAGAGGTCATTCCATCTCCCTATGTGCAGATGGATCAGTTTTTGACGGCTGCTGAACATCAGGCGTTGTTACAAGCCGCGATTCAGCAAGAAGTCTTGTTTATGCCTACCCAAACTACAACCGATACCCCTGACTATCGCCAATCCATGATTCTGCCCGATTTAGATGGATTGGCGGATCGGGTGATGGAGCGAATTGAGCAGGTCTTGCCCAAGGTACTAACACAGCTCAAGCTTCCTAGCTTTAAGCCTTCCGAGATTGAGACTCAGCTCACGTCCCACAATGATGGCAACTTTTATAAGCTGCACAATGATAACGGCAGTCCAGACACCGCGACTCGGGAGCTGACCTACGTCTATTACTTCTACAAGGAGCCTAAGCCGTTCTCAGGGGGAGAATTACGGGTCTACGACAGTAAGATTGAGAATAACTTTTATGTTGCTGCTGACTCCTTTCAAACCGTTGATCCCCGCAATAACAGCATCGTCTTTTTCCTTAGCCGCTATATGCATGAAGTATTGCCCGTGAGCTGTCCGTCTCAAGATTTTGCGGACAGCCGCTTTACCATCAACGGCTGGATTCGCCGTTAGCTCGGGTTTAAAGCCTTGCCAGCGTCACTTGCTCATCTTGGTCTTGATATTTACCCTGGCGGGTTTCATAACTCACCGTGCAGGGCTCGCCTTCGAAGAAAAGGAGTTGGACAATCCCCTCGTTGGCGTAAATGCGGCAGTCAGCGCTAGAGGAGTTGGAAAATTCTAGGGTTAAATGGCCCCGCCAGCCAGCCTCAGCTGGAGTCAAATTGGCAATCAGGCCAATGCGGGCATAGGTGCTTTTGCCAATACAAATAACCGTGACATTCTCGGGCACGGCCAAGCGCTCTAAAGCGACGCCCAGACCATAAGAGTGGGCTGGCAAAATAAAGTAGCTGCCATTCTCATCCTCATGTAAATCTGCAGGCTCCAGATTGGCGGGATTGAACTGTTTGGGATCCACAATGGTGCCAGGGATATGGCGAAAGACCCGAAACTCCTTGGCACTCAGGCGTAAATCGTAACCGTAGGAAGACAAGCCATAGCTAATCACGCGGTGCGGGAGACCGGTACTGCCCTCGATTTCCCGCACTAAATGGGGCTCAAAAGGATGAATCATCCCTTGATTCGCCATTTGGGTTATCCAAGCATCATTTTTGATCACAGAAACCTCTTGAGCGCTAGGGACAAACCGTACGTCGCAGCTCAGTAATTTGGTCAGCAACATCCATTAGCGATGAGGGCATATTCGGCCCCGTCAAAATCATATCAATATGCCGAGGGCGTTGTTGAATCAGTGATAAGACTTCGGCTTCAGGGATCAGATCGAGATGAAGCGCCAAACTGAGTTCATCTAAAATCACGAGGGAGTAATCTCCCTGTGCGATCGCAGTTTGGGTATGCTGCCACAGATCCTGCATGGCCTGCATTTCGTCTGTTTCTAGCTCTGGGGTATCGATGCAGCGAGGTAGATTACAGCGATACCAGTCCAAGTGTTGACAGAGATGCATGGGGTGGTGGTGGCCCATATTGATGCCCCCTTTCAAAAATTGGACGACAAGAACTCGCGTTCCTTGCCCAGCTTCCCGTAGCGCTTGTGCCATTACCGAGGTAAAAAAACTGCGATGCGGAGCGGTAAAGATTTGAACCAAGCCTTCGATAATGTGGCGTGCTGGAGAATCGACTGGGCGGGGAGGAGTGTCTAGCTGAGCGACCATAGTTTAGATGCTAACAACAGATGTAGCGTTCACCTGTAACTTTCCCCCATAGTCAACACCATATCTATGGAATCCGTCAACAATTTAACCAGAAGTATTAAGTTTTGAAAGAATCCTTGATCTCAGCCGGAATCTTGAGGGGGCAATGTAGAGTATGCTGGTTGAGGTTTGGCCGCACCGTAAGGGGCAGATGCCCATCCCACTGTCGTTGAGAATTAGCATACATGACTTGGCAACGTCCTGATGGCCGTCAACCGGATCAGCTTCGTCCTATCCACTTTCACCGAGAGTATACCCGCTTTGCGGCGGGATCGGTACTAGCAGAATGTGGACAGACAAAAGTACTCTGCACCGTTTCGGTGCAACCCGGTGTGCCCAAGTTTCTAGAAGAGACTGGACAAGGCTGGCTAACCGCAGAATATCGGATGCTGCCCGGGGCCACCCCCGAACGGCAGCGCCGAGAACTGATGAAATTATCGGGCCGTACGCAAGAAATTCAGCGGTTGATTGGTCGAAGCTTGCGGGCAGCGCTCGATTTGCAAGCCCTGGGAGAGCGCACCTTGGTAGTGGATGCGGATGTCTTACAAGCCGACGCAGGAACACGGACCACGTCCATTACGGGCGGTTTTGTTGCTTTGGTGGATGCGGTCAATCAGTTGGTCAGCAAGGGCGAGCTAGAGCACTCTCCCATTCGTCACCATGTAGCAGCTGTATCCGTGGGGTTATTGGAAGGGCAAGCATTTTTGGATCTGAATTACCCAGAAGATGTGGGTGCTGCTGTGGATTTGAACGTGGTGGCAACAGAGCAATTAGAACTCCTGGAAGTGCAAGGTACTGCCGAAGAAGGCACATTACCCCGACCGCAGCTCAATCAAATGCTCGATCTCGCCGAAATTGGCATTCAGAAGCTGATTACGGCGCAACGCCAAGCGTTAGGCTCGTAACAGACTAAGCCTTGGCTTGGGTGAGATGGTCGACAATCCGCTCGAGGCCAACTGAGTGAGACGCTTTGCACAGCAGACAATCGCCGGGCTGAATATGCTGATCAAGATAGTCCATCAGGGCTTGATGCTCACCGAACTGCTCAGTGGGGACAGTGGTTGTTCCCGCTGCTAAGGCAGTTCCTTCCGGCCCTTGATCGAGGATCAAGAGCTGATCGATATTGAGTGTTTGTACAAGGTTGCCCACTTGGCGATGGAGTTCGGGGGCATAGTCTCCTAATTCTTTCATCGGACCCAGTACTGCAATGCGACGCTGGCCTGGTGTTTGGGCCAGTAAATGTAGCGCGGCCTGCATCGATTCCAGTCCGGCATTATACGTTTCATCTAAAATCACCACATCGTTGGGCAGGGTGAGTTTTCGAGCCCGACCTGACGGGAGTTGAAGAGAGATGCCTTGTCGTAGAGGTGCCAGATCGAGGTTGAGATGACGTGCGATCGCAAGGGCCGCTAAATAGTTCAACGCATTGTGGGCACCCGGCAGGGGGAGTGGGAATACATCTCCCTCGACCTGTAGGGTTTGAGCCTCCAGCCGTCCCCGTACATCGCCAGATTCGAGACCATAGGTGACTTGAGCCCCCTGCCACACCGTTTTGGCCGTTTCAATCAGCAGGGGGTTATCGGCGTTGAGAATCGCAAAACTATCTGAAGGCATCTGGGCCAGTAGTTCACATTTGGCGTTGGCAATCGCTTCCCTGGAGCCCAAGCGGCCAATATGAGCCGTGCCCACGTTGGTAATCACGCCAATCGTGGGTTGGGCAATCTGGGCTAATTCAGCAATTTCCCCCGGGCCTCGCATCCCCATTTCGACCACGGCATAGTCATGATCGGGGGTTAGACCCAGTAATGTTTTGGGCACGCCAATTTCGTTGTTGTAGTTGGCTTCCGTTTTAAGAACGGACCCGGCGGTGCCGAGGACCGCAGAAATCAGCTCTTTGGTGGTGGTTTTGCCCACAGATCCCGTAATAGCAATGATGGGAATTTGAAACTGCTGCCGCCACCACTGTCCTAAGCGTTGATAGGCGACTAGGGTATTGGGAACCACTAATTGCGGAATCGCCGCGTCGATGGAGTGATCGACAATAGCTGCAATTGCCCCCTGCTGCACGGCCTGTTTGGCGAACCGATGCCCATCAAACTGCTCCCCAGACAGGGCAAGAAAAATCTCGTTTGGCTTTAGGCTGCGGGTATCGGTATTAACGCCTTGCACTTGTTGGGACGTCAATGCACTAGGGAGATTGAGAGGCTGCGCAGATAAAACCTCGATCAGTTGGGCAAGGGGGGCCTGCAAGGTCATGGGGAAGGATGCGTTCTAAAGACTGCTAGTCATTATCTCCTAAACCCTGCGAGTCGTCTTTTGGCCCTAGTTGGAAGAGTCGCGCAATCCAGTCCAGCCGATACTGGCAAAGGCGATAGCTAACAAGATACTTCTAATGCCTGCCCGTAAACGGGTCAAGGATCGCTCTCCCTCTGCCCGGCTGACGACTTCAGACTTGCGTTTCTCCGCATCCGCTAACTGCCCTGCAGCCTGGGTTTGCTGTTGCTGCAGTTGCTTAATGCGAGCATCTGCACTTTGTTTCAGCAATTGTGGATTCGTTTTGAGTTGAGTGAGTGCGGCCTTTTGCTGGGGCGGTAATTGTGGATTTTGCAAACGTTGCTCAAGCTGAGTTGGATCCTTGAGGATAGATTGCCATTCCTGCTCTTCCAATTTGACCTGATTAAGCTGTTGATCAATCGTGGCTTTGTTACGGGTCCACTCAGACTCGACCTGATCTAAGGCCTTCTGGATCACTTCTCCGGTTTTGGCATAGTGAAACGGAATAATCAGCAAAAACATCAGTCCCAGCAGGCTAGCGAAGACAAACGTCCAAAATTTGGGATCCTGCCATGCCGCTCGCAGTTCTTTACCGTTGTGGGAGTCAGCAGAGAGAGGAGGCTTAGTATATAAATGGAACCAAAAGCCCGCATAAATCAGGGATAAGCCGATCAGCGGAATCACGCCTCGATCAATTAGATCATTCAGCAGGGTCAATTGGATCTCTGCATTTGCGAGTTGTGGGGAGGTTAAACGAACCAGAAAATCGAGAAAGAAAGTCAGAATTAAAATTAGACCCACCAAGGTCAGAACCCGGGATGAGGGCGGCAAGTTAGGGCGGTTCTCAGAGACGGTCATGAGTCACTTAGGGTTGAGGGTGGACAACGAAATAGAGAATAAGCGAGTCTAAACAAGCCGGAGACAAATCGAGTTCAGGGCTCCTCGGATTCTTGTCAAAGCTTCTGGGGATTATAATTCTTATTCTTTGGCCTTTTGTCAAACGATGGTAGATGCTGGACATCATCTAAAAGACTGACGTTTCAATAGAGACAGAGGTTCACAGACCTTTTCCTTTAGCGTCATTGCATCAGTGAAGTGAAGGCCTGGTGTGAGAAGCCGATGCGCTGAACGTGAATCGGTTAAACCGTTGGACGTTGAGGATTATATTAGGGGAGATGCACCCTATCTGTGAGCGCAATCGTTAAGGCAGTGACGACTCAAAACCGACTGTTCCTTGAGGAACAATCCACCCCGTCCCAACCGGTAGAGACCACACCGCCCCAGGCAGCAGCAGAGCCTCCCCTCGCTGCACCGGAGCAATTTCAATGGACCCAACAGTGGTATCCCGTGGCGGTGGTTGACTTTCTAGATCTGAAAAGTCCCCACGCTATTCAATTGTTGGGAAAAGAGCTGGTGATTTGGCATGATCAGCAGGGAAAATGGCACTGTTTTGAAGATCGCTGTCCTCACCGCCTCGCGCCGCTATCGGAAGGGCGGCTCGAAGTGGATGGCACCTTGATGTGTGCGTATCATGCCTGGCGATTTGATGCGGATGGGCACTGTTTAGATATTCCCCAAAGTTTCGATTTAGAGACGGCTAAACAGCATCGGGCCAATTCGCGATCTTGTGCGATCGCATATCCGACTCAAGTTCAGCAAGGGTTAATTTGGGTCTGGCCTGATGCCAGCGAAACATCGCATTCCCTGAGCCAGGAACGATCTCCACGGCTTATTCCTGAGCTAGAAGAACGGTCTGATCGAGTCGTTAAACTGTTCTGGTATGTGCGGGATCTGCCCTATGGCTGGGACTTCTTTATGGAAAATGTTGCTGACCCAGCCCATGTCCCCGTCTCTCATCACGGCATTATGGGCAATCGCTATCGGGATGCCAACTATTTCACCATGAACACTGTGCGTGAGATGTCCACACAGGAAGGGTTTGCCCATGATATCCAACCCGTATCCGGCATGCTCAAACAAGCGATTCATGACTTTCAGCCGCCGTGTCATATGCGGGCTGAATCAACCTACAAAGGCGGAGGGAAGATGATTCTGGCCCTCTATGCTAGCCCAACGCGTCCGGGTTGGTGCCGTCATATTGGTTGTCAGATCTTAGTTAAAGATAAGGACGGCAAAACGCCGCCTGGATTTGGCTTCTTTGCTTGGCCGATGCCGGTGTGGTTAGGACATGTTTTAGCGCCGTTGTTCCTCCATCAAGACTTAGTATTCCTGCACTACCAAGAGCAACGAATGGGGCACCAAGAGCAGGGAAGTTGGTTAGAGAACGTTTATACACCTAATCCGCAAGACAAGATGGTGATTGCCCTGCGGCAATGGATCAAGACTCGGGCAGGCGGGGGCATCCCCTGGCAGTGTGATGCTCAACTGCCTCCCCCTCAGCGAGATAAAGAACAGCTGTTCGATATTTGGCAGACTCACACCAAAGATTGCCAAGTGTGCCGTACCGCCTTAAAGCGTATTCAGCAGACAAAAAGGGTGGCATGGATTAGCGCCGTGGTGTGTTTTGGGTTGGCGGTGATGCTGGATGCGCGATCGCAAGCTCTATACGCGCTCACTCACCCAGATGCCTCTTTATTCTTAATGGCTCCCCCACTAGAGTTTTGGGAGTTAGTGTTCTGTAGTGTGACCTTCGCCATAGGTGGCTATTTACTGCAGCGCTTCAGCCGCCTGTTTTATGTTTATGAGTTTGATCATGCCCATAACGATTGACCGCTATCCAGCCATAGCAGAAAAACAGAGTGGGGTTTTGGCCACGACCCCGAAACTGTTTACAATCGGAATGTTGAATAACCCCTAAGTTCAGTCCCCTGAAGCAAGGTACTGACCCCTACCTTAACTATGACTGCGGTACAACCCCATAAAAAAGCCAAAGCCCTCAAATCTACGAGTCGCCGACCAGCAAAAGAACTCTGTAGTGAGTGCGGGCTATGTGATACCTACTATATTCACTACGTCAAAGAAGCCTGTGCCTTCCTCAATCAGCAGGTGACTGAGCTAGAAGAGAAAGCCCATGGCCGCAGCCGTGACTTGAATAATGAGGACGATTGGTATTTTGGGGTCAGTACTCAAATGATGACGGCCCGCAAGGTCGAGCCGATCCCCGGTGCCCAATGGACGGGGATTGTCAGCACCATCGGTATGGAAATGCTGAAGCAGGGCAAAGTCGAGGGGGTCGTTTGTATTCAAAATACGGATGAAGATCGGTTTCAACCCAAACCGATTATCGCCCGGACTCCGGAAGAAGTGCTGGCAGCACGGGTCAACAAGCCGACCCTCTCCCCCAATCTCTCGGTCTTGGAGCAGATCGAACAGTCCGGGATGAAGCGTCTCTGTGTGATTGGGGTGGGATGTCAAACCCAAGCGCTACGGTCGGTGCAAGATAGTTTAGGGCTGGAGAAGCTCTACGTCCTGGGGACACCCTGTGTGGACAATGTGAATCGAGCGGGGTTGCAAACCTTTTTAGAAACGACTAGCCGATCTCCAGATACGGTGGTCCACTACGAATTTATGCAGGACTTCCGCATCCACTTTAAGCATGAAGATGGCTCGATTGAGACAGTACCCTTCTTTGGCCTGAAGACCAATAAGCTCAAGGATATTTTTGCTCCCTCGTGTATGAGCTGTTTTGATTACACCAACTCTCTAGCTGATCTAGTGGTGGGCTATATGGGCTCTCCTTTTGGCTGGCAGTGGCTGGTGGTTCGTAACGAGACGGGGCAGGAGATGCTGGATTTGGTGATGGATCAACTGGAGACTCAGCCTGTGATGTCTGAAGGCGATCGCCATGCGGCAGTGCAAAACAGCATCCCGGCCTATGACAAAGGAGTTACTTTACCCATGTGGGCAGCCAAATTGATGGGTGTGGTGATCGACAAGATTGGCCCCCGAGGTTTAGAATATGCGCGGTTCTCGATTGATTCGCACTTTACCCGTAACTATCTCTACGTGAAGCGTAACTACCCTGATAAGGTAGATGCCCACGTGCCTGAGTACGCAAAGCGCATTGTTAGTCAATATGACTTACCGGATTAACCCTGAATGACCCGACCGTCTGATTCTCTATCCCGGGCTCCCAATTTCAAGAACTTGGGGGGGTCGTTCCGCATCGTCGGCTGGATTAGCTTTTGGATCAAGGCGGTTTTGGGGATTATTTCGGGGGTGACAGTCCTGTTTGCGTCTTTGAGCCGAGCGGGGAATCCCAATCAAGCCAGCAACACCATCAGTGGTTTAGGCTTATTCTTCACCGTCGGGGGCATCTTGCTTCTGGGGGTAAGCGTGTTCTGGAGTTTTCGCTATACCCGCTGGGGACGGCGATTCTTGGCCCCATCGGGTGATGTGCCCTCCAAAGCCAGTACGCTCCGATTGCTCAAAATGGTTGTACTCACGGATCTTGTGGGTATTTTAGTCACCGTAATCGGGGGTGAGTGGTTTGTGGGGGCCATTATTGGCAAGGCCATCTCCCAGGGCGTAGCTGTGTTTAGCCTCAACCCCAATCAACTGGTTGAACCCATTGATCTATTTGTGATTCAGGCTTGTATCAATACCATTGCTGGCCAACTCGCAGGGCTGGTGGCTTCGCTTTGGCTCCTTCAGCGCACCACTCAACAGTAATCTATGTCTGCAGACCTACCTGAACTGACTTCGGAAACGTTTTGGGCGATCTTGGAAGAGAAGATTGCCGATGAAATAGTGAATCAAATGCTTTGGTATCACTTGGGATATCGCTATGATCCAGCGACTCAACAATGGGAGGTCTCACAAGTTGATGAGATGTGGGCAGAGATCTACCCTGAACCACCTGACTTTATTGGCAGTCGTCCTGCCACAATCAAGCTCACCCGTTCCATTCCCAAAGAAAACAAGCAATTGCTAAAAGAAGAATTGGGCTTTGGTGGCTACACCGTCGATGAACTGAACCCCCGCCGGACTCGACGGGCAACGGCGGTGAATTGGTTCTTGAACTATCTGAAGCAATCCGCGACCTCAAACCCTGAATAAGTAGGAGGCCTGGCGTTCATTATGACTGAGAAGAATAAAGCCTACTACCAAGAAATTTCTTGGTAGTAGAGATCTAATGAAGATGGATGCAGCGACTTTCACAGTGGAAAATCACTTGCACTTCAAAAGGGGTCGTTTACTTTTCGTAAGCGACCCGTGTGGTGATATTGCCGTCGCAGTCTGTCACCCTGAATACCATGGTGCTTAGTTCAAAATATGAGCTGCACTATTGGGACCACGAGTGATGATATTTGGAGTCCCTGAAGGCTGGGCAGACGTTTTGCGAACAGATTCAGGCTGGGCAAGGTGGGCTGCACCATTCGATCCTTTAGTCACCACACTAGGAACCAAGGTGTCTGCAGTGGTCTTTTGAACTTGGGCATCTACAGGAATGGGGGCTGCTTTAACCGGATGGGCCGCAAAATTAGGGCCACGGGTGATGGTTTCAGCAAGTGTGGGTGCCGTAAAGCCAATGCTGTGGAGGGTCAGGCTGGTTAAGAGTGATAAGGCGGTGCGAGTCGTGCGTTTCATGTTTGGTCTCCAACTTCATTGCCTCCAATGTACGAGGGGTATCTGAAGCTGGAATGATGACTATCTAGGTAAATTCATCTGATTGGCTGAATCATCCATGAAGGTTTTATGAGAATTATGAGTCCTGAAAATTAAGCTGCCAGAAGTTTTTGAAAGGTGGGTTGCTGATGCAAGATCTGGAGGTCAGGATCCGTGCTAGCGAGTTCACGGATGGCCTCTGGATTGAGTTCCATGGCTTGCCTGAGGCTGTAAAGGGCTTTGTCTAGCTGTTGGCGATGGGCATGGCAGCAGGCCTTGTTGTACCAAACTTGATCATCCTGGGCATTGAGTTTGATCGCTTTTTCATGGGCGGTAATAGCCTCTTCGTACTGCTGCAGTTGGAGGAGCGCCAAGCCCTTAGCAGCCCATACTTCAGCACTCTTCGCCTCAATCGCTAAGGCTTTATCAAAAGACCGTAAGGCTTGGGAATAGTTTTGGCGTTGATTGAAAGCTAGGCCACGCCGAAACCAGGCCTGATGGAGATTGGAGTCTAGATTGAGAGCCTGATCGTAACTTGCGATCGCATCTTCAAGTTGCCCTAGCCAGGATAAAGCAATCCCCCGGTCATACCAAATCAATGGATGATCAGGGCTTTGGATTAACGCTTGTTCATAACTCCCAATCGCCTCTTCGTAGCGATCCAATTGGGCCAATAGGGTGCCGTGAAAATACCAATCTTGAGAGGGGACCCCTCCGATCTTCAACGCTTGCTCATAGCTGCTCACAGCTTCTTCGTACAGCCCAAGCTGACAATAGGCCAACGCAAGACATTGCCAACTGTCGAGGTGGTCAGGCCGATGGGCTAAAGCTCGGTCGAAGCTACGAATGGCCTCTTGGTAAGCTTTAAGCTTAATTTGAATACATCCTCGCCCAAACCAAATTTCGTTATTATCCGTGCCATGGGCAATCGCCTGGTCAGACTGGGCTAGCTTCGCTTCTAAATTCTCAGAAGAGGTCGCATTGGAGGCGTGTTGGGGTTGACGAAAGAATCTTTGAAAAAACACTGCTACCAAACTTATTGAAAGAGAACATGACTCAATGGCCGAAATAGTAATGGCCCACTGCAATGTGATACAGGTTCCCCCAACCGCTCAAGTGTTGCAGAATTTAAGATTACTTTATGCTTGACAAAAGCCTCCTTGAAGGAGGCAGTCAGCAGGCCAAATCCCTTACAAACATTGATGAAATTAGTATGCCCTCCTTCGTGCCAAAGTTATAGGTAGTTCTCGGCAAATCTCTTAACAAGCGTGGATTAGGTCGTTTTTTAGAGAGATTAATGGATTAAAGATATTGCAGCAGCTTCTAACCGTACAGTCAGCACTAATCTCGTCAATCTGATAGAAATTCCCATTTTGCTGCCTAAAATCTCGTCGGTATATTTCTCCTGGCGGTTGTGGGGCTCCTGAATGACTCCATCTTCATCACAGTCCCCATTCAATAGGGCAGCAGCATAGCACCGACAAGCTATGATTCAGGGGCAAGGTGCCATGACTGCACTTTTTATCGATACCTGTTCACATCCCAGTTCACCTTTCCCATGCCATCTCTTGATGCAGGCTACATTACTGGCGTCGGCAAATTTCTGCCTGGAGAACCCGTTGCCAACGCAAATATGACGGCGTATATCGGCAGCATTAGCAAGCGGAGTTCAGCCTTAGGAGCAGCGATCTTACGCAAAAATGGGATTAAGCATCGCTTTTATGCCCTAGATGCGAAGGGGGGCTATCGCTATACCAATGCAGAGATGGCAGCCCATGCCATCCAAGATGCGCTGAAGCAGGCTCGCTGCCAGCCAGAGCAGGTGGATCTACTAGCGACGAGTACCACTCAAGGAGATTACCTGGTTCCTGGATTTGCCAGTGCCGTTCATGCTGAGTTGAACATTCCTCCCTTAGCGATTGTCTCGTTTCAGAGTGTTTGTGCCAGCAGTCTGATGGCTGTCAAAAATGCCTGGCTGAATGTCAAAGTGGGTGAATCCCAACTGGCGGTGGCGAGTGGCAGTGAATTTGCCAGTCGCTGGTTTCGACCAGCAGTGTATCAGCCTTTTTATGATCAAGATGCCAAACCGGACCCGCAGATTGAGTTTCTGCGATGGACGCTCTCTGATGGTGCCGGGGCTGTGGTCCTAGAGCCTAACCCAAAACCGGATGGGGTGTCCTTACGGATTGATTGGATTCAATTTAAGTCCTTTGCCGATCGGTTTCCGCCCTGTATGTATGCGGGGGCCAAGAGCAATACCGGGGCGGATGATTTCGGATGGGGAGTATACGAGTCTCCCCAGTCTGCCTATGCAGCCGGTGCGATCGCACTCAAACAAGACTTTGAGATTCTCTACGCCATGTTTCCGGTTTGGGTGGGCTACTATCTGGAACTGCTAGAGAAATACGATCTCGATCCTAACGCTATTGGTTATTTTTTACCTCACTACTCGTCCCACTCGCTGGGTGAAGAAATGAAGCGGTTGCTGCGCCGCACAGGGGCCATGATTGCGGAAGAGAAGTGGTGTAATAATCTGGAGCGCTATGGCAATACTGGCACTGCATCCATCTTTATCATGCTGGAAGAGCTAGTCCGACAACACGCCCTCCAGCCCGGTCAAACAGTGTTATGTTTTGTCCCGGAAAGCGGTCGCTGTATTGCCGCCTTTATGCATTTAACCGTGGTGTGACCCCATGCAAACTCAACCTCGACTTCAGAGCAACGTTACCCAGGCTCAACGCGTACTCCGGCAACTCACCATGGTGTGGGCGGATTTTGAAAGTCGGTTACTGAAAGTGCCGATTGTAGCTCGGGCCATGCAGCAGCAGCTGCGGTTGGCGGATTATCTCACCTTAATTAGCGACCATTACCAGCAAGTGGTGGAAGGCAGTGGCTGGATTAGCCGCGCTGCCTCTTCAATTACAGCCCCCTATCTAGATCAGCGTTCCGTCTTTATCCGCCATGCGGCCACGGAACATCTCGACTATCAAATGTTAGAGAAGAGCTATCTGGCATCTGGGGGCAAAAAAGAAGCGTTGATCAGTGCTCGCAAAAATATTGGTTCGGAAGCCCTGTCTGCCTGGATGTATCAGCGAGCTTCGCAGCCCAACCCCTTCGACCTATTAGGAGCCATGTTTATTATCGAGGGTTTAGGCAAGCGCTTCGCCCAAACCTTTGCCAATGCCTTAGCAGAAAACCCCTTAATCACCCATCCCGATCAGCTAATGTTCTATCGCTACCATGCGGCCCATGACGAAGATCACCTCCAGGAACTGGAAGCCCTGCTGGCGAGTTCAATTTTGGATATAACAGGAATGGATGAAGCGATTGTTCGCACCGCCAAAGTCACTGCTCGGCTATACCTCTTACAGCTTGAAGAACTAGGACAGTATTGATGAGTTGGCAGACAGAGTTTGATCAACAAATCGTTAATATTAAAGACCCCAATCCTTGGTTGGCGCTTTATATAGATGCGAGTCTGCCCCTCCATGATGAATCCAAGCGAGCCCTACTCCGGGGGCATAATAGCCGCTCCCGCCGGATCTTTTTGCCCTTAGTTCGTCCCTTTGCCAAGCTGATGATCGTGGGGGTGAAGCTGCTACGGATTGTGATCCCGGAATGGTTAAGCTCATCGAGGCTGCTACACCAGCTGATTTACTGGGGATTGAAGTATTTTGTGACGCCCGATAGCAACTATCTAATTTTGCGGCACTTCGTGATTGGGACGGAGATTCTGAGATTTATTGCGGATAACGCTGGAGTCGAGATCACGTCTACCCAATCCTTACGTCCCACCTGCCTAGAAGATTTAAAAGACAATACCTTCTTGATTCATGATTTGAATATTTACAACTTTATTATTGAGCTGAATCAAAAGCTAAAGGCTGAGAATCGCACCCTCGAAGCGCCGCCAAGACTGAACTTCGATGCGATTACGGACGGCGAGTTTGAAATTAACCCCGGGCGTCAACGATGGACAAATTTTGTGGATTTACAGTCGGCAATTGAGGTATATACGCCGGTTTATGCCTTATTCTTATCCGATCACGACTTCTGGCGAGCCACCAATTCGCTACAGTTGGATGAAACCATTGCCATTTACATTAGCAAGTTATTACAAGATCCGATGGCCTTAAGTTTAGTCAACAATCGCCATCCCTGTATTCCGCTGATTACCTTGCATGCTGGCTTTCGGCTAATGTTGCACGGCATGGATGCTGAAATTTTACATGGCTATTTGCGCCAACAGAAGCGATTGCAGGTTACCCTAGCGGCATGAGATTAAAGGGTTTATCTTGCTTTTTTAGACGAATACCGCACATCACGGAATAAATGGAAGGACTTGTCAATGGCCGTTATCGGATCCTGAAGGCATTAAATGAGGGGGGATTTGGTAAAACGTTCTTAGCTGAAGATGTGCAGATGCCATCTCGGCGATTTTGTGTGATTAAGCAACTTAAACCCGTTCTCAATAACGATCGGGTTCAGAAGATCGTCCTGGAACGATTTCAACGGGAAGCAGCCATTTTGGAGCGCATTGGTCAAGGCCATCCACAAATTCCTGGTCTGTTTGCCTATTTTGAGGAAGCGGGGCGGTTCAATCTAGTGCAGGAATGGATTGAAGGTCAGACCCTTACGGAACGGGTCAAAACTCAAGGTCCGCTGAACGAAGCAGATGTGATTAAGCTGCTCTATCAGATTTTGAATGTACTGAATTACATTCATGGACATAACATTATCCATCGGGATATAAAACCAGACAATATTATTGTCCGTAACGCCGACCAGCAGCCGTGTCTGATTGACTTTGGTGCTGTCAAGGAGGTGATGGCAACTCAGATCAATGCTCAGGGGCAGCCCAGCCGATCGATTGTGATCGGTACTCTTGGTTTTATGCCTAGAGAACAAGCAGCGGGACGTCCTACCTTTGCCAGCGATCTGTATAGCTTGGGTTTAACGGCAATTTATTTGCTAACGGGGAAATTCCCCGATGAGTTTGAGACGAACAGCACAACCGGGCGATTGCTGTGGAAGCAGGATTGTGAGCACCTGAGCGCTCCCTTTAAAAGTTTGGTGGATCAATTGGTTAAGCCCCATCCAAAGCATCGATTTGCTACGGTTGCGGCTATGCGAACTGCGTTGCAGTCCGTGACCCAAGCCAGTACGGTATTGTCTCAACCATCATCCGGGGATCAATCCTTATCTACCGCCCGTAAGTCATTAGCCAACAGCTTACCTGTACCCAAGGGCAAACTAGGCAACCGTTTGTGGATATGGATCGGGTTGACGGCGAGCGGGGTTGCAATCGCATCGACCAGTCTCTTTTTCTTCTTCCGGCCCCAATGGCATTATTTTTGGGGTCAACAGGCGGCCCAATCGGGCAATTGGCAATCTGCGACTGAGAATTTTGAGCAGGCGCTAGAGCTGAAAAAAGATTACACAGAAGCAGCCCTGAAACTGGGTGAAACTTATGCTGAAATTGGCAAATATTCGGAAGCGATGACTCAGTTCGATCGTTTGATCCAGCAACAGCCCAAAACGGCAGCAGCCTATCGAGAGCGAGGCGAAATCAGTTTTGCCACGGGGGAATACCAAGCTGCGATCGCAGACTATAACGAAGCCCTGAAAATCGACCCCAAGGATACGGAAGCTTATAACCATCGGGGAGATACCCAAGTGGAGATTGGCCAATATAAAGAGGCCATTGCCGATTATCGTCAGGCGATTCGTCTCCAACCGGATCAGCCCCAGGGCTATATCAACTTAGCGACGGTCTTCTTCACCCAGGGGAAGTTAGAAGCCGCCGTCAAAGAACTGGATAAGGCAATTCAAGCTGACGATAGCCATTTGTCGGCCCATGTGATTCGCGGCAGCTATCGCTCCATTCTGGGAGATCGGGATGGCGCCAAGCGAGACTGGGAAAGAGCTCTAGAACGACCCGTACGGACAGCCAAAGAATATTCGAGTCGGGGCTATGCTAAATCCAGGCTAGATCGGAAACAAGATGCGATCGCAGATTACAATCAGGCCCTGAGCATTAACCCCAAGCTGACCCGAGCCCATACCAATCTAGGCAGCGTCTTTTATGAGCAGGGCAAAACGGAGCAAGCCCGCAAAGCCTTTGATCAAGCTCTTGAAACAAATCCCAATGCCACCAATGCCTACTTGCTAAGGGGTGAGCTGCGGGCTTACCAAAGCGGAAAATCTGATTTCGAAGGGGCCCTGAAAGATTACGATCGGGCCATCGCCATTAACCCCAATGATCCCTTTGTGCTGAACAACCGCTGCGGTGCCCTCTTCTCTCTGAATGAACTGCAGCGAGCCTTAGATGACTGCACCAAAGGGTTAGAAATTAACCCCAGTAGTGCTGCCTTGTACACCCTGCGCGGCAATATTCGCCTGCGCTTAAAACAGTATGAAAACGCCATCCAAGATTATGGACGCACCATCAAAATTAATGCGGATCGCAACAGCGAGATTCGCAGCCAAGCGGCTTTCTCCAACCGTGCTAGCGCCCGAGTTCAGCTTCAGGATTTGGATGGGGCCTTAAGCGATTTGAATGAGGCCATTCGTCTGAAGCCGGATGCGGCGGAAGACTACTACAAACGAGGCTTACTCTACTCGGTCCAAAACAAGCGGCAAGATGCCATTACTGATCTGAGAAGAGCGGCAGATCTCTATGCTAAGCAAGGCCGCACCGATGATTACAACAACGTCCTCAGTGTTCTACGTTCTTTGGGAGCAGGGTAACCATGCACGTAATTGGCTTGATGAGCGGTACCTCCGTGGATGGTATTGATGCGGCCCTTGTAGATATTGCTGGCCGAGAACTGGATTTACAGGTCAATTTAATTGCATCTCAGACCTATCCCTATCCCGATGCCATCCGAGATCAAATTCTGGCGGTCTGTGGGGGAGAGCCGCTCAGTATCGAGGAATTGGCGGAATTAGATGATGCGATCGCAACTCAATTTGCCCAAGCTGCCCAGTCGATTCAGACGGATGGTTCTGCAACTGCCGATCTAATCGGCTCCCACGGTCAAACTGTTTTTCATCGGCCTCCGCAGGAGAACTTGGGCTATACTCTCCAACTCGGTCGTGGTGCTGTGATTGCCCACCAAACGGGTGTCCATACCGTCAGTAACTTTCGGGTGGCCGATATGGCGTTAGGGGGCCAGGGGGCTCCCCTGGTCTCGAAACTCGATATTTGCTTACTCAGTCACCCCGAGTTCTATCGCTGTGTGCAAAATATTGGCGGCATTGGCAATGTCACCTATTTGCCACCTTTAACCGATGCGAATCGACTGGGGATTGGCGTTAAAGGCTGGGATACAGGCCCGGGAAATGTCTTGATAGATTTGGCCGTTGCTCACTTTTCTGAGGGAGAACTGACCTATGATGCCGACGGAGCCTGGGCGGCTCAAGGAAATCCTTGTCAGCCTTTGATTGAGGAATGGCTACGGCATCCTTTCTTTCAAGCACCACCCCCTAAGTCCACAGGGCGGGAGTTATTTAGTCCCGATTATTTACAGACTTGTTTACAAACGGCGGATTCGTATCAGCTCAGTCCTGCCGATATGCTGGCGACGCTGACGGACTTTACGGCAGCCACCATTGTCTATAACTATGACCAGTTTTTACCCCACCCTCCTGATCAGGTGGTCCTTTGTGGGGGTGGCAGTCGCAATGGTTATTTACGGCGGTGCTTGCAACAACGATTAGGCAATAGCACCGTGCTCACGACGGATGATTTAGGGTTGAATTCTGATGCCAAAGAAGCGATCGCATTTGCAGTATTAGCCTATTGGCGACAGCTTGAAATTGCAGGTAATGTGCCTACCGTGACCGGGGCCAAAGGCCCTGTTCTTCTAGGAGAATTACACTGTGCTTGATCCAGTCAATTAACCCAATGGGCATCTTAAGGGAAGGACAAAGACTTACCTACATTAAACAAGATGCCAGAGAATCGAGGCACTGTGCCACACACTTTTCTGTTAGATGCGGGCCGTTGGACTTTTAAAGGGACTTGGATGGAACGAAACCAAGACCCTGTTACCGTGCATGGCCGGACCCTAGTGGCATGGAACTGTGACAGCTGGTTTACGATGGCGACCAAGCTGTTGTTCCCTGAAGAGTCTGTCTTGGCACGTCAAGGTAAATCAGAAATTATCATGCAGTCTCGCGGACGCTTAGGGAATAACGACCAACGGTATACTTACGTCTTAAAACACAGCCAGTTAGGCCAAGTTGAAGGAGAAGGCTGGATCGGACCTGAATCCATTGTGCAGCGGTTTTGGGTGTTGGGCGATCGCGATCGCCGCAGCGGTTTTGAAACGATTCATCGGATTGCGGATAATATCTATCGTCTATCCAGCGGCATGATGAGTGATCACTATCTGCTCAATACCATGGAAGCCACTTTGGAACGGCAACCTGGATAGCTGAACGTCAATCGAGCACTGACTTGAGTTCTGGCTTTTCTCGCAATAGATCCATAATTTCATCTCGATAGTCCTGAAAGAGCGACTGACGCTTGATCGTGTAAGTCCGTTCTGCAGGCAGGTCAATCAACATCTCTCGTTGAACAGAACCCGGGCGAGCAGTGAGGACATAAATACGCTGCGATAGAAAAATAGCCTCTTCCACGTCATGGGTAATCATTAAAATGCTAGTGCCCGTTCGTCGCCACAAATCGAGTAAAAATTGCTGCATCGTTTCTTTGGTTTGCACATCCAAAGCCCCAAACGGCTCGTCCATCAGTAACACCTTAGGTTGTGAGGCTAGTGCCCGAGCAATGGCAACCCGCTGTTTCATCCCGCCTGACAATTCACGCGGGTAAGCATCAGCAAACTGAGACAGACCCACCACGTCAAGATACTCGGCCACCCGTTTAGCGCGCAGTGATTGGGCAACGCCCTGGAGTTTGAGTCCAAATCCCACGTTCTTGGCGACAGTCAGCCAGGGATAGAGGGTGTAGCTTTGAAATACCATGCCACGATCAGCACCTGGACCGATCACCGGCTGACCATCGACCGTGATTTTTCCAGAGGTGGGCATGTCTAACCCTGCCACCATGCGGAGAAGGGTAGTTTTGCCAGACCCCGATGCTCCCACTGCACAGACAAACTGGCCCGTCTCCACATGTAAATTAATGTCTTTAAGCACAAGCAGCTTTCCCTGACGGGTCGAGAAATGCTTATACAAATGGGAAACTTCTAGATGCATGGTGATCGGTTAGTCTATAGCCCAGGGACAGGAAAAACGGAGCAGCCAGCGAAAGAACAAATCTAGACTAAACCCAATCAGCCCCAGCACGATCAGACAAGCGAAAATATCGTCGGTCCTAAAGAATTTTTCAGCCAATTCAATGCGTTTGCCTAAGCCTTCGTCCGCTGCAATCAACTCAGCCACCACGACTAAATTCCAAGAGGCTGCCATGTTTACTCGGAAAGCATCCAAAATATTGGGGATCACATAGGGAGTAATCACTTGAAACAAAACCTGATGGCGTTTTCCTCCCAAGGTATAGGTCGTTTCCAATAACTCTTTCGGAATAAACTTCACTGCGTCCATAATCATCAAGATATTGAAAAACACAGTACCGATAAAGATCAGCGCAATTTTGGGGAGTTCTTCTACACCTAAATAGATCAATAGCAGGGGGATAAACGCGGGCGCAGGCATATAGCGAACAATACCAATAATCGGCTCAAATAAAGACCGAATACTGGTAAATGTCCCCATGGCCACACCGATGGGTGCAGAGATAAGAGCAGCCAGCATAAAGCCAACCCCAACCCGAAAACAGCTCATCAGCGTATCTTGTATCAGATAGCCATTGGTCTGGAGGTCAATCAAAGCTTGACCCACGGTGATAGGGGACGGTAAAAACTTGGGATTAACAACCCCTGAACTCGATAATCCCCACCAAAGCCCTAAGGGAGCTGCAATTGAGACCACAGTTAAGGTCCACTTCAAATTTGCAGGAATCTCTTCAGCAATCCGCCAAAAAATAGTGGGTTTTAATCCACCCGGCTGAGGACGAGTTTTTGCAGTGGACGCAGAAAAGTCTGAGGTCATAACCGCTGTGGGTGAGGTTGAGAATCCTGACGTCTTTGGAACTGGCTAGCTCCAAAAACATTGGGCATTAAGCCTGCTTCGCTTTGTAAGCCTTCACAAATTGATCATCAAGGATTTGGGTCAAATCGGGTGCTTCTTCTATGAAGCCCACATCAACCATAAATTTAGCCATCCGCTTAGCCGCAAAGGGCATATGCTTCATATCTTCACCGTCCGAGAACGCTTCAAGATTATCTTCAAGGGTGAAGAAGCGAGTCCCTTCTTTGAATTGCTTCATTTCTTCAAGAGAAATGTCTGCCCGCTTGGCCATAATTTCATCTGACTTTTGCGGATTTTTTTCCATAAAATCCAAGATATCAAACCAAGTATCTACAAGCGCTTGCACTTGATCAGGACGGTTATCTACTAAATCTTGCGTCACCACCAGCAAGTCAGGAATGGCACCGGGAAATGCCTTGGATGAAATCAGCTCTTTACTACCTTCTCGCTGTAAGGCCGTCGCCCAAAAGGGAGGAAAGGCCCCCACGGCATCGGCTTTACCGGCGACAAAAGCAGTCACCGCTTTACCCGTTTCCAAGCCGACGATTTCAACATCGTCTCGCTTCATGCCATTTTCTTCTAGGGCCAAGGTCAATAAAAAGTCATCTACCACCCCTTCTTCAACGGCGACTTTCTTGCCCTTTAAGTCTTGAATGCTGTTAATCTCGGCAGCAACAATAATCTTGTCATTTCCCGCAGAGTTGTCGTTGACCAAGACTGCAACCTCCCCTTTGGTCGCGCTACCCGCAAAGGAAATCGTATCGTTGAGGGTCTGGCAATTGCCATCGAGTTGTCCGGCTGCCAGTGCTTCCATGGATGTCGTGTAATTATCAAACCACTTGAGCTTGACATTGGCTTTATTTTTTTCAAATAGCCCTTCTTGCTCGGCAATGGCCCAGGGCCACCAGCCAGCCCAGTTACTATAACCAATCACCACTGGCTCAGAATCAGACGAGGCATCAGGCGACGAGCTGCAACTGACCGTTAGCAGTAAACTGCACAAAAATACCAAACACAAGGATAGAAAATTTCGTCTTTTCATAGAAGTCTTTCACCTGCAAACGAACACAAACAATTAGTGACGACCGACAGCAGTCCGCTTGGGTTGGGCAACCTGCTGACGCACCCACTCAAACCATTCAGTTAGCCCCGTCCCTGTTTGTGCAGACACTGGCAAAATCGTGGCCTGGGGATTGAGCTGACGAACATTTTGAATGATCTGCTCAATGTCAATATTCAGATAGGGAACTAAGTCTATCTTGGTCACTAACAGACAATCGGCTGCTTGAAACATCACTGGATATTTCAATGGTTTATCTTCCCCCTCTGTCACACTGAGTAGGGCTACTTTGGCATGTTCTCCTACTTCAAACTCTGCCGGACAGACCAGATTTCCGACATTTTCAACCAGCACTAAATCCAGCTCCCTTGGATTGGTGCAATGTTCTAATTGGTGAATACCGCCCGCGACCATCTTGGCGTCGAGATGGCAGGACCGCCCCGTATTAATCGCTACTACTGGGACTCCATAGGCCCGTAAGCGATCGGCATCCAGTTCAGTGGTCATATCGCCTTCAATCACGGCGAGCTTCAGCTCAGGACTTAGGGCCGCCAGGGTTTTCTCTAACAACACGGTTTTGCCAGCACCGGGACTGCTCATGACGTTAAAGCAGGTCACACCCCATTCGTTAAAGTGAGCTTGGTTATGATCGGCCCCTTCTTGATTGGCATGTAAGAGGTTAATGCCAAGGGCAGCGTCAACAGTTTGATGCATAAGCTTGAGCTGAATCAGAACAGTATTCGATATGGTCAATCTTGAGTTCGCGACCGGAGCGGATGTCTTCCATCGGGGTTCCACAATTGGGACAGGCATACCGCAAGCCCATTTCAGGGGAATACTCCTGCTGGCAGGGATGACAAAAGGCGATTAAAGGGGTCTCCCGAATCACCAGCTCCGTCCCTGCTAGGAAGGTGTCACGGGTTTGAACTTCGTAGGCAAACTGTAAGCTAACGGGTTCGACACAGGTAAACCGACCCACCACCAAATGAATTTTGGTAATTTGAGGATCTTCCGGCTGGGAATCATACCAGTCCTGGACTGTCATGATTAGGGCCTTGGTCATATCGGTTTCATGCATGGCCTAAACCCACTCAGACCCGACGTCCATATTGGCTTCAGGATGGATGTATTCTGGCATCTTTTGGCGGGGGAGCTGACCAGAAATCACCAGATGGGCCATGGCATCGCAAATGACCCGAGTAGCCATCAGCGATGTCATATCGCTAATGTCGTAGGGGGGTGACACTTCGACAATTTCTAGACCGCAGACGGGGGCCTTCCGGATGATCTTGCCCAGCATATAGAGGGCTTCTCGCGGCAGCAGACCACCGGGTTCCGGCCAGCCCGTACCAGGGACAAATCCGGCATCAATACAGTCAATATCAAAGCTGATATAAACACAGTCCGTGCCATCTAGGGCATGCTCCAAAGCAAAATCAACCGCTGCATCTAAACCTATCTCGGTGATATCGGTGACCGTGAGGATATTGGTGGCTCGCTCTCGACAGACCTTGACCCCTTGTCGGGGCACTTGCCAACCACCAATGCCAAGCTGCACAAGGTTTTTGGCGGGGGCATTGGTCATATTGGTGGCATGAAACCAAGGGCAGGTATGCATGCGCTCGTCGAGGTCCGTTTCTTGGGTATCCACATGGCGATCGAAGTGGATGATACCGACTTTCTTCTCGCCTAAATGGCGGCAGACCCCTCGCACCGTAGGGAAACCAATGGAGTGATCGCCCCCTAAGATGATGGGAAAGGCTCCAGAACTGAAGATATGGGCCACCCCTTTAGAAATTTGATCAAAGGATTTTTCGTTGTTGGCGGGGATGGTGAAGATATCTCCTACATCACAGAGAGTGATCTGTTCCCGTAGATCAATCCCCATTTCAAAATTGTAGGGGGTATATAGAGCTGAAATTCGCCGAATACCTTGGGGGCCAAAGCGCGTGCCGGGACGGTAAGTGGTGCCAGAGTCATGGGGAACGCCCACAATGGCAATATCGTATTCACCGACTTTACGAACATCTTCTAGGTAAGGGGCTTTGAGGAAGGTGTTGATGCCAGCATAGTGGGGCAATTCTCCTCGTGAGAAGGTGGGGATGCTGCGATCGCGAATGCTAGCCGCCGCTTCTAAACCCAGCTCTAATCCTCGATCGACCTCTTGTTGCCAACCAGTGAGAGGCAACTGCGCTTCTTTGTCTAATGCACGGTTGGCCTCAGTGGAAGAAAAGTCGGGATTGGAATTGGGAGGACCAAAGGTCGAATTTTCAGCCATAATTCCAAGAAATTGAGATTTTTTACTTCGTCAAGCTAATTTCTTAATTCGTCATGTTTCTTCTTCGTCATTTTAGAGGAAGATGAGCATTATCCATTTAAAACACAAAACCCGCGGAGACAAACATTAACGCACGTGACATTAATGTTGGTTCTCCCGGGCTTTTGTCCCTCCGTGTCACTAGCTACCCATTCGTATAAAGCAAGTGAGGAGGGCAACTAGCTGTTTCTCTCGGACCAGGCATTTAAGCTGAGATAAAGCTTAAATCGGAACCCTAGAAACAAGCGTTTTTTAAAGAATTATTACTAAGATTGAATCAACTGTCTGTACTAGAGATATCAAGCTGACCTATTCCCTGTTGTATTGGTAGATACAAAAAATTGAGGTCCGAAAAGCGCCACACTCAGTAGGTAAGAATTAACCCCGCTTAAAAAGAGTTTAAGAACTAGCTATTCAAACGATAAACGTCTTTGAGCCAGTTTTTGCCTTGTTTCCGTAACCGAATGAGCTGATTCCAACCTGCTACCCAAATATCGCCTTTTGGGTCGATGGAAAGATCGCGCATATAGCGCAATTCCGACAAGTTAATAAATTCCGACTGGGCCTCTCCTTGCCGACGAATATAGAGTCCTGACGTGTAGTGCAAAAAATAGGTATGGGTTCGATTGGCTGCGATCGCAGATCCTTGACGGGTAACCTCACCGACCGGCCTAAATTTTTGGGAGTCATCATCGTAGCGGAAAAAGCCATCTTTAAAATCCACCACCCACAACTGGCCATCGGTATCTTCGTAAAAAGAGCGAGGATCCCTGCCGGGATAAGCCTTAGACCGTAGAGCCAACCGCTGCTGATTACGCTCCAGTCCTTTGAGAAAGTCAATTCGCCATTGTTCTCCATTCTGGCGATAAATGAGGTCATAGCCTTGTCCAGAACCTAACTCGGTATCGGCAATGACAAAGCGATCGCGGTTGGTATCAAACTGCCAGAGTTGCCCCCGGTGTCGGGCCAATAATTGCCCTTGAGGCCCTTTCAGGAGATGAAAGCCACCTTCAACCGACTGGGGGTCATAGCGATAGAGTTTCCACTGGTTGCCATCAAAGCGCCAAAGGCGATGCCGACATCCCACCCATAAAGACTCCGACCATACCGTTACGGAAGTACAGAGTCTTTCTTCCCGCGTTGCAGTAGCCGTCTGTGTTTGAGGATTCCAGAAAACAATTCCCCCCTGGGTCGCTGTCACAATTTGATTTTGAAACATTGCGATTTTGTAAATCTGGTTCAGCTCAGGGTTGGTGGACGGTTGCGCGTGAGCGAAAGCGGGCTGTTGGCAGTAGGACTCATAATTCTTGAGATACTGCATGGCTTGGTCTACCGCCTGCGATCGCATATTTCGCTGTTGAAGCGGGAACTGGGCCAAGACTTCCTGAGGCTCTAGGTAAATCGAGCACCCAGATCGCGCAAATTCTCTTTGTCCCTGCACCATCGACCGCACAAAGTGAACCGTAAAATCATCGGGTAAATCATAGGCTGCCTGACTGACCAACTGGAGGGGGCTAGCTTGCCATAAGGCTTCATGCCCTGTCTTGGATAAGGGGGATAGCTTGAAATAGTCATCCATTGCCAGCAAATACCCCAAGACAAAACGGTCCACAGACCGCAAGTGCTGTAAACGAATCTCCTGCAAGGTCAAACCGCGAGCGGCTGCCAAACCCGCCACAAATCGATATCCATTCCGTTGGCCTTGAATATCCCACCCCAAGGCATTAATGACAGCAGCTTTTTGATCCGTTGGTGCATCACCGATCAGAAACGCTAAGATTTCGCCTTCCGCAACTTTCTGGCGACGTGCCAGTTGGACAATGGGTAAATCTTGATAGGCATCCGCTAACTGAGTTGATGTTAGAGGGCTATCCGCGCGTGCAGGTTCCAGTGGCATGAGCAAGGCAAGGGCCATGCTCCAACTCCAGGCTAATTTAGCCCTTGAACCGCTTAGGAAATCAACCCATGAGAACGGATTGCTTTGCATACTGCGCTAACCTTACCGCTAAACTAGTCAGGCCGAGATCATCCAGTAGCGATGACACAGGGGTTAACAAAGAACTAATGATTGAGCAACTTGGTTAGCTCGTAAATCCAGCCATAGTAGTCATCAGCAAGCATGTGTCGATCCTGATGACTTCGAGATTGAATCAAGACCACTAATTCTAGGGCGCGATCGCAATCGTGCGGCTGAATTCTTGACCAATCTGGATTGTGCGCAAATCGCTCTGCTAAGACGACAGACATGAATCAATTTCCCCCTATGGTGTTCAACACCAGTCCACCCATATACTCCGCATTACCGAGACCCGGCTTGCCGTTCAGGATGCCAATATTTACTCATGAACGCAGTGATAACCGCAGGCTACTGATGTGATCTTGATCACGCACATAACCTTAACATTCCCGATCGACTTTGTTTTTCTTACATAAAGTGAATAAAAACAAGAATCTAGCAGAATGCTCAGTTAGATTAGTCATCAAGATGAAATAGCAGCGTTTTCTCGCAATAGCGTTACGTATTCCCAAACAATCATAGCTTCATCTGACTTAAATTCCCCTGAAGAGAGCATGAACCTCTCTGAGAGCGCGCGGTCATCATAAAGCACAGGGAAATGTTCAGATCATCCTATTGTTATTTGAGGTTGAGTTTAAGGAAGACAGACGGTCGTTCTCCGCGCTCCAGCACAGGTCCTGCGCGACGATTGATGCGTTGCTCGTCTACTTGCCAATCCTGGGTCAAAATAGTTTGGATGGCGTTTAGGCGGTTGTCATTGATAATGGGATTTTCTTGGTTTTCAGCGCGTGATACCAAATCCACCGTTAAAGCCGGCTGTTGTTGCAAGATACGACCCACTTGATTCACGATTTGTTGGTTGGTAGCGGTCAACGTCGAAAGATCAAAATCAAACGCCAAAGGACGGGGAAACCGAGGCACTCTTTCCAGAATGACCTGAGCTGCTGGCGTCTCCAGACGATTGCGCAGATTTTCACGCAGCAAAGCCTGAGCGTCTTGACTCACATCACGATCACTCAGATAGAAAATTTTGAGTGTTAGTGGTGCAACGACGCTAGTGCTGACTTCATGACGCAACGGCTGTGCTGGCGTCGGCAACACTATTCTGCCTAAGGCGGCATCAACCGTTTGCAACAAATTGATCTGCGCTTGCGCGACGGTGAGGGGTGGGGGTTCAGGTGCTGCTTCTGGCACAACAGGATTCGATAATTGCGCCAATAGCTCATTGGAGGCCGTGAGGATTTCAATCAGCTGAACATCTAGGGAAGCTGCAGACCGTCCCAATTGGCGAGCTAAGGCTTCCTTAAAAGTCTGTTGATCCTCAAGGGTATAGGGCTTACTGGTCAATACGGTCAACTGCACCCTCAGCTGGTTATTGGTTATCGCAGTGTTTAGCTGACTAATATGGGAACGGGGTGCACCAGAAGAGGTATTGGCAAATTGCTGTTGCCAAAGTGTAGTGGTCAAGCGTTTGACTCGATTGTCCTCCTGTTTTTGTGCTAATTCGGATTGCAGACGCTGAAAAGACTGGCTGAGCGGGATCAGAAGCAGCAAAATGGGCAGAAGGATGACCACCAATCGACTGGGCAAACTGCCGATCTTTTGCAGGCGATCGGTCACGGGCAGGCGGGTCAATAGCGTCTGTACCCATCGACTTTCTGGGTCTTGATCATGCCATTCACGCACCTGAGATTTAACCTCAGGCATGCCAATATTAAGGGCAAGAAACACTAACATCGACATCAAAGTAATCGCAGCCAAATTGGTTAAGAACAGCAAGCCACCCCCACGAGCCACTTGATAGCCCCCCGTCCCTACGATATCTGGACTGATGGCCACCCCAATGCCGTAACCCACCACACAAAGCGGAGGCATCAGAGCCACGGCGATCGCAACCCCTGGAATGGAGGTCACCACCCCTTTGGGTTCTTTAGCTGTAGCAATGGATCCCAATGCCCCGGAGAATAAGGCAATAAACAAATCTAAGGCATTGGGCTGAGTCCGGGCTGCAATTTCAGGGGTCAGCTCTTTGAAGGGAATCGGAGCAATAATCAGAACTGCAAATGCGATCGCAACCCCACAGCTCACCGCTAGGTTGACAATCGCTCGGGCCCCTAAGACCAAATCCCCCACCGCGAACGCCAAGCCATTGGCCAAGATACCGCCCATCAGAGGTGAGATGAGCATGGCCCCAATAATCACCGCTGGACTATCCAACACCAACCCTAAGGTGGCAATTCCAGCAGAAAACAACACCTGGAGCCAATAGCTGATATCCGCTAAGCTAACTGAATCGAGGAGACTACGATAAATTTCAGCTTTACGGCGCGGGCTAATTTCTAGATGATCGGCCAACCAATTCCGTAAATGTCCTGCCACTCGTTACTCCCCACATAGATATCATTACTTCACCTACCTTGCCGCCAACAGCACAACTGGTCATCCTGTATCATCTGAGTCGGCAACCATAATATTTAAACAGGTCACATAACACTCCAGTAAGGCGTTGAATTCCGCAGTTGTCTCTTTTGTCTCTGCTGTGTCGTTTCCAATCGCTTGATTCAGGTGAGTTGTAAAGTGTTGAGCAAGATTGGCTTTGGTGCGATTTGAAATCTCAGGCCGACGGAAGATTTCTTCCACCATACAGTGACAGTAACGCTCGGGACGACCTGATTGAAGGCAAGATCTCAGCACAGCGTCTTTATGCATCAGAGAAGACCAAGGAAGAGCAGACCATAATTATGTAAGACAAGATATCAACACCGTGTCATTATCCATAGGAAAAAGCCAAGGAAGGATAGAGAACACTATTTGTGAGTTTTCCCACTCAAGCCACTCTCAAGGATATGCACTGCATAGGTACCCAATCAACCAGATGAAACGTCTTATAAACAACGATCCATACGAACAGGCATCATGCTTGGAGAAATAGCCGCAGTCTGTGCGGCTTGTTTATGGGCCATCGCTTCAGTCATTTATGCAACCCTGGGTCAACAAGCGTCAGCCTTAGCCCTCAATTTAGGTAAAGGCGTCATCGCCATCTTGCTCTTGGTCCTTACAATCGGCCTGCAAAGACTGGGGGCTCCACCGCTAGCCGCGAAAAATAGTGTGCTGTTGCTATTGAGTGGTGCCATTGGCATCGGTTTTGGCGATACGGTGTATTTAGAAGCCCTGCGCCACCTAGGTGCTCGCCGTACCTTACTTTTGGGCACCCTCGCACCACCCATGGCCGCCTGTTTGGCACTGTGGTTTTTACAAGAACAGCTTTCTCCCCTGGCTTGGTTGGGAATGGCGGTGACCATTCTGGGAATTGTCTGGGTGATTAGCGAACGGACAGCGAAACAGGAGAAAAACCGATATCACTGGCTGGGCTTACTCTACGCCCTCTTCGCTTCTCTTGCCCAAGCCATTGGCGCTATCCTTTCCCGAACGGCGTTGGAAAATACGCCTATCAGTCCCCAATGGGGTGCCTTACTGCGGCTGCTGGCCGGGGTGGCCGTTGTCCTAGTCTGGGGCATCTTCCAACGTCAATTGAGAATCTGGTGGCAAACGATGATCACCCAAAGCGTGTTGATCCGGCTGTTTGCTGCCTCGTTTGCCGGGACGTACTTGGGCATTTGGTTACAGCAAGTATCTTTGAAATACACCGTCACCGGTATTTCTCAAACCTTAAATGCGACCAGTCCACTCTTTGTTTTACCGATCGCCATCATTCTGGGAGAACGAGTGAGTTTTCGCGCTTGGCTAGGGGCAATCACGGCAATTATGGGAGTGGGTCTGTTACTCGCTCAAACTTCATAGTTTATTAGCGAAATCTAGGGCAGAATTAAAATTAATCCCGAGAATTAAATTATTTTTATATGTCTGAATAGAAACAGAAACTGTCTATCCTAAGGATAAGACGGCCAATCTGCTGATTTTTAAAATCAATTATCGATGCATTATTGATTTTTCAGATCAATGCATTTTGTCGAATGAAATTAATCTCGTTTTTTCGTAGTCGGAATTACCGAGATATTCACAAAGCTATGCAAAAGTTATACGCAAGTTAAACACTTGGCTTGCGTATAAAGACGCGATCGCAAACATGAGCTTGTCATACTCATAAAACTATCCCGATCGTTGCGAGTATCCGTTTTTTCTGGGGGACATGATTCATGAGCATCTATCAGGAGCAATCTGCTTCTCAACTGTCCAACGCTAGGCGTTGGGGCTGGTCATTAACCTTAGCACTCGGTCTCAGCTTTGGTGCCACACCGGGTTTGGCTCAGTCTACTTTGTCCCCTTCAGTCACCACCGGTACCTCCTCTATCACCCTGGCCGCCCAGTCCAGCTCCATTGCTCAGATGGAGGCTCAGGTGTGGCAGCAGATCAACCAGCGCCGTCAACTCCACGGTCTACCCCCCTTAAAACTCAATCGCCAACTGTCTTTAGTGGCCCGCTCCCATAGTCAACAGATGGCCGATTACAATTTTTACAGCCATATCGACCCCCAAGGACGAAATCACCGTCGGCGGGTAGAAGCCTCGGGATTACGAGCCTATGTAATTGGCGAGAACCTGATGAAATGTATCCGTTCTCGCGATCCGGTCGGTCTGTCAGTGCAAAGCTGGATGGACAGTCCAGCGCATCGCAAAAATATTTTGCTGTCGGGGATGCAAGAGACCGGTGTAGGGATTTGGCGTAAAGGGAAAACCTACTACGTCACCCAAATCTATATGGAGCCCAAATAGCCTAGAGGCCGCTGTCAATCGGGATGATTCAACCCCACCTATCCCCATTCTTTGATAGGTTGGAAAACGTGAATTGAAGCTTCTACCTTGTCTTTACAAGCTCTGATCTTTGATGTGGATGGCACCCTTGCCAACACAGAACGCGATGGCCATCGCGTCGCGTTTAACCAAGCCTTTGCGGATGCTGGTTTAGATTGGCAGTGGTCGATTGAGCAATATGGTCAGCTTCTCCAAGTTGCAGGGGGAAAAGAGAGAATTTGCCATTATATCCAGGCGTCTTGTCCCCACTGGCAGCCCCCCCAAGATTTACAGGGGTTTGTAGCTGAGCTGCATGGGGCTAAAAATCATCATTATCAAAGGTTACTAGCTCAAGGTGTGATTCCGCTGCGCCCTGGGGTAGAGCGACTGTTGCAGGAGGCACGGACTGAGGGGATACGGCTTGCGATCGCGACCACCAGCGATCTCCCCAATGTCTTGACCCTTCTAGAACACACCCTAGGAAAAGACAGTCATCATTGGTTCCAGACCATTGCCGCAGGAGATATGGTATTAGCCAAAAAGCCTGCCCCTGACATTTACCACTATGCCCTGAACCAACTGGATTTGACACCATCAGATTGCCTGGTCTTTGAAGATTCACAGGTGGGTTGTCAAGCAGCCTGTGCCGCAGGCTGTCGCCCCATTATTACCGTCAACGACTATACTCAACACCAAGACTTTTCAGGAGCCTTACTAGTGATCGATGACCTGGAGAATCCCTGTCACCCATTGACGCCACAGGTGGGAGGAATGAACGGAGCTGAGTCTGTCAATATGGATGTCTTAAAATCTTTGTGGCGGACATCTACCAGCTAGGAATTAATTGGTTGATATCTAACGGTTCGGGTTTGCCGATGCAGTAGCCTTGGGCAAAGTCCACGCCAATAATTCGCAATTGTTCCAAAATATGATCGTTTTCGACAAATTCTGCAATCGTTTCCATGCCCATCTTGTGGGCTAACTCATTAATCAGGTAGATAATTTCGCGATCGCTCTCAACAACCGCAATATTTTTGATTAAACTACCATCAATCTTCAGATAGTCCACAGGCAAGCTCTTCAGATAGCTGAGGGACGACACGCCACTGCCAAAATCATCTAGGGCAAACTTCACCCCAATCTCTTTCAAAGATTCAATAAACCGCAACGCCTGATCTAATTGGGCAATGGTTGCCGTCTCTGTAATTTCGATACAGATATTACTGGGCGGTACCTTAGACTGGCGGATCAAGGCAATCACATCTGCCGTTGCCCGCTCATCATTAATACTGGCCCCCGACAGATTAATCGAGACAATCGCGTCCTTCATGCCAAATTGAAGATAACGATTCAGGGTCGTTTCTAATACCCACTGATCAATTAGGTTAATTACCCCATATCGCTCCGCTGCGGGAATAAACAATCCAGGGCCAATAACATGATTGTTGCCATCTCTAAACCGCAACAGAATCTCATAATGTCGATAGCGCGAAGACGGCTGATTCACCCTTTGGATAGGCTGCTTGACCAAATATAGACGCTCTTCTTCAATAGCTTGAGGAATATCAGCAATATGCGCCATTTGCAGTTGGTAGCGGTCAATCTCAGGATCGTTTTGATTGGCAACATAGACACGACCTCGGCCCGTATCTTTAGCTTTATAGCAAGCTAAATCTGCCCGACTTAATAATTCCTCTGCGGTGTAGCTGGCATCAGCAAAGGCCACAATCCCCACACTCACCCCCACTCGGAACTGACTCTCTTGCCATTGGAAGCGAAAGCCCCGTACGGCAGCAACTAGCATTTCACAACAGACTTGCGCCTCCTGTAGTGAGCAGTCTTGCATCAATAATCCAAATTCATCCCCACCCAATCGTCCGAGGATATCTTCAGGGCGAATCTTTTGTTTAAGCAACTGTGCCAATTCAGTGAGTAATTGATCACCGACGATATGCCCCGCTGTATCGTTAACCAACTTGAATTGATCCAAGTCGAGGTAACACAACACACATTGGGTTTCATTGTCCCTCGCAAGATTAACGGCTTCTTGTAATCGTCGATCAAACTCCGTCCGATTGAGTAAGTTCGTTAAACTATCGTAGGCTGCCTGATAGGCGATTTTCTTGGTTAAGAAATACTCTGCTGTAATATCACGCTGAATGCCTCGATACCCCTGGAATAGCTGGGCCTCATCAAGAATGGGCTTGCCATTCAGCTTAAAAATGCGCATTTCTTGATTGGCTTCTTTGGCAAAGAAAATAAAGTCTCGAATCGGTTGATGCCAATGCAGAATGGTCTCTAGGCGTTTGGTATTAAATTCAAAGGTCTCTTCATCTGCAAAGACTTCAGGCAAAGACAACCCCAGCGCTTGGGAAGAAATTGCTGAGGTTTGAGGTCCCTGTAGATCGGACACGAAGGAGAGTTTCAGGTTGACATCCAATTCCCAAAACGTATTAGCGCCCACTTCTGCCAAGTCTCTATAGCGTTTTTCATTGTCGCGTAGGGTTTTCTCAACCTGTGCCCGTCTCCGCAACACCTCCATTAACAGGGCAATAATCACCAGAGCACTGGAGAAAGCTCCCAGAACAATCCAGACTAAACTTCGATGCTGGTCGTAAAAGGACGGTTCGCCATAGAGAATGGTGCTGCCAAGGGGTAAATCTTGAGGATCAATCCGAAAACGCTTTAATTCTCTGGCGTCGAACATCCATAGATTTTTGGTTTCAGCAATTGGCTCTAGGTCAGCTGGATCTTCCCCATCCAGAATTTTCGTCACCAATTGCACCGCCTGGTCGGCATGAAAACGGCCTTCTAAGACCTTGCCACCAACCGCTCCAGGCCCCACACGCATCACGGTTGCTGTAAACAGGGGATTTGGTAGCTTCGCCCTGAGAATTCTGGTATCCGTCTTAAAGTCAATCAACTTACCGTTCGCATGGCCCTGACGAAGCTGCCCGATGGGCAATACTGGCCAGGTAGAAGGGTAGGGAGACAATCGCTGGGACAAATCTTCAGGAGTGATATCATTGATTATTTTGATGGTTTTGGGCACGTTGGGTAGCCCCTTGACCTCGTTGATCCGTTTGATGTTGGCTTGTCCTGTTTCAGTAGAATCATTGATGACAATTAAGCCATCTTCCCCGGTCAGTCGCTTGGCAACCTGAACCGTCTCAGCGAGACTATGTTTTTCAAATACCCCTGTCAACCCAGGCACGTTGTAAAGTTCGGGTTGAACATGGTTAATCCCTAAAAACACAACGGGCACTTGGGGAAAATATTGATTTCGGGATTTCAGGATTAACTGCAAGCCCGGATCATCCGATACGATGAGCGTGTCTAACGGTACTTTTTGGTATTTTTTTTGAATCAACGCCAAGAAGTGTTGTGAATGCTCTAGGGCAGGTAAACGTTTGCTATCTAGATATTCATGGAAAACTTTTGTATCAGGTCGACGTTTTTGAAAGGATTGGTCAATGCCACGTTTTACTTGTTCAGTCCAAGAAAGTTCTGGATGGTAAGAATGAATGACTAGAACGTTCTCTGCTGCTTTAACACCCGGCACTGTAGCGAATAAACTGATTGAAAGAGCGGGCAAAATCGTACTTTTTCGCAACCACCAACCCTGTTTTGGGCTTATATCCTTTAGCTGACGACAACGAAGTGGGTTGAATCTAGAAACTGAGATGTCTAACAATCTCAGGATTAGATTGGGTCTAACCATAGATTCAAACTCATTTTCAGCATAGGGAACATTTTTATTTTAATGGATAAATTGGCATCGTTGTCATTAACGAAAGGCTAGGCTACTGAACTTAAATTAGGGCAAAGAGATAGCCCTATTATTGGTCTAAATGACTAGCAATTCAATTGGGTTTCTAGCTACTCATGAGAAAAATCTTTTTTCATTTTTAAATTAAAAATATTGTCAATTCCTATGAGATTTAGAGTGGGTTTTGACTCTATAACCCCTTAGTGTTCCCTACTTTATCTGTAAAGAGACAGTGGCATGTTGACGGCTCCGTTGCTAATGCTGATCGCACAGCACAGCAAAGCTTCTCTGGGGGCGTATCCCACCGGCGGGAATGAGGGCCATTCGAGTCAACTCCCCCATCTTTGAGATACGTCCCTTTCCGGGTTAGCTGTAAATTCGGACAATGGGTGGGCGCAGGGCAGCCTAGATTCAACGACTCCCCTTCTTGGGGATGCAGTGATGGTCGTTTGGGAGAAGGTGGGCCATCATGTGAGACTAGGATTGGCATCTTTTTGAACAAGAAGATCGTGCCATTCGTTATGTTTGGGCTAATTTTTGTCCATAATTAGCTCGGAGTCCATCACTAAATCCAACAATGCCTAGAACTGCCAACGAATATGCGGTCCACCTGTTTATCGAAGGGGGCCACAAAGAAGAGGTTCGGTTTGCCACTATTCAAGAGTTTCAGCAATGGTATAGCAATGAGCTAGTCCCCAAGTCTGACTCCAAGGAATTTATTAACGTCCCCATTAAAAATATCCAGGGCGAGTATATGGTCATCCGACCTGCTAGTATTACGGCCATCCGCGTGGAACCTGTCTTCTTATCTAGCGTCGACCGTTATTAGATTTTGATGGTTTGACTGCATGTTTTTTTTAACTTTGCCTTTGCTGTTGGGGTGTACGGCTGCACCCACACCGCTCACGGCGGCAACACCCGCCATGGAACGTCTGCCTTTACAGGGCGTTTCGACAGACCAACTGCCTAGAGGGTTAGCAAAGGATGAGCAGCTATGGAAAAAAGTAAATGGCCAGAAAGGAGACTATAAAGCTCTACTGACGGCCATTGATCATAGCTTGGCCTATTTGGGGACAGACAAAGCCCAAAAGGATTACCAAAACTATCCAGTTCCGGGGTTCAGCCGCGGTCGCGTGATCCTTAGCCTTCAGCGGTTTCGCCAATTGGTGGTGCAAGCCAAGTCCCCAGTCGCGCTGGAAGCAGCCGTCAAACGCGAGTTTCAGTTTTACCAATCTGTCGGTAACGATCAAAAAGGCAATGTCGATTTCACGGGATACTACGAAGCCACCTATCCGGCCAGCCGCAAACCCACTGCCGAGTTTCGGTACCCCCTATATCAGGCCCCAGCAGACTTAAAAGAATGGCCAAACCCCCATCCCACTCGGGCAGCGCTGGAAGGCTCGGATGGGTTGCAAGGATCTCAAGGTCCCCTTAAAGGATTGGAATTGGTATGGCTGCGCGATCGCTTGCAAGCATTCCTCGTCCAGGTGCAAGGGTCAGCCCGGCTGGGAATAACCGACGGCACCGAGATGACGGTGGGCTATGCGGGCAAAACAGCTCACCCTTACACCAGTATTGGTAAAGCTTTGGTTGAGGATGGCAAATTTACTCTGGAGGAACTGAGCCTGCCCGTATTGATCCAGTACTTTCAGGAAAATCCCCAAGATTTGGATCACTATATCCCTAAAAACAAGAGCTTTGTCTTTTTCCGGGAAACGTTCGGCTCTCCCCCCACGGGCAACCTGAGTGTCCCTGTCACCGATGAGCGATCGATTGCGACCGATAAATCCATCATGCCTCCGGGCGCTTTGGCATTAATTCGGACCGATCTGCCCTATTACAATGCCAACCAGACATTGGAATTCCAAAGGGTTAGTCGTTTTGTCCTGGATCATGACACTGGCAGTGCCATCAAGGGACCCGGTCGGGTCGATATTTTTATGGGTACGGGGGATAAAGCCAAAGCCCGCGCCGGAGTGATGACGGGGTCGGGACAGCTCTATTATTTGCTCTTAAAAGAGAACCCATAACATAGAGAGCCCAGACCATCACCCAAGGCACAGCTTAGGGCGAGACTAGCCCGACTCCAAGACTGGCCAATCCCAACCATAACAAAAAGCAATTACGAGTCAGACGGGTAGCCAATTCAATATGCTGTGTTGTGATCCGTTGCCGAGGATTGCCGAGTAGCGGTTTAAACTTCGCCATACCGCGATACCAATTTTGTCCCCCTAACTGCACCCCCAAGATGGCCGCATAGGCGCATTCACTCCAACCTGAGTTGGGGCTAGGGTCTTTACGGGCATCTCGCCAGCCAATCACCCATACCGACTTGAGTTTCCCGGATAATAGGCCCACGGTTAGAACCATCAACCGACAGGGCAACCAAGTCAGCACATCATCCAGGCGGGCACTAAACCAGCCTAAATGCTGATAGGGTTCTTCCCGATACCCAATCATGGAGTCTAAAGTGCTGACAGCCTTGTAGGCGAGCGCCAACGGCACCGGCCCCACCACCGGAATGGCAATGCCTACCAAAGCATAAAACAAAGGGGCCATAACCCCATCGGTGGTATTTTCAGCCACTGTTTCTAACAAGGCCCTCAGGATATCTTGCTCGGCTAGGGTATCGGTATCTCTACCGACATATCGCCGGAGGCGGGATCGCGCGACCGTCACATCACCCACAGCCAAGGGTTTGAGAACATCGACCGTTGCATCATGTAAGCTCCGACCCGCAAAACAGCTGGCCAGCAGCACCACCTCTAGGCATAGGCTGACAGGCCAGGCCCTCTGATCCAGACCATAGAATAGTAACCAACTCCCTAAGCTAACGCTACACACTAATGCGATCGCTAGGTGGATACCCGCTAATCGGAGTTGCCAAGGTTCATTCCACCATCGCAATGCCCCTTTGGTATATCGCTGTATGACCCAACCCATAAGTTGAACCGGGTGGGGACATCCCCAAGGATCACCCATCGCAAAGTCGAGAATCGCTGCACTGATCAGGACCACGAAGGTCAAAGGCCGATCGAAGGCCACAGACGTCTCTATCCTGATCACTGGCTAATCAGTTCTAAAAAAATGAAGCTGGTTTGTGGTTGCCCCCCATTTAATCGGGTCATTATCAAAGTTAAACTGCAGGGCACTGAGAAGGCTCCAATACGACGCCAGTGATAAGAGGAACAGGCGACTGAAATATCGCTTTGTTATGATCGAGGCAAGTTCCTTCAGCTCCACAATACCAATGCCTTTGGCAAATTGACACCATCCTTTTGCCAAGAATTGATCTTTCGCCCGAGATAGTACAGATGATGGACACTATCACCCTTGACTTGGCCCCTTTTATCCAGATGACGGATGACCAGTTTTTTGAGCTGTGCCAGCATCATCGAGATTACCGATTCGAACGCAACGCTACAGGAGCTTTGATTATTCCCCTGTTGGTGGTGAGACGAGTCGTCGAAACCTGTCTATTTCCGGACCACTTTATCATTCGTGGTATAGCTGAGGTCTACCAGTGATAGCTTGGCCAAGCTGCAAGAGAAAATGCAGGAGTATATGGCAAATGGGGTCCGGTTGGGCTGGCTTCTAAATCCCCAAAGTCAACAGGTAGACATTTATCGTCTTGGTCAGCCACCAGAAAGGTTAACTTCGCCTTCAGTTTTGTCAGGCGAGGAGTTGTTGCCTAATTTTGTGCTGGATCTGTCTGATATTCTCTCTGACTTACATCTGCGTTGATAGGGCTTGCCTCCCACTTCGCCCTAGGGGTAACCCTCCTGGGAGACAGACCCACCAGGCACCCCTCCCGAGAGGGGATGGGGTTGGTTGTGAAACCGCATAGAGCGGATAAAGCGGAGGGTGAGTCTCGGGGAAACCTGGACTCACCCTCCGCTATGGTTACGCTACTATCTGTTCTCAGACTTTATAAAGAAAAGTTGGGCTGAATAGATGGGATAGTAGGCAATGATGCAAACAATTTGGTTGTCTTACTAGAGGTGCGGTCAAAATTCCGCTGGAATAATTCCTGCACTAGATAGACAGCCGTTGGAGACAAAGGCGGTAAATCATCAGCATCATTGAATCGGGATTCATAATCCCAGTTTCTGACAGGAGGGGAGTAGATGTTGCAACTACCCTCGTTATAACTGCCGCAGAATTCTGAGTTGATTCGACGGGGCTCGAACAAACTCACAAAAGACCCTCGATAGTTAAAGCAATGGCGGGTTTGAGCTGTCCCATATTGAGCATCACAATCTTGACCAGGTCCAGTTGAGGCACCCCAATGCTCATGGAATCTAGGATAGTTGTTAACCCCACCGCTATCTTTACTGTCCGGTCCTTGTTGGGACGCAGTTCCATTCTCTCCGCCTGTAATCTCAACTCCGGATAAAAAGGCGGCGTTGATGGTCGTTTCTGTAGGAATACGGCTGTCAAAATCAATAGTATAGGCTGGCAAACTGCTTGAATAGCCCCGACCATTAGAGTCATCTAAGTTCCATGCATTAGACAAAACATTGATGGTATCAGCCATAACTGCTGCGGGTCGCCAATCATCAGTTGCTGGATTGGTGCTTGTATGCAGATTGTAATCACCTTGTACATACACTGCTTCATCGGAGACGATGGTTAAGCCTTCGATTTCAGGAGCACCACTGATTGTTGATTTGAGTGAGCTACCGTTATAGATACGAACACCATATTTACTGCCAGCTTTATCAGAGTCATTGCTTATAACAGTTGGTTTGTCGATAGCGTTTGTACTAGCGTTGCTATCATCAACGGTGAAGTACCAAACTAATCCACCATTTGTCGAGTCATCTAAGTCCTTGGTACCCATCAAATCTTGCTGATGGGCACAATCTAATAGAGCTTGGATATCTACATTCAACATGCGAATGTAGTTGCCTGCATCACCTCCAGTTGAATTGTGCTTTTCGCGATAGTTATAAAAAGTATCGGAAGTGGAAACTACTGCTTTACGAATAACATCATTTTCTGAAACAATGTTCCCCGTGCCTTGATAATTATGGCCTAGTTGCCTTTTGATTCGTAAAGCACGCCGACCAATACCATCATCATATACATAGGACAATACGTTACTATCAATATCGGAGCCAATTGTGACTGCATCACCTACGTTAAAGCCAGTAGTTGAATCAGCACCAATCCAAATCTCATTTGCAAGATAGTTAGGTATATTTCCCGCCCACCATTTCTGATCTACAGTTGTTTGAGTAACTGGACAGCTATTCATTAGCCTGTTCGTTAAAGTGGTATCAACCGATCCATCTTGGTTGCGAATTTGGATTCCAGTTGGTTCTTTGGTGGTGCTATCCAATCTCAACACAACCCGCAAATCAGCTGCATCCCAATAGCGACTACCAGCTATAGGATCAAACTCACCCGCTGAAGGAACCTTTAGTTTGGGCAGTTCAAGCTTAATCGCACTGCCCCAATCATCAATATCTGATGGGCTAGTTGTGTCATTAACATAGGGAGTAATATTACTGCCATCACACTGTAAATTTAGATCAGTACCACCTTGGGTAGGAATTGTAACTGTTCCGGCACATTGCTGTGAGCCCACATCGGCCTTATCTCCACGAAAAAGGGTTCCCCCTGCTGTGACCTGACCATCAATGCGTAAAGTATAGTCACTGCCAGCTACATTCAGATACATGTCGTGGTTGCTATGAACCCGACCATTAATTGACATATTAGGCGGAATAGTAAAGTCCAGATCATTCTCATAGAAAATTGCGAACTGGAATATAGGTACTATTCGACTTTTGAAACTCATACCCAGAATTGCAGAGGGTAAATTTTCAGACGTTTCAGCAACAGATATTAAATCATATTTATATTCCTGAGCAATTAAACCTTCAAATTCTTCACCCTCTGGGACAGGTATTTGCTCGAAGGAACTCTCTTCAAGAAAAGTTTGAGCAGTTTGTCCTGGTAAGTTATACGCTTTACACGCAAAATCTCCACTACCATTGTTTGAACCACTGTCATCCGTACAAGCTTGCCAATTTGCTGGTGGCAACCCTGCTGGACGGTTTCCATCTTCAAAGGTTTCTTTAATTTCTTTAGCCCGAAGGTTCAATCCTGCTTCAGCAGCATAATAACCTAGATTGCTTTTACTGGAAGCTTGGGTGCTTGCACTATTTACTTTGTTGACAACTGCAGCGCTGATCAGTAGAGTACTTAAGATCAAGAGCATGGCTACCGTCACGACTAAGCTATATCCACTTTGTGAACTTCGCTTTTCTTGCAAGCACATTAATTTTAAGAATAAAATATGCTGGATATTTCTAGGATGGTACTTCATGGCGGTAATTAATCTTTAGAAAGAAGGTATGAGAGAGCAATTTTGGAAGGTAGTATTAATCAGGCTCCTGACTTGAAAAAGAGCTGGCATTGCGTGGAAAAAACTTAGATAAGATGTCTATTTCTTGCTCCTCTCCAGAACTATTTTTTCGAGCTAGTAAATCACTCTCTGCGACATCTTTCGCTTGTAATCTTACGGATACATACTGAAATTCATCTCTAATGGTGCTCCAAGGTGTTTCATTGGTCATAACATCAGGATTAAATGAAGTTGAAGAACCTGAGTCGGTTGTAACTTCAATCTCTAACGCTTGAATATTATTGGTAACGCGCAAAATATCGTCTGCGCTATCCTGACGATTTTTTACGAGTTCTAGAACCTCACCATTGAGTCTAAATTCCTCTTCTTCTAGAAGATAAATTTTGGGATTATCTCTAAACTGAGGTCGATGCTCGTACTCGTATTCCCACTGATCGTCATCACATCGGTGGAGATAGTTTCCATTAGCATCACTGGTTTCAAAAGCATAATTAAAGAACTCGCCCCTTTTGTTAACGGGATCATGGATATAGGCCCAGACAGACTCTTCGTTACAGGTACCAACGCTGGGTACTGATGTCGTGTCAAAGGTGTCATTGCCATCGACTTGACTGCGAAAAGTGCGAAAGACATCAACAGAGACATCAAAACCACTAGGGGCAGGGCTTTGCCCTAGCGTACAACTACTATCGTTGGGTTTGAAGACTGTTAGCTCAGTCTCCCCATTACTCAAATCAGCACAGAGCCTTAAGGTATTTTTGATTAATTGCCGTTGAACGATGAGTTTGTCATGGTCAGTATCATTCTCAGAATCATCTTTATCGATCACGCTGATTACGGGTAATTCCGTATCATTTTGCAAGTTGTCACCAGCACTGCGGATCCCATCTCCGATCAAATTCATGCCAGTTCTAAGCGTTTGGGAATTTTGAGACCGAAGCTGATCTGTGAGAAATTGCTTACGTTGATCAGTAATGAGTTGCAATGAGAGTGCTAAAACGGTGGAGGCAATTAAGGTTGTCACAATGAGTTCAACCAGTGTGAAGCCTTGATTAGTCGTTTGGGGTGTTCCTTGGATCGTCAAACGTGGTAAAAACTGTTTCAGCTTCATAAATGGATTGTTCATTCTGAAAGATCTCAACTTTGATATGTCTGGCAATGTCGCTACAGTAAGAAGAGTTTTGACAGTAAGTCACTACTGGCGTGTACTCTCTGTCTAAGTACGTGATAGAGGCTTGGGTTTCTGAACCTGTAGTAGGTATGCTTTCGAAGTCTTCCTCTTGGTTATGGCGAATTGAGTCGATTACCTCTTGTGAAACAGCTATAGCAGCTGTGCGCTTTTCATTGTTAATACTAGAAATTGTATAGTTCAAAAAAAGAGGGACAATGCCTGCTAAAGCTATGAAAAAAATCAACAATGAAACAACAGATTCAACTAAAGTTAGTCCACGTTCGCTCTTGTGAGAAATGCGTGATGGATTGATCTGATAATTGTGCTTATTTATCGGGAAACGTATAGCCATATCCTGTGCTTAATCCTTAACTTTGCCAATACAACTCAACTAATGTCTCCCAAATCAACAGCACCTCCAGAAAAAACTTCCATTGTCCGTTGTTGGTTGGTATCCATATCTTGGAAAGTGAGTTGGAGACTTGTCTCAGATAACCCTTTGCTGTCAAAGCAAATACTCCATGTATTATCAGAGGGGTTGACTACCTGAACCGGACTATTAAGGCTTAAGTCTTCATTCACTAACTGACCATTTTTCTCGACAAGATCGCTAATTTGGGTCCAAGTGGTATCTGAACATCGGGCTGCTCGCTCCATGATGAATTCGGTATTGGAAAGGGGGCGAATTCTGACCGCAGAAGTCGAAGAGATAGCGCGAGCCCGTGCCCATTTGAAACTCGATGCAATTCGATTGGAGGAATCCCTGAGCGGATTATTGCCGAAGGTGACTGCTGGAGCCGCTAGCGCAGCCAACATCGCCGTTAGGGCAATGACCACCAAAATTTCAATTAACGACATACCAGCATTCGGATGTGATTTTTGCTGGCGCTGAATCAGGCGAGTGTAAAAGACCAAAGACAAGTTTTTCTGATGCATGGGATGAACTCTATTCTTAATACCTAGGATGGACGCAGCTTCAATAAAATTGATCACCGATTAGTGACTCAATTTTGAGGATTTGTACATCATGAAATTAGCCATGTGAAAGCAGATCAAGTTCACCCTAAGGATTCCCCTTGATTACGCCCTAAGTTGGCCTCAGTCGCTCCCAAGCACCGATCGGCAAACGTAGGTCCGGTAGATATTGCTATATACTTTTGCAATCCCTGATCATTACTTTATATAAAATCTTTCGCGGTCACCTCAGTGATATCCCGGAAATCCTATAAGTTATATGTTTTAGACATTAAAACGAACAATAGAGGGACCTATTTTCTTGATATATAACATCATCTCAATTTAGTTATACATAGCTAATTAATAGCAAAAAAACCATAAAAATATCGCCAAGCCTATAAAAATGGCAATATTAAAGATGTATGATCTTTGCCCGCCTAACATGTATTTAAGGCGTAGGGTTCGTATCGTTGATAAGCAGATCAAACAGCCAAGGTTCAGCTTGAAATAAGAACCCTGTCGCTTATGAAATGAATCAATTAGAAGTTCTGTAGGGCAATACCACAGACTCATATAGATTTTTTCTTGAGAATCTAGTCTAGAAATCGAAATCACCAACTCGTGTGATCTAGATCACAGAATAAGATTTTTATTTGATCATTGCCAAAATAACGTTGCAGTCTGGAAAAATGTAATTGTAAGGGTTTGATGCGACAAACCATGATGGGGTTGAACTGCTATTATGTGGGTAGTCAAAACTCTGCGATTGTCGTCAGAGGAAACACTGAAGTCCTTTTTGTTAGTGCTTTGTGCTGCCTTTATTAGATTTCGAATAATTTCTAACAAATTGACGTTTTATCCATATTTATTTGTTGAGACCGTCAACCATGAATCAATGGCTGGAATATTCGCTGAAGTGTCGTAAGGGACAAGCTGGTTTTGCATTACCCGTTGCGATCGGCATGGGGCTGATTATTCTCCTGGTTGGGTTAACTATGTTACTGCGATCGCAAGATAGCCAAGTCAGTGCGATCGCACAAAAGGATACCGCCAAAAGCCTCAACGCCGCGGAAACCGGGGTCAACGAAATCCGAGCCTTAATGAATCAGCATCGTGCGATCGCAGTCTATCCAGCATGCGAAAATCGCGATAGTAGTGGCACCTGCCTTGATAGCGATCCCACACCTAGTTGGCGCTTACCAGACAACATCACTAGCCTTGATACAAATCTGGCATTGAGTTGCAACAACTATACAGATGCTCAAAAAAATGCTGCCAAAGCGGAAATCTCCGACGTTAGTCAACGCAATTGGCAACCAGTAGATCCCAACGACCCAAGTCAAGGTGAATATAGGCTCCTAGACTATCTCTATTCTGGAACTCCTGGTAGCCCTACTGATGGAGAAATAGGGACTCTCAGTGTTCAAGGCCGAGTCAATAGCGGGCAACCTAGCGAATCTATTTCCCAATTAGAGGTTGAAATTCCTTTAGAAGATCCTCTGCCTGGAAATGTAAACCCTCCCAGAGATTCAAGCGGTACTTATCGAATTGCTGGCATGTGGGTCCAAACTGCGGCAAATACGAGTCAAGTTAAAGCCGATATTTTAGGTGATTGCGATTCATCCATTTCTGCGGAACCAGCTGAACATGTTAAAAAATTGAAGGACTTATCGATGCCTCCTGCACCAATTCCAAGCAGCGGCATAGAACTGACTGATGCACCTAGTTCCCTGCCTCGTTCAGGCGATCCTATTGAAGGAACTAGCTATAAATATAGATTCGACACTCTAACCTCAGGTTTCACTGTTGATAACAGTGATTTAACTCAACCAATCAAGAATATTGAAATATGGGTTAAAGGAGAAATCAATCTTGAAGGCAAAGTAATTCGTCATTCCTGTGGGAGTAGGACTATAGAAGATTGTGGTCCTTTTCAAGTCAAAATTTATAGCGAAGAAGATCCCACTTTTCCCAACAAATCAATCACCCTTAATCAAGGTACTACCATATGTAATGCTTTTATCCATACCCCTGGTTATGATGTCACCTATAACTCTACTGGGGGAAGTCCGAGCAATTGGTGTTTTGAACACCCTACTGATCCTACTCAGAATACTAACAATACGGGCGTTTTCTGGATCAATAGTTGGAATGGCGGCAACAATAGCAGCGATCCTGTTTTGGATCTCTCGCGGGGTTTTTGGTCTCAAGATCCGTACAATGTTGCCAGTACAATAGAATATTTTGCTGTCACTAACCCCATACAAACTTGGCTGACTAAGGAGAAAACTACAAATTAAAACTTCTAATAGTCAATATGATTTCTTCTCAAGTAGCTAGAATTTGATTACTATGAATATTTTGATTCTCCTTAACTACCAAGCGAGTAATTCTTTTTGAATCCCAATTTATAGAGATTGTTCTTTTATTACTCATATGGAGTGTTACTGATGAACAAATATATCTTCAATACAGCTCCTAATGGGGGCTTTACACTTGTTGAAGTATTAGTCGGTCTTTTAGTAATTGTCGGCTTCATCAGTACTGCGATGCAGGCAATCGTTACTGCAACAGCCTTTAAAGTCAAGGGTCAGGAACTCAGTGAAGCCACAACTTGGATTCAAGAAGACCTCGAAAGGGTAAGGTATGAAGCTAATCGTTTAGACTACAACGCTGTTGACCCAGAAATAGACTACAACGTAAATCTCCCCGCATGTGAAGCCACATCCAATTCCTTAGGCTATGCAGCTCAGCTTAGAGATAGAATTGCTTCTAATGCTCCAGTAGAAACTAATCAGCTTAGTGCTGTCGGTAATCGGCCTTATACGCTTAGACGTACTCCCATTTTACCGACCTCTGCCCCTTATCACGTTCTGAGCTTAGAATATGAGGTCGTATCAGCAGACAATATACCTATTTCCATCCTTCACACTAAGGTTATTCCTGATGCATCATTAAAATGTCCTAGTTGATAGTTCCAACTAGCAAGTAAGCAATATGACATTTACTCGGCATCAACACAGAAGCCTCGGGTTTTCATTAACTGAAGTACTAGGGACAATAGTTGTTTTAGGAATATTTGCTGCTTTAGCAGCCCCTGGGTTCTTAAGCTGGGTCAATAGCAAAAGAGTTGAGGATGTTTCTAGGCAGGTTGAAGGAGCTCTCAGAGAAGCCCAAGCTGCAGCAATTCGTAAAAGTCAACAATGTACCATCATGATCAGTACTTCTTCTATCACCGCAAACCCCACCAATTGTTTGCCTACAGGTACCAGAGATTTAACTCAAGTAGGTGGAGGCATTGGCACATCTGCTGTCATTCTGATAGCTGAGAACAATACAGACATCCAGTTTTCTCCTAAAGGCTCTACCTCTTCTAGCAATGTTTTTGTTTTTTATCATCCCGATCAATCTCAAGGGATGCGTTGTTTAGCAATTTCATCTGGTATTGGTATTATTAGGACTGGCGAGTTTAGAGGTTCCCACCCCCCCTCTCCAAACCCAAACCTAGAAGCTGACTGTCATACTTCAACTTAGTTAATCTCCATTATCTGCATTGTGCTTACTATGAATTGAAACTAGCACTCACCTAAATATTCCACATCATTCAGCTTCTATGGATTTTTAAAAACTAGTTTTTTGATATAGTCTCAATCTCATCTATCACTTTTTATTCTAAGAAATTTATAAATATGAATAATAATCACCTTAAAAGGTACTTGCAGCATAATTACCCTAAGTCTAAAGGTTTTACTCTGCCCGAGTTGTTAGTTGCAGGTGTTATTAGTCTAGGAGTGATTACTGTAGGCGGGTTTGGTCTAGTCTCTATCTTAAGTTCTAGTCAGATTGCTAATGCCCAAAATGAACGGCGGGTGGAACTCAATCGCTCTTTGGATTTTATAGCTGCAGAAATACGCCAAGCAGATGACATTGTTCAGGATGCAAGTAATGAACCAAAGCCTTCTGAATTCAACACCTCACTCCCTAGCGGTGCCCAACCAGTCCTTATGCTAAAGATGCCTGATTTAACAGGTGTCCAAACGCCAATCATTTATTATGTTGCTTCGTCAACCAACAATACCTGGTTAGGCCCCAAACTTATCTACAGGTGGGGACCAAAATATAACAATGATGGTACTTATATTGATCCATCTAACTCTGCTAACTGGAGTCATGAACCGCTCATTGACTCAATTCAAAATACAACCACCACCCCAACCTGTTCTGATTCAAATTGGACCGCTAATGGCAATATCGGTTTTGGAGCTTGTGTTAATGCCACAGGCAAAATTACAGAACTCTTTCATACAGGTGTTTTTGATAGACCCATTCAAGGAACTGAAGAATATCAAGCTCAGACTACAGTTTTAGCACGACCGTCAGCCACGTCTTCTGCCAACCCTAACAACCCTAATCTTCCAGGCAATAGCGGAGTTCCACCCCTTTTTGAGCTTCCCGGTGATGGCTCGGTGGTTTTTAATGATCAGGCAAGCCTCTCTATTAGAGTATTAGGTGGTGAAATTTCCTGTAACCCAGATGGATCTGACCCAATTCCAACTACAGCAGTCTACAATCTTGTTTTAGGGCAGCAGGTTAGCCAGGTTTCTCTATCAACTAATCCTCCAGGCTCTCAAAGTAATATTCCTGTTGAAGCACAGACAGTTCTTACAGTTGATGGTGCATCCACAGGAGGCCCCTGCAATATCAATATCTCTGCCAATTCTCAAGATGACAATTTAGTTCAAGTTTTAACGCTTAAGAATGGAGATTCAATCCCAGACTTCGCACCTTTTGGAAATCAACGTCCTATTGCAGATTTTTTAGATGACTACGTGGACGTTAACCAGAAAATTACTATAGAAGATAATGAGGTGATCGTCTTATTTGAACTGGGTTCTACTAATTCAGGTGACAGTAGTTTTGATATGCAAGATCTAGTAGTCCTCTTCACGTCAGTTCCACAACAGCAATAATATTTTTGCTAGCAAAATAATCTAAAAGCAGGTATCAACTAAACAACAAAGCTAGTCTCTGCCCCTTGAGCGGCTTGCCAACTGCGGGCATCGTAGTAGAGATCTTCTAGGGAGATGCTGTACAGAGATTCCTTTAGTTTTTGGTGCAGGCGCTTCCAGAGAGTGAGCGTCACCCAATCCTCCGCTTGTTGGGCTGCAGGTGCCGGTTCTGTAAATGGCTCAACCGTTTCTCCCACCGCCTCCAAAATATGGCCCAGGGAAATTTTTACTGGGGCACGGGCCAACTGATATCCGCCCTTCGAACCCCGAATAGAGCGGACCAACCCCGCTTTTCGCAACTCGATCAATAGCTTTTCTAAATAAGGTGCCGGGAGAGATTGTCGCTTGGCAATGGCATTTACCGATGCGGGGCCAAAATTGGGTTGTAAACTCAAATCCAGCAATGCCTTCACACTATAGTGTCCCTTCGTTGTTAACTTCACCCTAATCTCCGTGTTGCTGCAGGAATTCCGCAAAAAAATAGCTTGGGGTAGCGTCTCAGCCTAAACTGTTAAGTTGATGACCAACCCGATTGATTGTTCATCTTACTGCCTAGACTTTTTTAATACGGATACATGTCCTTGCCTGAGACCGATCGTCGTACCAAAATTGTGGCCACCGTGGGGCCAGCCATTGCCAATCCAGATATGCTGCGGGCGGTTATTGAAGCAGGAGCCACCACCCTCCGCCTCAACTTTTCCCACGGTACCCACGACGATCACCTGCGCTCTATTCGGCTGATTCGGCAACTCTCCTATGAGATGAACCAGCCCGTCGCCATTTTGCAAGACCTCCAAGGACCCAAAATTCGTCTCGGTAAATTTGCCAATGGCCCCATCACCCTCCAAAAAGGAGATCCGTTTGCCCTCACCAGCCAGACCATTCCGGGCACGCAAACCAGCAGTATGGTCACCTATTCCAAACTGGCTGAAGAGGTATCTGTGGGGGCTACCATTCTCCTGGATGATGGCCGGGTAGAAATGGTTGTTGAATCCGTTGATCAATCCACAAAGACGCTCCATTGTCGCGTGGTTGTAGGAGGTAAGTTATCTGACTCTAAAGGCGTCAATTTCCCAGGGGTTTATTTGTCCGTCAAAGCCCTCACCGACAAAGATCGGGAAGATTTGCAATTTGGCCTTGCCCAAGGGGTGGACTGGATTGCCCTGAGTTTTGTCCGTAACCCGGCGGACATGATCGAAATCAAAGAAATCATTGCCAATGCGGGAAAATCAATCCCAGTGATCGCCAAAATCGAAAAACATGAAGCCATCACCCAGATGGAAGAAATTCTCAACCTCTGTGATGGGGTGATGATTGCCCGAGGTGATTTAGGGGTTGAGCTGCCGGCCGAAGATGTTCCTATTTTGCAAAAGCGGTTAATTGCTACGGCCAACCGTCTCGGCATTCCCGTGATTACGGCCACGCAAATGTTAGATAGCATGGTCAACTCCCCCAGGCCGACACGAGCAGAGGTTTCCGATGTCGCTAATGCCATTTTGGACGGCACCGATGCGGTGATGCTCTCCAATGAGGCCGCTGTTGGCAACTATCCTGTCGAAGCCGTCGCGACGATGGCTAAAATTGCCGAGCGGATCGATTACGAAAAAAGCATTCAAACGATTAATGCCCTCGATACCTCAGAAACAGCCATTCCCAACGCAATTAGCCAAGCCGTGGGCCATATTGCCGCTCAACTCAAAGCCAAAGCCATTCTTACCTTTACCAAAACTGGGTCCACTGGACGAAATGTCTCCAAATATCGTCCCAATATCCCCATCCTAGCCGTGACTCCCCATGTCGAGGTGGCTCGTCAGCTTCAAATGGTGTGGGGGGTTCAGCCCTTGCTGGTCCTCAATTTACCCTCTATTGACAAAACCCTGCAGGCATCTTTAAGTGTTGCCCAGGAAAAAGGTTTAGTCGAAGAAGGGGATTTAGTGGTGATCACTGCTGGCACATTGCAGGGCGTTGCCGGCTCCACCGACTTTATCAAGGTTGAGATTGTTACTGCTGTGATGGGTCAGGGAACTGGGATCGGTCAGGGATCAGTGAGTGGTTTGGCTCGGGTTGTCACCACACCCAACAGTATTAAGAGCTTTAATCAGGGCGATATTTTAGTCGCTACCGCAACAGATGCGCGTCATGTGGATGCCATTCGCAAAGCAGCAGGGATTATTACCGAAGTAGGGGGTATGGATAGTCATGCTGCTGTATTGGGGCTCCGACTGAGAATTCCCGTTATCGTAGGCGTTGAAAATGCCACCCGCATGATTCGGGACGGCACCCACCTCACTCTCAATGTGAAAAAAGGACTGGTCTATTCCGGCACAATGACCTCACGGGCAAAGAGCTAAGGCCACCGTATACCGAATTTGAGTTTGCGTACTAGACTGGATCTTGGAGTCGTATCCTATCCACTTGACGATGTTTTTTGTTCATGAATACCATTGTTAGCGATCAAGCTGCCATCAATGACCAGTTATCTCAACGCTTTATTGCCCTAGATCCAGGCGGCTATTTTTTGATTTATCTCGATCGGCACGCTCCAGCAATTTGTGCCGATCACTATGCCAATGACATTAACGAGAAGGGCTTAGCGGTTGATCCAGAGACGGGAGAGCCGTTATCTTGTCGCGGCAAAGTGGAGCGAAAGCCCGACGCTACGTTCCGGGCTAAGACGGCGAAAGAACTGTGTATTGCAATCTTTGAAGAACCACAAACTTGCTTGGTGACCCAGTTGGATCATGCCGCCTATTTAGGTCGCGAATTTATCCGGGCAGAAATGGCGTTGGCCCAGGACCAAGAATATATTCAAGATTAGCGGCCTCAACCCTTGCCCCACATCGGAATGACTGAGCCATCCCCCACCCCTCTCCCTAGTCCGCCATCAATCAAAATTGCTGTGATTGGGGATATTCATGATGCTTGGGATGAAGAGGATCCTAAAGCACTGGAGCGCTTGGGCGTCGATTTAGCCTTGTTTGTGGGGGATTTTGGTAATGAAGCAGTGGAGGTGGTGCGGGCAGTCTCAACCTTAGCCCTGCCCTATGCGGCCTCCTTTGGCAACCATGATGCTTGGTATACGGCCACGCCCTGGGGAACGAAACATTGTCCCTACGATCGCACTCAGGAAGACTGGGTATCGCTGCAAATAGACCTATTGGCGGAAGCCCATGTGGGCTATACCCACCGCGTTTTTCCTCAGCTCGATCTGAGTGTGGTCGGTGGACGGCCCTTTAGCTGGGGGGGACCCGACTGGCGTTGTGCAGAATTTTATCGAGACCGCTTTGGCGTTAAGGATTTCGACGAGTCTATGGCAAGGATTGTCGATGCCGCCGCCCAGGCCCCCTCAGAAACCATTCTTTTCTTGGGCCATAATGGTCCGGCTGGGTTAGGAGATCAGGCAGAAGATCCCTGTGGTAAGGATTGGAAGCAGCTGGGGGGAGATTTTGGGGACCCGGATTTGCGAGATGCGATCGCAACCACTCGATCCATTGGCAAGCGAGTTCCCCTTGTCGCCTTCGGCCATATGCACCATAACTTGCGCCATACCAAAGCCGTTCAGCGCAAGCGACTTTGTGTAGATGAAGCAGGCACGGTCTATCTCAATGCGGCCTGCGTGCCTCGGATTATCAAAACACAGCAAGGACTGCAGCGTAATTTCTCTTTGGTGACCTTGCAAAATCATCAGGTCACGGAGGTCAAGCTGGCCTGGGTCGATGCCGCCTACGATATTACCTCTTCAGAAACCTTGTATGCTCATGCGCCCCCACCCACTACTGTGAATCAGTCCCTGGTGCCATCTTCCGAATAGCCCCCATCGTATATTCTCCAAAAAGCAGTGATGGCAGAGCTTCAGAATAATTCCGAACGTAATCGACGCTGGCGGCTGATCCTCGGGGGTGGCGAGGCTGATGGTATCAGTACGAAGGGCGGGTTAACCCTCAATTCCCAAGACACGGCGATGGATCAAACCTTAGCCGCCCTATATGAAACCCAAGGCACCCATGGGTCCCAAGGGCAACGCTCAGGTGGATTAGGGGGATCCTCTCCCAAAGTTGCCCGCTGGCTGGGCGATATTCGCAGTTACTTTCCCAGTTCCATCGTTCGGGTAATGCAGCAGGATGCCCTTAAACGGCTGAACTTGCAGCAGATGTTGTTAGAGCCAGAAATGCTAGCCGCTGTGGAGCCGGATGTCCATCTCGTGGCCAATCTGCTCTCCCTAAGTCAGGTGATGCCCAGCAAGACCAAAGAGACAGCGCGGTTAGTGGTCCAGCAGGTGGTTGAAGATTTGATCCGTCAGCTCTCCAACCCAATGCAACAGGCTGTCCAGGGCAGCTTAAATCGGTCGATTCGCAATCGCCGCCCGCGCCATCATGAAATTGATTGGCACCGAACGATTCGCGCCAACCTACGCCATTATCAGCCGGAGTATCGCACAATTATTCCTGAAACCCGGATTGGCTTTGGTCGCAAGCGTTCAGCCCTCCGCGACATTATCCTCTGCGTCGATCAGAGCGGTTCCATGGCCACTTCCGTTGTCTATGCCAGTATTTTTGCAGCAGTATTAGCTTCACTGCCCGCCGTTAAAACCCAGCTCGTCGTCTTCGATACGGCCATCGTCGATTTAACCGATCTCCTGCAAGATCCCGTCGATGTGCTGTTTGGCACCCAACTGGGCGGTGGCACCGATATCAACCGAGCCTTAAGCTACTGCCAGGGGTTGATTCGCAGACCAGAAGAAACAATCTTAGTGCTGATTAGCGATCTGTACGAAGGGGGCAATCGGGAAGCCATGCTCAAGCGCGTCGCCTCCTTGGTCAATTCAGGAGTACAAATGATTACGCTGTTGGCCCTCAGCGATGACGGCGCTCCCTACTTTGACCATCACAATGCGGCCAAGTTCGCCACTCTGGGGATTCCTACATTTGCCTGTACGCCGGATAAATTTGCCGATTTAATGGCCGCCGCTATTCAACGTCAAGATATTGGACAGTGGGCCGCCAAAGAAGAGATTGTGACCGCTTCCCTATGACCGCCACTTTTGAGATCGTCACGCCAATACCTTTCAGCCAGCGTGGAATCGAGCTCACTGATACATTCGATTTTGTTGACCCCGCTTCTGAGCTAAGCTAGTAATGCTTATACACCGCTCGACGACCGATACATGTCGTCGATTATTGATTTAAAGGAGACAGCACGTGGTCAGGATTCTCCGGTTGTCAGAGATGACATCTGAAGAACTCGCTTCCATCAAACGACGGGCCG
>NZ_JANQOP010000055.1 GCF_028285745.1 Acaryochloris sp. IP29b_bin.137 | reverse complement strand
ACATTAAATTGAAAATCTAAAATTTGAAAATGAAAGCCTTATTGTGTATGGCTTTAAGGCCATATGTCCTAATCTCGTCAGAATGGGGGACATACCCCTATAACCTTTTACAACAACCCCACTCCCCCCAGAAAGCCTTTCCCTTAAACTAACGGTGTGTCACAGGAATTCCCCAATGACCAACCCAATCATCTCCTTCAACCCCAAGCCCGTACCCAAGGCCATCCCACAATCACCCAAGTCCGCCCCTTCCTCTCCCAAGCTCATAGCAAAGACAGCATTCCCCAAGAAAGCCCCCGAAGGCACCCGGCCACCCAAGCGTGAACAAGGGCATGGAGAGCTGGGAGTGAGCCGACGTAGATCTAGGCGAACTTCCCGATCAACTAAACCTGAGTCCAGACCTCAGACCAAATCCTCTGAAGTAACCCCGGCCAGTAGACCGCGAACTCCTAGAGAATCGGCAGAGCTGGAGAGGCGATTCAGGAATCTGGAGTTGGGTCAGAAGAATTTGGTTGAGCAATTTCGGAAGGGAGGAGAGCTGGAGTATCTGGCTGTTTCCAAGAATAGCTCAGGGAGCTACTGGATTACCGTGGCGGGAACGGGGAAGCCTTTCGTGAGGGAATCGTTTGCTACACCGGGGTTTTGCTGGGAGTGCGCTGCCGAGATAGAGGAGACCTTTGAGATTTGCCAGGTGATTGAGCTACGGCCACCGGAGGCGATAGAGCGGATCGAGGAGATGGTGGAGGCGGGTCTGGAGCGGGAGCGGGTGAGTAGGGTTTGGGGGTGATTCGATTACTTTGAGATATTGTCAATTTTTTGTCTAAGTTTTCGTGAAAATAAGATGTGGGTCGAATATTTTATATTAATGCCATCCAGTTAGGGAAAAGTTACACTTGTAATTGATAGTAAAACAAGGAAGTATAAGTACCAAAACACCAAAGAAACGCTGTCAAGATAACATCCTTCTGAGTGTTGAAGTTATTTGGATTCAAACTATTTCATAGAGTATATTCTGATATAAATTGGAAGAATTAAACCTCTATAATAGGAAGATTTAGACCTCAGATCATCGAAAGCTAAGGACTTATTTAAGTTTACCAGAGATAATTTAAAAGCTCTAGAAATCTGTAAGATAGCAATAGTGTTATGAGGAATTTTGGCACATAAGAATCTTAGCTTCAGACTTTCTTTGAGAAATTTTAAACAGCCTTTATCGAAAAATGATTGCTTATTTTTCTGAGGAAGTGTAACCAAAATTCTACTCTTTTTGAACCTATTATTTAGGGTTGATATTCAGCGTAAAATATCAGTATTTATAACTCAATTCTGGCTATTCAGGACTGACACTTTCTGAAGAATAAGATCTGCTTGGCTCAAAATTTAAATAGGTAATCTTCAATTGTTCTAACAATGCTTTTGTGTATTTTTTATTATGAGCAGATTAATCCAAGAATACATTAAATTTTCATCAAAATGGCTGGTATCGAAGCGAAAAATATAAGCCTGATTCTTGTAGCGAACTGCCAAGATTATCAATTGGAAACAGAGGCAGACCAAAATCGAGGCGAGCATTCACCTGTTTAAAAATTTGCCACCTTAGTCCCAAACCAATACTGGCCAAGGTTGAGTCATCGAGGTTGTGTTCAGAAGTATTCCAAACTTTACCTGCCTCAAAAAACGGGGTGAGTTGTAGTGTTTGATGTTGGCGCAACAATGGAATGCGTAACTCAATCGACCCTAAGAGGCCATTATCTGCCAAACGTTGATTTTGAACATAGCCCCGAATTGAGTCAATGCCGCCTATACTAAACTTTTCTAGGGGTAGAAGTGTATCCGGCGTCAGTTGAGCACTTACCCGAGTCACTAACACCATTTGATGAGGTAAGCGCTGTACCCATTGAAACTGTCCCAACCAGCTAAAAAAATCACCGGAGGCCCCCATTAAGTTAATGGTGGAATCAAAGATATCGAGACCAATGTTGAATTGTGACCGCGCAGAGAGGATACTAGAAGCGTCACGCAAAGTCCAGTCTTGAAAAAAACGGAGGACTCTTACCTTTGACTCACCATCCTCAGGCCCCTGAGAAAAGGAGAAAGGAATATCGTCCAATAAAAAGGTTTGGCTCTGCCGGAGATCAAATCCCAAGCCCAACACAAATTCCTGGGAAGGCGTTTGGATAATCGGTTGACGCAGTTGAAAAGCCAGAGTTTGCGTCTCGCTGCGAATATCAAGATCGCGAAACTCAGCAGTCACAATTTTACTGTCGCTGTTGGAATAGCGAATTCCAACAGTTCCATTACGAGCATTCCAGGGAATTGTATACCACACATCAAGAATTTCTAATCCTTCTGCAACGTCGTAGCTACCCTGTATGAGATCGCCTAACCCTAAGACATTGTTATGGGCTACATCAATACTGCCCTGAAGCGATCCCACACTGGGTGAGCGGTAGTTATCAATAGCTACCCCCGCTTGAAATTCGGGTGTTTGCTTTACATTGACCTTTAACACAGAGAGACCGGGGGTAGTCCCCGCCGTCAGTTCGGCATCTATTTGCTGCACCAATGGATTTAGCTGAAGGAGTTTTAAGGCTTGCTCCAGACGTTGTTGCTGTAGTGGAGGAGAGGATGCGAGTTGGAGCCGTTGACGAATATAGTCATTCCGCAACCGCTTTAATCCAGTCACATCAATTCGCTCTAGTTGTCCTTCGACGACTTGAATTTGGACGATACCATCACTGATATCTTGGGCGTTGGGTAAAAACGCTCCTGATGTGACATAACCATTCTTGATATAGGTCTGTGTAATGGCTGTGCGTAGATCAATAAGTTGCTCAAAGGTAACTCCAGATCGATTCTCAAAGGGTTGGATCAATTCATCAATGTCTGCTTGTAGGACAGTACTTCCTAAAACCTCTACCCGTTGCACAAAGAATGTCGTCGCTTTTAAGCTTGATGGTGAGTGCTCCTCTTGATTCTTGGGAATTTTTAGAGACGGATCGGGAGCATCTTTCAAGTCATTGGGAAGATCAGGATGCGTCTCAGTTGTAGAGGGTAGGGTCTGATCAATTTGTTCGGGAGTGGTTAAGGGGAGTGTGACACCTGAGGGCGGTGAGGATTGGGCAAACACTGGCATGGACACAATTGCAACGAAGCTGAACTGATATAACGCAAAGCTTGTCATCGATCCATACATGTTTTAGGCGACTCCAGACAAAGTTGGGTTACATAAGTTTAGGGGTTAGGGGTCTGAACAGGTCCGATTTATCACTAGATTCCCATTTTGGATAGGATAGACTCCTTGGGCTTCAATGATTGGATCGCCAATTTGCCAAGGTCGTTTTATTGTTTGGGCAGGCGTCCTTTTGGACTTGGGAATAGACCTCACGGATCCAGTTGAGAAGCTAGAACTTACAGCGTCACCAGGACGTCTAGGTAAGCCCCCTGTTCCAGTAATTATGAATTTGCCTTGTTGAGCAGTGGAGGGAATGAGACAGCTATTGGCCAACAAATGTTCAGTATTCACTAAAATCTCTGGTAAGTCTGCGAGATTATTTTGGACAAAACTGACATCAGGGATAGTAACGGCACCAGAAGCGATCCCACCTGTAGCATTGATATCGACACGATTATTACCATCTAAAGTATTGGGATCTGCTTCTGTCAAAGCGAAGGATTCACCAAAGAAAATGGGGCTATTGAGGACAATATCTCCTCCTTTGCCGTCACTGGCAAAAGCCAAAATATCGCTATCGTCAAAGGCAATAATGGATTGAGCAGACAGGGTAATATCCCCCCCATCTCCAGCACCACTAGCAACATTAGTCCGAATATCGCTGTCACCCACAAGCCGAATATCTGAAGTGATTAACGTAATTGCCCCCCCTGTAGATTGAGTCGCAGAGGTGGTGATGTCGCTATTGTCTAGGGTAATGGCTTCATTGCGATAGGGATGGTTCGAAAAAATGAGAATATTCCCTGCTTGACCTTTGCTTTGCGAGCTAGCACTAATAAGCGAACGGTTGGCGAGTGAGAGATAGTCAGTTTGGATTTGGATGTTACTGCCATCACCCATTGAAGCTGCTGTGGCCCCAGAAATAATCCCACTATTATCTAGTAATAGGGTCTCCGTCTTGCTAATCTGGATCGGACCAGCATCCCCTTGACCATCAGTTAAGGTTGTGATGAAAGACCTTTTATTGAGGGTTACTACTTGAGCATTGACCTTAATCGATGCTGCATTTCCGGTGCCTAATGTACTGCTAGAAATGATGGCACCGTCATTCAGCAATACTTCATTTGTTAACAATGAGATCAGTCCTGCGGTCCCATCGGCCTGTGGGCCAACGGCACTAAAGATAGAGCTACCCGAGCCGTTGCGATTCCTACCCGATAGGGTAATTCCATCTTGAGTAGCAATGTTCAGGCTCCCTGCATCCCCAGCACCAAACGTAGTGGTAAAGATTTGAGTGCCCTCCGTTAAAGTCAATGTGCCGGCCTTGATATCAATACCCGCAGAGGAGCCATTGGCTCCCTTTTCTACTGAGCTGGTAATTGAGCTCACAGATCCTTGACGGCTACTATTCTCACCCATAATTGTGATGGCATCTTGAGTTTCAATTCTGACTCTCCCTGAATTGCCAGTACCTGCCGTTACACTACCAATACTGGAGCCATCATCTAATATTAACGATCTGGCTCTAATGGTTATATCACCAGCGTTTCCAACTGCATCAGGCCCAACTGAGCTAGTAATAAAATTAGATCGTTGCTGACGACTTGTGCCGGATAAAGCAACAGTATTATCGACCGTAATGTTGATGTTGCTCCCATTCCCATTGCCAAGAGTTCCTGCAACAATACCTGCACCATCTTTGAGGGTAAGCTTGGCACTTTCAATCACTATCTCTCCAGACAAACCTGTTGCGGTTGAGCCAATCTGACTAGAAATCAGACTGCCATCCCCTTGGTGGCTATTCCCCACTAAAGAGATAGAATTCTGGGCATTGATTGTAATTTGGCCACCCCTGCCATTCCCCCTTATGTCAGTCAATATCTGTGCACCATCGTTAAGACGTAGTGAATTCGTTTGAATCTTGATACCACCAGCAGAGCCACTTCCTCTTGTGGTCACTTCGCTAAGAAGTGCACTTGGACCTTCCTCAAGGTTGGCTCCTGTGAGGGAAATATCGCTAGCTTGAATGGAAATGCCGCCTGAATTTCCTTGTCCAAAAACATTCGTTGAAATCCTAGCTCCATCTTTAAGGTCTAATGTTTCAGTTGATATTTTGATGCCTTTCGTTGATCCAATTGCTCTAGAACTAATTTGATTAAAGATACCGCTGCCAAATCCTTGATTCGTTCCAGATAATGAGATTGCCTCAACATCAATCTTGATTTCTCCTGTATGGCTGAAACCATTCGTGCTGGAAAAATTTGCATTAGAAAAAATAGTAGAGCCATTTTGCAGAGAAAATCGCTGGGCTCTAATCGTGATATCTCCACCGGGTGTATTAAAGTCGTTATCAAAGGAACTATTGCTGATCTGACTGCCTAAAACAGAGATATTGCTAGGACTCTCAAGCCTGATTTCTCCTCCTGATAAACCAAAGGAGAGTATATTTGCTCCGGGGCTGACGATAATATTGCCTTCAGCCAGAGCTAATACATTGCCACCATCCCCTAAATAAGTGTTGCGAGGAATATTTAAATTTGGATTGCCAAAATCTATGGATGAGACAGTCACTGAATCCGTTAGATTCAATGCGCCACGACTATCAATTATGATTGAGCCTCCCCCGAGTGCATCAGCTGTATTAATAGAACCGACGGTAATGATCCCCGAAGCCCCTGTTAAAGCCGGATTAGGATAATATTGATTGGTGAGAAAGACTTGACCACCGGCACTGCTGATTGGGTTGAGGAGGATATTACCTATCGTGATGTCAGCATCTGTGGGTTGCCCAGTATTGAATGGCAAATTGCCAATTGCTGTTGTCCCGGCCCTGATATCCAAGGTTGGAACCAAACTACCATTGATTGAGATTTCTGTTTTCTGGTCAGACAAGGTCACGGTCTCAACAATAGAGTTGGCTGTGCTATCCGGCTGAACAATCGTGACGCCACCAGGAATAGAGACAGACCCCCCAGCAATGATATGAAGTGATGCTCCAGTAAAGGAATTCAGTCCAACGTCACCAGATGCCCGAATGACAGGATCATAGGGACTCGTTAAATCACCTAGGCTGCGATCCAGGCGTTCGATACGGAAGTCTCCACCACTGAAATAATGAGCATCACCACCGACAGGATGGGCAGAGTGTAACACCATATCTTTCCCTGAGAATAGACCGCTGTCGGGATGACGAATGGTAAATAAATCGATGCTTTGCTCACCCTTAATCTGTAAATTATGCTCTGCCGAAAGAATAGTGGGCTGAGTAATCTTGTCCTTAACCTTAACGGTGTGGGTGGCATTCAGGGTTAAATCTCCTCCTGTGAAGATTTGTCCCTTCAAATTGATCTCTTGGGCGGTAAAGGCCAAATTCTTTCCAACCCGTAAAGCCCCTTGATTGGTAATCGAGCCTTGACGGATTGCAGCATGATTAAAAAATGAGGCGTTGGGATTAACGGAAAGTAACCGATTGCCGACTGGCTTTGTAGCGCTAAATTCCCCATGTCCCTCAAAGGGAATTGCATCAGCAGTAGAGGCATAAAATGACCCTTGAATATCTAAACTTGCCTGAGGTCCAAATACAAATCCGTTGGGATTTAGGAGAAATAAATTAGCCTCTCCTAACACGCCCAAGCGACCTAATATATGAGAAGGTGTACTTCCTGTCACCCGCGACAGAATATTCTCGATACCGCTTGGGTTAGCGAAATAAACACTCCGTCCCACATCAACATTAAAGGCTTCAAAGCTGTGGAAGAGATTACTGCCTCGTGTTGCCCCACCATCAATGCGATCTCTCCTAGAATCAATCGAGTTGACCACAGACTGTGAGTTCCCAAGTGTATCGTCCACTATAATGCGGCCCGACGTCACTTGTGCCTGAGACGGCAAAGGGTATAGGGCGCTACTGAAACTGATACAAGCAATCGCCAGAAAATAGTTTAGATAAAAAACATTAACGCTTGCTCTTTTCGTCTCATACTGAACAAGATAAGTGAAGAGGCCGCTAACGCTTTTCATATTTGCAATTTATTGAATTTAATAATGTAATTTCGTCTAGAATATGGCTCAATGATAGGTCTGAGAGAGACGCCTGACTTTAACGAATTATGAATGTCAATTTTTGCTAGTTCTGTAAGTTGTGAGGCAAATTTGTGCAGTGGAAACATCATTCTTTTCGGATGCGGATAATTGCTAGCGTCCTCTTTTTGAGTAGCTTGATATTGTGCGTTAGGCCCAGTTGTTTTTTGAGCTTGAATGTTGATCTCGATCCTCACCCAGTGATGGCAGCACAAGTTGCAGATCAAGCGATAAATGGTGACCAGCAGGTTCAGCAAGGGGTCAAAGCATATCAGCAAGGAGCGTTCTTGGATGCGATCACATACTGGCAAACTGCACTTAAGCACTATAAACAGGCTAAAGATGGCAACCAGATCGCCCTTATAGAAGAAAACCTAGCAAGGGCCTATCAACAAGTGGGGCAACATACCGAAGCCCTGCAGCATTGGCAAGCCGCAAAGCAGTTTTACCATCAGTTAGGCGATCAACAGCAGCTAGGACGAATGAGCACAGAACAGGCCCAAACCTATCGTCACTTGGGGCAATACCAGCGTGCGATCGCACTGCTATGTACACCAGCCGCTACTCAATGTTCCTCAGAAAGTTCTCTGACCATTGCCCAAGACCAAGGAGATGTGACGGGCGAAGTAGCCGCGCTTGGCACTTTGGGGGAAGTCTCTCGCCTTCAGGCTGAGTATGATCTAGCGATTGACTGGCTCAACCAAGGTCTGGCCCTGGCTCAAAAACATGATCGATCCACCATTGACCTGTTAAATAGCCTTGGCAATACCTATACCAGTCGGGCTCAATTGCGAGATCGTAAAGCTGCATCACTGCGGATTGTGGGGGATGACGACCAAGCTAAGCCTCTAATGGCTAAGGCGAACCAAGATCGTGCTCAAGCCATTGATGCCTTCGAGACTAGCCTTCGCTTGGCTCGGCAGACGCAAAATTTGGCGGCTCAAGTGCGCAGCCTGCTCAACAGCATCTCTATCTATAAGCGCCTGGCTGATATCACTCAGATGCAACAGGCTCAAGCAACAGCCCGCTCAATCCTAGAAAAACTGCCGGACTCTCAAGCTAAGGTCTTTGCCGCACTCACCTTAGCCCAAGTCCAGTTAGCCCCTACCAGTGAAGCAACAGCAGTATCGTTGTCTGGCCCCGTATGTCTAGCAACAATAGAACAATCGCAGGGGTTAATGGAGACTGCCCTAGCAGTGGCCCGTCGAATTGGTGATCGACGAAGTGAGTCCTTTGCCCTCGGTCAGTTGGGGCATTTTTGGGAATGCCAGCAAGACTACGACACAGCCTTGGCCAGAACGCTAGAGGCGCAAGCCGCAGCCGAAACCTTTGAAAACAGAGACAGTCTCTATCTTTGGCAATGGCAAGCTGGACGAATTTATGACGCAAACAATCAACACTCCAACGCCCTGATAGCTTACCGACAAGCCCTAGATACGCTGGACAGTATTCGCAATGAGATTGTAGCGGCCAATCGTGATCAGCGACTTGACTTTCGAGAAACCATTGAACCTATTTATCGGCAGTTAGCCTCCTTGAGTCTATCGCAAGCGTCTCTCAATCTGGAATCAGTGGATCCAGAAATAGCAGAGACCGTGCTGGGGACGATGGATCGACTGCAGTTAGCCTTGCTTCAGAATTACTTTGGCAATGACTGCGTGATTACAGCGCTACCCTCTACAGAATATGAGGGGCTCGATCAAACGTCTAGAACAGCGGTTTTTAACACTATTCTGTTTCAAGATCGAATGGCTGTGATTGTTACGCTGCCGGGTCAGCCGCAAAAGCTGGCTTGGGTGGAGGATGATTTCCCCACGGTCAAGCAAACCATCAATCATTACCGGCGGGAGTTAGAACGCCACTTTAGCCTGACTCCCTATAATAAACGGTTGTCCCAACAGCTTTATGGGTGGTTCATTAAACCCTTTGCCGCAGATTTAGTGCAAGCCAAGATCGAGACACTAGTCTTTGTTCAGGATGGCATTCTCCGCACAGTACCGATGGCGTCGCTGCACGACGGACAGCGATATCTGATTGAAACCTACGCCATTACAACTACGCCCAGTTTAGCGCTGACTGCCCCACAGGCCCTTGCAAAAGAACGGTTGAGTATCTTGGCCCTGGGTTTAACCGAATCAGCGACCGTGAATGGACAGTATTTCCCGCCCCTCGACCATGTGCAAACGGAACTAAACCATATTTCATCCCAACTGCCGGATAGTCAGGTCTTTCTCAATCAAGAGTTTACGAGCGATCTCATGGCCCAAGTCTTACAAACCAATCGCCACAACATTGTTCATCTGGCCACCCACGCAGAGTTCGGCCCCGAGCCAGAGGACACCTTCCTGGTCACTGGCAATAATAGCAAACTTACCCTCAATGCCTTTGACACTTTAATTCGGGAAAATACCGATCAGAGCCGCCCCCTCGATCTGCTGATCTTGACGGCTTGTCAAACCGCTGTAGGAGATGACCGGGCAGCGCTAGGATTGGCAGGCGTTGCGATTCAGGCTGGAACAAAAAGTGTGTTGGCCTCACTATGGTCCATTAACGATCAAACGACAGCCCAGTTCGTGGATCATTTTTACACTGCCTTGCGTCAACCGGGTGTGTCGAAAGCGAAAGCCTTACAAATGGCACAGCTAGAAATTTTGAAGACCCGCAAGCATCCTGGTTATTGGTCCTCATTTATTTTGATTGGGAATTGGCTGTAGCCTTGGATGACTGGGTTTGCAGAATCTGCTGCAAGCGTTGCCCTTGCTGGATGGATGGCTGCGATGGGTGTGCAAGTTCTTGGGTTGAGAGATCCTTGAGCAACGCTAGTGCTGCATCCCTAGCGGCAACGTCTTTAAGGGTGATGACTTCTGCAAAGGCGTCATACCAAAAACCAGCTTTGGCATAGAGCTGCGATCTCATCACTGGTTCCGAGACCGTAGCCAAAGCACTCGCTAGATCAGGAGGCATCTCCACTACCTCAATTTCAGCCTCGACCACCAAGGATGTGGATGGACGATTTTGATTACACACCAAGACGACTTGCCATCGATATTTATGATTTTTAGCCAGTGACTGTTTCTCAGGAATCGTCCAATGGCCAAATCCAGATATGCTTTCTTTTATCATTGGAGTAGTGTGCTTTTCACTCGAGCCAACCACTGCAAGTTCTAGGGGATATGTCGTTTGATCGGGGACAAACCAAGTTAGGGTAGGGCGAGTGGATGTGGTTCGACCGATATGGCTATGGGGTGCGATCACAGTCAACGCAGCCTGCTCATTTCCGGCACATCCATTCCTGGTACCTGCGGTATAGCCCCGATCAGAAGGAGCTGAGGGGTTAGGGGGTGGCGTATATCCACCCCATACCGTAGACGCCATCGTTAGTGATAGCAGGCTCCCCAGACTTAATAAACCCACACCAGTAGTGAAGTATTGAGCAAAATCGAGGATATATCTATAAGGACGCTGCATCTTTTTAAGCATGGGGAGCATATTCTGTTATTGGTGACACGGCTTTATCGGTACTGGGGAACGGTTATAGGCATCGTCAATAGTGACTGCCTTGAATCCATGAACTGGATGTATTTGAAAGGCGAAGTTATCTGGGCTATAGGTTGGGTGAGGACGATTCGTATCTGGCACAACAGGGTTATATCCGTAAATGACCAAAGCTCTAGGTGAGCTACCTAACCGCATTGTTTGTCCTACAAACTCAGTCTTTCCTGTCGATGAATTGACAAATCCGGTCGCCACCACACCATCATAACCAGTCATGCGTAATTGACTTTCATGGACGATACCAAGATAGCTATGCGTTAAATTTCAGCAGCCATACAAAGGATTGGTTTGAGCTAACAAAAAAGGTGATTGCTGAGTCTGACGTTCTTTCAGATTTGATGAATGCGATTGAGCTTGCCTGGCTAATGCCAGCTCATGAAAAAAATGGGAGTATCAAAGAAACAAACGCGATAAGCGTGGAAACAGCGATCCGATTGATAGGTTTACTTTTCATTACTAAACTCCTTTTCTGATATTGAATCAACACGATCTACTCCGGTCGGAGATGGCTGGAGATAAATTGTCCAGTGAGAGGGCTGTTCATACTGATAGCCATTTTGTTCATTGACTTTGGTGATGAACTTTGCAGGACTAACAAACTTGCTGTAGCTAGGTTGTTGAGTAAAATTTTGCAGCTCTGAATCCCAATCTAGACCTGAGGTAAATAACAGTTGAAAGACACCATCAGGAACCTTGGGTAGCTCAGCTTGATGGTGAGCTTTTACATAGATAGAAACAATCGTTTCTTGAGTACGGTCATCGCGCAGCTTAACGACAGCATCACGGGTGGTATCATTTTCAATGCTCATACGACCCTTGCCCTCATAAATTAGGGGGTCAAGCACGGTGCCATTCTCAAGCGATCTGGGAGGGCTAGTGGGAGTTGGACTGGGTAAGGATAGCTCTGGTAAGGGTGAAGGAGGATAAATAGGGATAGGCGGCTGATCGCGATCAGACTCAGGTAGAGAGCAACCCAGATATACTCCAGAAAGCAGTAGGGTCGTAATGGCAACCTGATAGGTGAGATCGCAGCCCTTAGAATCATGCGGTTAATAAGACATCACCCAACCTCTTTATTGGCTTGGAAAGTGCTAAATGCTTTTCTCCAGGGAGGCTATAATGCTGAGGCTGTTTGTCTAGCCTCCCAACAGGTCTGAGTGTTTTCTGTCTAAAGAGCAGTAAAACTATCTGCAGTCAGTGTGGTCGTGTCAACGCCCGTGAGTGTGGCGAGAACCTGATCTTCAAAACAGATTTCATTCCCGCTAAAGCTCAAGCCACTAAAGCGCAACCCGTCAGATAGACCAATGACATCAACACCTATCTCAAAGTCAGTGAACACATCGGTCCCGGCCTCTAGCGTTAGATCAAAGACATCGAGGCCAGTGCCCCCCGTCAAGGTGTCATTACTGACCCCAACCGTTAAGGTGTCATTGCCCAGGCCGCCAACTAGGATGTCACTCTCACCTAAACCGCGAATCCGATCATTGCCCTCTAGCCCATCGATGCGATCTCTATTGAGAGTGCCAATCAGGCTATCGTTGCCATTCATCGCCTCTTGCGTCTCGACCGAATCTTCTGGTTGGAGGCCGACCACACTATCTTCTTCCAGATCCATGCCATCTGAGAGATTAGCCATTAGGTTAGAACCCATTAAGCTCTCGACAGTAGCCGCTTGACCTAAAGCCAGCACACTATCCACTAGATTGCTAATGATATTGGAGCTGGATCCGGCGGAGGTTGTATCGAATACCAGTAGATTAATCAGAGTACCTATGTTAATCTCAACGTTAAAAATGACTGGGGCATCAGGCTCAGCCACCGCACCTTCATCGTTGTCTTCAATCGTGACATCGACACGATTATTGTCTTCAAGTATCAACCCTTCACTGGGATTGGAGATCTCAAACGTTGCCGTTTCGATATCCGCCTCATCCTCCATATCATCATTCACCATGACAGAGGTTGTGCCTATGGTTTGACCGTCAGGAATCGTAATTTGAGAAGGGAGCACTCCAGTAAAATCAGCATTGTCCGTGTCACCAGTCAGGGCTAAGTCAATATTTTGATCGCCTGTAACAGCACTCTCTGCTGCCACAGTTATGGTGAATTCAGTCCCCTCTGACTCGGTACCTGATGTAGGTGTGACTGATAAAGTGGCCGGTACGGGAGTTGGATTGCCTGGAGAGGGCGTTGCTGTCGGATCTGTAGGTTGAGGTTCCTCTACAGGGGGTGTTGAAGGATCTGTAGGTTGAGGTTCCTCTACAGGAGGCGTTAGACTTGCTTCAAAAGCACCAATATCAACCGTGTCTCTAACAATTCGGTCAAAATCAGAACCTCGCTGATCGAAAGGCGTCTGTTCAGTGATATCGCCATTACCATTTTGGTCATTAATATCTGCAGGAATGAGGGCATTATTCCCGGCATCGATTGCAGGACTATTGTTAAGGAGGGCATGAGTGAGGGTCGCTCCTCCATTATCCTGTAGCTGACCAAGAATTGGGTTCGGACTCAGAATATTATTGCCTTCAGTGATCGAACCCTCTGCCCCATCAAGACTGCTGACTAGATTGTTATTGCCATCAACGGAGCCAGCAATATCTGCCTGAATGTCGCCAGGACCATCATTGTCGCGGCTATCAAAATTTCCCGCAATAATACTATTTTGACTATCGACATCGCTGGAAAGAAAGCGCACGTTCCCATCACGGAAAGTTCGATTAGCGATGCCTCCGCCATTCCCTGTCCCATTATCATCAAAGTCGGCAGTATTTTGAGTAACGGTCGCATTGAATAAATTAGTGGTCCCCCCCGGTACGCCAACTAGAACATTCCCAAATGGATCAATTGATCCCCTTGTAGGCTGATTAAAAATCCCACCGCCATCGTTATTGGCTTTGTTTCCACTCACTGTGCTGTTTTGTAGAGTAGTGGCTGCACCACTATCCGTGACCACCCCTCCCCCATCAGCACCAGATTGATTGTTGCTAACTGTGCTGTTGACGATACTTGTTACGCTTCCATCGTTATTAATACCGCCGCCATTTCCAGTGGCTTCATTGTTATCAACAGTACTCTCTAATACAAAAACATCTGAGCTACCACTGCTAAACACTCCACCCCCATCTACTGCTGCAGTATTGTCAGAGACAAGGCTAAAGGATAGAACAGTTTGTGCGGCAATACCTGAAGCAAAGATGCCGCCTCCATTATTAGCAGCCTCATTTTCGCTCACTACACCATTGTCAATAATAACGGTATCGCTAGCGTTATAAATACCTCCACCGTTGCGTTCTGCATTGTTGGTGGAAATAGAAGTATTGGTAAGGGTTATCCTATCGTCAGGGCTACTGTTACTGGTGACATATAATCCACCTCCATCTTGGCCAGAACGATTATCGGTGACTTGACTATCTGTAAGGGTAAACTCTCTGGCAGAGTCAAATATGGAAGCAGCTCCTTGAGCAATAATTCCACCCCCATCTACTGCCGCAGTATTGCTGGAAACTGTAGTATCCGTAAGGACTGTGCGACCAATGAAACTTGCAATTCCACCGCCACTACCGCCTGCAATATTCCCTGAAACGGTGCTTTGATCTAACGTGATTTCTCCAAGCGTCTCAGCGTCGACTAAACTTATTGCTGAGTCGTTATATATCCCCCCGCCATCTAACACAGCATTGTTCGCAGAAATAACACTATTTGTTATCGTCGCTGTGCCAGCGGCAGTATTGAAGAGTCCGCCACCGCGACTTGCTGAATTGTCTGTAATCAGACTATTGGTCAGCGATAGGGTTCCTAAATTGGCAATCCCACCTCCACCGAAGGTGGTTTGACCACCCGTTACGGTAATATTCTGTAAATTGAGCTCAGCATTGCTAGAGACTGTAAAAACTCGATCTAAGCGATTGGCATTAATCGTAGCCCTTTCATTCCCTTCTGAGCGAATCGTGATGTTCTGGCCAGCGCTGATATTTAGTAGAGATTCTAAATCAGTATCTTCCTCTTCTCCGCCAATGCTAAGGTCAAAGGTTTCACCCCCTTCAAGGTTGATAATAACTGGATTACTTTGGGCTGCAGTAATGGCTTCTCGTAAACTGATTCCTGTTCCTCCGGGATTTTCTCTGAGGCTAAAGATATCGGCTACGTCTCCATCCAGTTCATCTAGAGTGGTATCCACCGTAATTTCAAATACGCTAGGATCGACCTCGGCTTCTGCTCTGAGTAACCAGTTCCCACCTGTTAAAGGCTGTATTTCAGAATTTGCGGCTAGATTACTTAAATTGAAGGCACCATTATCTGCGGTGGCAACAAACGATCGATTCTCCTGTGGTGAATTAGTGTCGACCGAGGCAGGACCACTTCGGCCAAAAGTACTGGGTTGATTGGGGAGTAAGGCCCCAACAAAAAAAGAGTCGCTGACGACGGTTGGATCAATCGATATCGTTGCAAATTGATCGGTATTAGGGTTAACAACTTGTGCATTAGCAGTGGTTAGTAATACTGCATCATCTGGATTGCCATCATCATTCGGATCTTCATAAAGAGCAACAACAATGGGATCTCCATCAATCGTAAATGCAGGCTGATTAGGAGACCCCCAGGCTAATGAAATGCCAGTAATCGTATCAGCTCCGGGGGCTGCATTGAACTGATTGAACCACAATACATCTCGAGGTCCTAGGCTTGAATTGCCTAAGAGGGATGTTTCACTGTTGCCATCATCCACAGAATAATTAAAACGTTCCATCTTGCCCTCGCTTATCAAAAATAAACAATCGTCAGCAACCGTTATTCAACGATGGTTTTAGTCCCGTTGATTGCCGAAGATCAATCATTGTTCTGAGCTTCGGACTGCTTGCTTGACACGCTCACAATATCGATGGAGACCGAGTGTGGGCATCGTAGATGAAGGCAGGATTGGAGGTGGAGTTAGGCACATGGGGTTGCATAAAAATGCATCTATCTGTGTGCCCAATTTATTGATGGAAACGACGAACAAGGAAAAAACGCCAAAAGGGTTGTCGCTTCACTGACCACTTCAGCTTATAGCGATGTCCGGGAGGGGTATTGCAATGTTGTTGAAAGGTTCCGCCGAGCTGTCGAGCTAAATGCTCAGCTTGTTGTGTGCCCCAGCCCATCTTGGTAGCTGAAATCAGATTGCTCTTTGTTCCATTATCAGCCACTTCAATCCTGTTGTACCCCTGATCTTGCATACAGGTGACAGACACCTGGGTGACACCGTTAGCATGCTTGCCAATGTTGCAGAGAACTTCTTCTAAAAATCGACAGAGTCTTCTTTTGAGTTCAAGGCTGAGGGCACGTTCATCCATTGGTTCAAATTTCACGATTTTGAACTTGATATCTGCAAAACCAGGTAAGTCTCGGTTGAGGGTTTCCCAATAAACGGTGCATAACAATTCATGGAGTGGTGCAGTCAGCCCCAACTGCAGATCACTGCTTAACCCCAAGATTGGTTCAGGTCGCAGAGTCTCTTGACGAATCAGATTGTAGATCCCTCGCAGTTCCTGGTTGAGGTGCTGCAGTTGAGGCTCTAGTTCTGAAGTTGAAGTGTTGCGATCGTGCACCCCTCGCAATACACCTGCCAAGGTTTGTAATGGACCATTGTGGATGGCATCAAAGGCGCTATCAATAACCTGCTGCCTATCTTGAAGTTGCGATCTCAACCCTTGGTCATACAACCAAAAGATATACAGCACCACTCCATTAATGCCAAATACTAATAGGGGCGGCACCAGAGGAATCCAAACTCCACTCAATAAGCTGACATAGGCTAGGCCAAATAGTCCTGCACTGGCAACCACCACCATTAAAATATGAATCATTGGGTACCGACTCCAGCGCTTGATTAGCACTCCCAGTACGCCCCAGATGACAATCCAAAGATACTCCAGAACTTCTGACCACCCGGTTAACAAGGGACGTCCCTCTAGCTCTGCATTAATCAACTGACTAATCGCATGGGCTTGCGCCTCCACCCCATAGATCTGCCCCGGAAGGCCTGTGGAGGGGTGATTGACAGCCGCAGTTTGCACCAGATCTTTTTGGCTGATGGAGGTCATGCCCACCAGCACAATTCGGTTATAAAGCTCCTCCGGTTTGACTTGGCCTGAGTTGAAATCTGCCCATAAGAACGTCCGGAAGGGACGTGGATTCTGGCGATAATTCAGCAGTATTTGGTTGCCCCCGTCATCAGCTCTCACGTAGCCTCCTGTATGGGACCGAAAACGAGTCAGCTCAGTCTGACCCAACCGCATCGCCAAGGGATCTTTCACTCCATTTTTTAGCGTTCGATGGTGGTGTTTTAAGTAAGTTTCTGCAACCCGAATCGAAAAGGAAAAACGATACTCTTCCCCAGCTGTACTAGTTCCGAGCAGAACTCGTCGAAGTCCGCCATCTTCATCTGGTATGACATCAGCAAAACCAATCTGGTCTTCTTGCCAAACATCTAAAGCTGGAATCGGAATACTGTCTTCACTTGACAATACCTTCTCAATTCCCACTAAGTTGGGGATATCAGTAATGGCAGCCTCTAGATCTTTCTCTCCTGGCGGAATTGGAAAATCTCGAAATAGATCCAATCCAATCACCTGAGGCTGATAGTCCTGTATCTTCCTCAAGAGCTTTGCCAGTGCTTGATCGGGAACTGGGTATGCCTGCAGCCGTTGAATGTCAGCATCAGTAATCCCAACAATCACAATGCGCTCATCCAAGGTTTCAGCGGGGCGTAAGCGCAAGCCTTGGTCAAGGGCCATCCATTCCCAGCGCTGTAGCCCACCCAGAACACGAACAACAATCACCAAGAGAATGACAAGCACACCAGGTAGCACTCCTACTTTCCATTCTCCCTGCAGTGAGTGATGTGGGGAACGCTGGCCTGACATAACGCTAATCAATCAAGCCCATGGATCGGGCCTGAATTTCAGTTTGAATGCGGATACTTTTATCTGCTTCTGGATAGACGCCTAACGCATCTTGAACCTTTGTCCAGTAGTTACGAACCGTCCGCAATGAGATATTAAGACGTTGAGCAATTGCCTGATCCTGTAGCCCCTCTTGAAACGCCAACTGGAGGACTGCCAACCATTCTGGCTTGATTTCTATGCCAGTTCGCATCTCCTTGGGGGTACACATCAGGCCCTGCAATGCCCAGTCAATTTTAAGCAACAGTTTCTCTGTGGGGACACTTTTATCCACGATAGTAAATCCCCCTTCGTGGGCAATAATCGTGGGTTTGAGACGGACCAACTTTTGAGTGAAACAGCTTAAAACCACAATATTCATCATGGGGTACTGTTCCATCAAATCTCTTAACAACTGAAGCCCCGTATCAGCTCGAGACGGATCTCCAAGTTTGTGAGGAATCGAGAGATCCAGCACTACTAAATCAAGAAGATTTTGCTGAACGACCTCATAAGCTTGCTCTGCACTTTTGAATACAAGAATATCTGCGTCTGGATATTGCTGCTGAAGTGCGCTTTGGGTCCCTCGCAGGGTCATATCATGATCATCAATAACCAGAAATCTCAGAGGCATCGTTGGTTGGTATACTCTAATTCAAAAGCAGAATCAATATAGAAAGGCTCTTTAGAGCTGTTTGAAAGTCTTACAAGTTAAAGTTGAGAAGCTCCAAAAGTTAACCTCTCAACATCAAAATAATACGACAACATTACGATACATCGGTTGTGTTGCAAATAGTGATTCCGGTTACAACAATCGGCATGGTTTAAAAACAGGGGATTTTGGGTAACCTCGTGGGAAAGGTCTACCTGTAAATTTTTCCGGGTTGCATTGCCCAGTCTGAGTTTTGAAGACTTTACAATAGTCTTAATTCACTTAGATTAGACGATATCTACATTTAATGAAATCCAAAACTATCCTCTGTTTGTCTGAACAAGGCAGTCGAGCTTTAGCCATACTGAAAACGGTAGAACTCAATGGTCAATGGAACCAACTCTGGTCTCCTCAAATCTATACAGGGTAAGAAAACCCGGAAAAATTTACAGGTGGTCCTCCAATTTCACCACCAAGTTTTGCTGCCAGGATTACCTATCACTGAAGACATCTTTGCAGAAGACCGGGACCATAACACCTGACACTTTGGGGTATTGAACCACCATTAAGAAGTCATCTTCTCATTACCCTCATTCCCTCGATATGGTACGGGGAAGCTATAAGGTAACTTAACGCAACCGTATAGCCCACGGTATTAAGCATCCAGGTAATTTTCGGGGATGTGCAGACCTTGGGCTTTAAAGAAAGACAACTGATCGAAGTAGCCTTTTTGATGCACAATTTTGTCATCTTTTACTTGAAAGAATCCACACCCTCTTAAGCCAAGCGGATCTCTCCACTGCAAAATAGCGGTGTCGCCACATTCGTAGATATGCTCTTCTATGCAGACCATCTGTGCTCTAGAAAATTCCAGTTCAAACATACTGCTGATAGCTTCTTTGCCCTTAAGCGGCTCAGAAAATACCACCTGATCGTTTAGGGCATCTGGAGCATAAAGATTTACAAGACCATTAATATCTGCCTGATTGAATCGCTCAATAAATTCTCTCACTAGCTCTTTTGGTGTCATCACTATACCTGGATTTCTCACAAATCTTGAGCAAAAGTGGTCAAAAACAGCGAGAATGCAATTACCACAAAGCTTCTAGCGGTTTTATTGTATGACCCCGACTACAACAGAGTGTACTTCAAAGTCTAACGACTTTGGCAAGCTCGGTTCTCGACACATCCTGGCAGGGGGTTGGTTCAAATCAGGGTAACACTTTTACTGAAGGGATTAGGGCTACCATTACTGCTGTGCAAGGACTTTAAGGATTTTGGGTAGTATAAAAGTGTTACCCTGGCATTCTAATAGGATCTTGTCCACTTTTGGTGATTCAGAGTAGGAGATACAATTTTGAGCCTCATTACTACAAAAATTGACTGAGGATCATAACGATAGGTCAAGGATTTCAGGTTTGTTTAGTTTTAACCATTGAGCAGAATTACATCTTGTTTTTCTCGGATCACCAAAAGAGGACAAGATCCTTCTAATACTTGAACCATGCCGCCTAATGCCACCTGGGAACAGGGTAAAACCTACATTGCAATTTCAAAGTTACCCTGGCTTAAAGCGATCCATGCTTTTGGTACTTGCGGTACTTGGACGCACGGTTACTATTTCACAACCCATGATCAAAGTGATGACCACCTCAAGATAGACGTTCCCTTTCCTTACAATCTCAGTTCCATCCCAGTGGTGCAATTTGCCAATGAACGTCACCGGGGATGGGCGGAAACTGCCGACTCTCCCCTACGGCAACCCAATGATTTCTGGGATGAACATCGGAATGCACGACTCTATAAAATACAGCCTGGAGGTCATCGAATCCTTTATTTAGAGAGTTTAGGTTGGGCTGGGGGTGAGTTTGGAGAAGATCAAGCGGTAGATGGAATGTCGGTTCTTTATTCGATGCAGCACAATGAAGACATTGAGATTCTGGATGAGTTTCAATGGGCAGACTGGGATTTGCAGGGAAACCTTTTGGTTGCTACTCGTTCTGGAAAACTTCAGGTTAATCATGTCACAGATCATGGCCTTCGAGTTGTGTTTGAAGTTGATCTATCTTTGATGAACCCAGACCTACTTCCACCACCTTCTTGGGCTCAGAATTAGTAATTCGTTGAAGATGCAATGCTTGGGTAATTTCATAGACCACCAGAACATCACCCCAAGGTAGCGGTAGAACCACTGACGCTGAACATTGAGCACAGTTTTGTAAATGTATCGTGAGTTCTTTTCCAGCTCAAGATCGATTACAAAAGCAGAGCATTATGATCTGGAATACCTTATTCTGCCCTTGCTGTTTGAGTGCATCACTAAGTTTTTAAGGATCAGAATCTCAGTAGTGGAAAAAATCTAGAGGCATTCCCCTTTGGTACATGCAGTAGCTAGATGGTGAAAAGCTCTATCAGTATGAATGGAAGAGGGAGGAAATTACGTTCATGATCGTGGGTGTGGAGGAAGTGGAGAAATCTGATCATGTAATCTCATAGCTCAAACCAATGAGCTATGAGATAGATCCTGTTATTACAAATTGTCTCTAGAAGAGGTTTCCAACAACAAAGTTATCACCACTCATTCCATTTACCTGAGGTTTTGCCTTATTCACTGTGAGAGTCTTTCCCATCCACTCACCCCCGTCCAGTTTTTTGATTGCTTTGGCTTCTTCAGCATCATTATCCATTTCTA
>NZ_JANQOP010000034.1 GCF_028285745.1 Acaryochloris sp. IP29b_bin.137 | reverse complement strand
TGATGGTTAGCTCTTTTTGTGGGGTAGTAGTTTCCATCGTTTTCTCTCCTTAGTTATTGGTGCAGTAATCCTGGAGAATCATCAAGCGGGTTTATCGCAGTTAATTAACCAGGGTATGGAAAATTGATCAGTAACCATGCCAAAACGAATAGCCCAAAATGTCTCTTGGATTGGCATCGACACTGTTCCGTTTTCAGCTAGGGCTTGAAAGATTTGTTCGGCTTTTGTGGGGGCATCCATATTGAGTGAGATGGAGAAACCTTTGGGGACCTTGTATTCACCAGGCATTCCATCAGACCCCATTAAAACTCTGTTGTTCACAGTAAGTTCGGCATGCATCACCTTATTGCGCCATTCAGGTGGTACCTGATCCTCCATCGGTGAACCCTCATAGGGCATGATGGTTTCGACTTTGCCACCTAAACATCGTTCATAGAACTGAAAAGCTGACTGGCACTGTCCATTGAAAAATAGATATGGATTCAACTGCACTATGCCCTCCTAGATTTAATTACGGATTAAAGAACTCACATTTATGAAATGAGGTAATCGCTATTCTTAATATAGTTCAAATGTACTATATCTTATAAAATCTGATTAATGGCAAAATCAAATTTAAGAAAAATACACAAATCAGATCGGCGATGTTCTGTCATCACTGGGAAGTTGAAAACATCCACTTATTGCAGCAATTAGATCATGTTTACTGCCTGCAGTCGGCATGAAATACTGGGTATAAGCAGCAATGAAACCTTAATTTCAAAGCATTGACAGTCGCGTTGAGGGGAAGTTACAAGGAATTTCTGCCTATATCCCCAAATAATAGAAAGAACCCAATAAGTTCTCAGACTTGAATTCTCAAGAGCATAACCGAGAGAGTGGTCTGATTTGTACAGTTTCAACCTAGTTATGACTCAATACCGATATTAATGCTTAGGAATCCTTGAAGAACATTGTTGAAGTGCTCAGGTTCTTCAAGATTAAGTAGATGAGCGGTGTTAGGCATTTCCTCTCCTATGGCAGTAGGAATAGTATTCACAAGGTAGTGGCAACGTTCACTGACATGCGGAAAGTCCAGATTCCCCCAAACTACAAGTGTTGGAATCGATAGATTGGGTAATTTCTCATAAGCTGAGGTGGGTTCTTGCTCCAAAGTGAGTTCCGGTTTCCTCAAAGCGATGCCATTCATATCCAACAACAGCTTTCTTAATGAGTCATCCACCCTTCCAGACGGACTATTGGGACCGTTAAGCCACAAATCAGTTTCAATGGTGTTAACCAACTCTAAATCGTTTGCTTCATCAGCTTCATCTAATGCATTAATACGTGCTTGAATATTTTGAGGGAATGTTATGGGTTCAGGAGCACCACTCACAGCAGGCGCAATGAGCACTAGTGCAGCAACTTGGTGAGGGTAAGCAAGGGCAAAATCCAAGGCGATTCGTCCCCCTTGTGAGCAGCCAATGAGGACAACATCTGTAAGACCTAGTTGTTCGATAACTTGCCTAAGATCATTGACATGGGAGAAGGCTTCATCCAAGCAGGTCGTTTTGCCAAATCCTCGCCGATCATAGCTAACCGTTTGGAAATAATTTTTTAGGGTATCAATTTGGGGCCACCACATCCGCCGATCAGCAACCCCAGCATGTAGAAAGATCAAAGGCTTACCGTGGCCAGAATATTCACCAGCCAACTGCGCACTACCTATTTTGAGTTGGAAGGTTTCGGTCATATCCATTTGGGTGAAAATAATTAGGAGTACTGAACACGGCTAATTTTAGCCTCGCATATTGATGAGATTACCGGACTCGTAACGGCGTAATCCATGATAAAAAACTCCAATGCCTATCCCAAGGATAGTCACCGATCCTATAACTGACCCTATTGCATGAACCCAGGATAAAGAACGCAATGCCTCGACGGGCAAATAAGTTACAAATCCTGCTGGTATGAAGCTGTAAAGGAGTAGCTTGATTGCCCCATCAAAGAGGGTGCCAGGATAGGTACTAAAAGTGAGCATTGCCATCCGCCACTGATCACTCAGCGCTGAGGCATTGCCTATGTAAAAGCTCAGGCTACCTGTCAGAACGCTAAACCCCACAAATAAGGCAGCAACAGAAATAGTTAAGCCGATAAACCAGACAAAATGAACCATATCTGGATGTACAAAACCCAGATATACCCCATAGCCAAAGAGTAGATCGCCCCAGGAAGTCGCATTCATCTGTCCTAGCAATAGATGGGGAAGCAAAACACGTGGATACAGCATCCACACATCGAGTTGCCCTTGGGCAATCAGTTTAGCTAGTTGCAGCGCATTGCCATAAATCGCATGGGCAAGGCCAAATCCGGCAGCGGCGATCGCCCACAGGGTTACTACATCTTGCACTGTCCAACCTCGCAAGACTGGAAAGCGAGTGAAAAACAGTCCCCAAAAAGCAACCCACATCAAATTGTTTAGAAGCATGGCCAATAGTTGTGACACAAATGCGCCACGGTATTCCATATGAGCATTCCAATTGAGTCGGACGTATGCGATCGCTAAGTTCAGATAATTCAGTAGAGCTTTCATGCCCTCAACCTCCATTGGAATGTATTCTTTGGATGGCAAGGCCATAAACCCATTGCACACACAACGTCAGCATCAGTAGCGCAACCCCTTGGCGCATTAAAAGTGCGAGTGTATCACTTATCGAAGGATGAACGAATAACCGCGCTGGAGCATAAATCACTAGGGCAAATGGAAGATTATGCAAGATTCCTTGCCAGGACTCAGGAAATAGCTCTAATGGAATCATCAATCCTCCCAGGAGCCACAGTAACCGGGAATAAATGAGCACTAACCCACTGGTGTCTTCCAACCAAAACGCACCCAAACCAATCAAGAACATCACTAGGAAATCCAAAATAAATGCGATGGGCAACACTAATAGAAAAAGTAAGCATCCTCCGATGCTCATTGGGATTGTGCCGACAAAGAATAAGGCAAGGACAGCACTCACGGCAAAATTGAATCCAAATCGGACACCGCGTTCACCCATTGATGACCAAAGTCGATACATTGGATAGGAAATGGGACGAACCAATTGCACAGTCAATGCTCCTGTTCGAACATCTTGGTCAACATCTTGGGCAATGCGTGGAGCGGAAATCGCTAGTGATTCAGTCACACACAAATACCACAGCATTTGAGGTAGTGTGAAGCCGCCTAGCTGCTGCGCCTGTGTTTCTGAATAGGTGACTCTCCACAATTGCAAAAAAATGTACAGGATAAGGACCAAGAATAGTGTCCGTGCAACGACTTCACCCAAGTAAGCCATGTTGGATCGCGCTGATGTCCAGGCAATCCAACCGTATTTGTGGAGTGATTTCATAGTGAGAGTCCCTCCGAGGCGGGCTGGTTATAGATGTGAGCAATCACTGCATCCAGGGGTGGATCTTCGATCGCAACATCTGCGACGGATCCTATTTGGAGAATTTGACTGATCACTTGCTCGATAGGAATCAAGCGAGTGTTGATCTCCAGTTTGAGCCCAAAGTCCATAACCTCTAACTGGCGAACACCCTGCAGAGTAGGAAACTCGTAGATTGGTGTATGAAATTTGACGCTGAGAATTTTCTCATTCAGATATCGACTCCGCAATTCTGAGACCGGGGCATCCAGCATAATCTGCCCGTGATTAATCACAACGACCCGTTGTGCAACCCGTTCTATGTCACCCGTATCATGGCTCGTGAGAAAAACAGTCGTACCTTCTTGTTGATTCCATTCGCAAATTAAATTTCGCAACTTTTGCTGAGCCAGAACATCTAGTCCGATTGTGGGTTCGTCAAGAAACAGAATCTGCGGTTCATGAAGTAGGCTGGCCGCTACCTCCGCCCGCATGCGTTGACCTAGAGAGAGCTTTCTCACTGGAGTTGACCAAAACTCATTCAAGCCGAACCGTTCCACTAGCGAATCACGTCGCTGTCGAAAAACTTTAGGTTCGAGGTCATAAATTCGGGCAAGTAATTCGAGGGTATCGCGGGGTGGTAAGTGATACCAGAGTTGGGAACGCTGACCAAACACGACACCAATTCGACGAGCTAGAGATTGACGATCCTTCCAGGGTACATAGCCCAAAACCATTGCTTTTCCAGCAGTGGGATGAAGAATTCCTGTCAGCATTTTGATCGTGGTCGATTTGCCCGCCCCATTCGGGCCAATGAAGGCGATTGCTTGCCCACATGGGATATTCAAGCTGATCCGATCCACAGCGACCACATTAGTTTGCTTACGATGCTTACCCCAACCTCTGCTGAAGGTAAAGGATTTGTAGAGGTGATCGATGTATATGGCAACCATGACCCCAACCTCAGAAAAAAACCACAGTATACTACATTTGTAGTATACAAAGTAGGAACTTTTTCAAAGAGTTGTGGAACTTGTGATATTGGGAGATGGTTATCTAATGCTGGCCTGCGACCACCAGAGATGATAGAGCAAATTAGGAGAATGAGTGAGCTTAAACTAAAGGTAGGAAGTTTTTATTATGATTCTTAAATCATTTCATCAGTTTTAAGTCATCGTGCTTTGAAAAGCTCTATTCCTGATTATTATCGAGTTGTGGAGATTCCGAGGATTGTTGATTAGAGGGTGGAGCAGTTTGGGGTGGAGTATTGGATTGAGGTTGGTTATTACTAGCCGATCTCTCCAGTGTCTTGATCTGAGTAGTAACCTGTTGAAGCTGGGTTTGCAGTTGTGCCAATGTAGTTTGGTTGGATTGCAAAGTGTCCGGTAAATTTCCGGGAATGGACTTACGGAGATCGTTCACCTGTTTCTCTAGTTGCTCAACCTGGCTAGCAAGAGCTGGATCGATTCCATTGGCCCTTTGCTGTTCCTCTTTTTCTAAATTTTGCAAGCTAATTGCTAGCCAGGCAAAACCACCAATCGTCAATAATATTAGTCCTATGAGTAGTCCTATGAGAGATGAGGTACGGCCACGCAGTTGTTGAACATCAGAATTGAGCCTGGTATTCTCAACTCTGATATCTTGAACCGTCCGACCTAGTTCCGTATACCGGGTCGCATTCGATGATTCTAGGGACGACTCATGAAAATCGGATCTGAGTTAGAAGGATAGGGTGAATTACTCATAAGATATAAATGATTTCCAGATTGTCTGGTATTACTAGCTCTAGGGCTATTCAGTTCCGCCTTCAGGTACTGGAACCATTGGAGGTGTGACAGGTGGTCCTTGAGTGTCGTCTGGAGCGGTTGGCTCATCCGGCATAGTATTGTCCGGTGGCATCGTGTCTGGAGAATTAGTGCTTTCTTCTGGGGAGCCCATTGTTCCATCAGGCTGTTCAGCTCCTCCTTCTGTAGATTCATCCATATCATCAGTCGTAGAACTATCTACTGGAGTTTCTTCTGGCACTGTATCAGAAGAATCCATATCAGGAGCAGTAGAATCTTCAGGTTCTGAATTTTCGGAATCGAGATTTTCAGGAGTATCAGCTGCCCCTTCAGCGTCAGGTGTTTCTTCTGATGGAGGAGTCGTATCTGATTGACTTGTACCTGAACAGCGAGAGTTGAGAGGAAAGTTTTTGCAGAGGATCTTCATCACTCCAGGAGAAAGTTCCTCTTCCTGGGCTTCGCTCTCATCAACTTGAGCAATTGGGGTATCAGAGCCATCAAAATTTATAACTGATGAAGGTGTTCTAGCTGCTACAGGCAAACTTGCCAGAAGACTAGACATACCAATAACTGTTGATACCAATTGAATAGGAAATGGAGTCTTAAATTGTTTCATGAGGATTCCTTCGCCATCGGGGGCTTAGCAATAACTGGGTTGCTGGAAGCTGTCCTTCATCGGTAAGAGATTAAGGACAAACACGAGTAGATTGTGATGGATTATTTCTGGCAAATCATATGGGGTTACTAACTTGCGCGTTATTCAACAGCCAAGGTAGGTTGCAAGTTATGGATGATTTCTCCCACAATGCCTTAGAAGGTCAGGCAAGTAGTTACGCCAATGCCATGTCAGCTCAGATCTGACAGATGAAAGTTCCTAAGGAGATTGTTCATCAGAATTTTCAGGCGAGGTTTCTTCTCCATCAGGAGTCAGTGGTGCTTCAGGTGCAGGTGCTTCTTCTTGAATGGAGGGTGCTGACTCATCTTCAGATTGGTTGAGTTCAGCCCCACCTTGAGGAGTATCACCTTGGTTAACAGGTGGTGCAGGAACGTCTTGATTTGCTTTTTCACATGCACCTAAGACAGTTGCCAATGCCATCATCAAAAAGAGAGGGACTAGTTTAGGTGATTTCCTGAAAAGAAGTCACCTACTAAATTGGCTTAATGAGGATATCCCATTTAGGTAATTGAGGATGTCTGTCCAATCGTTTCTCAATCCC
>NZ_JANQOP010000006.1 GCF_028285745.1 Acaryochloris sp. IP29b_bin.137 | reverse complement strand
TTGACCACGTTCTCGCTTTGACAATAGATGCATTGCATTAGACTGAAACTTATACTGCAAATACATCCTAGCAATCACTCCTTAAGAGAGCAGTGCCTTCTATCTCGCTCTGCGGGCACTGCCTCGATCCGCAGAACAATCAGGCAAGATCTCGCGTCAACCCCCTAATATAAAGAAAATATTTAAAAAAGGGCAAACTGTCATAATATCTGCTGCCTGCAACGATATATCCAATAGAGCAGAGAAATTACAGCCATTGCGCCCCTGTTTCTCTCAGTGTTTTCCCGCCATCCTTCGGGATTTATGCCCCTTTAGAGAGGGAATTCCATAATTATACGGAGACCCTCACGTTATCTGCGGACATCTACGCAATTCCTCGCTAAAATTTGCTGGATCTTTCTGTGAAACTTCCGTGATTATCCTCAAGGATTTTCAGAGCAAGTTGAACATAATAACAGTATTCAAAGAGTACAGACCGCAAGGTCCTTAAGCAGCCTCTCCTAATCTTTCTCAAACCACTGCCTAGAGCAAGGAGTCCGTTCTGATGTTAGAAACTATCATTTCTCAAATTCTGGGTGTTTGGGTTATCGCCTGTGCGTTTGGTTACTACTTTTCCATCGAAGCTCAAAATAGCAACTTCTAAAGTGTGTATTTCTAAGTTCTCCATCTATCACTTGATTTCTTTTGGATAATAAAATGCAATCTGCTGCCCTGAATGCTCCCCCTGGTCCTTCCCCCATCCATCCGCTTAAAGCCTTTTGTAAGAAGATCGTTCGCTGGTATTTTTCGACCTTAGATCTTGAAAATCCCCAGGTCGCTCACCGCATTTGCCAGCTGATCCCTGCTCAATGTCCTTTTGAGCGAGATGTGATGTTCTTGGGCCATCAACTCTGTCACATTCCGCCCATGTGCAAGCTCAATCCAGCTTACGACGAGTTTGTCGAGCTGCGCTTTAAGGCATTAGTTTTTCTCGCTGACCAATGTGGGGAGGATGTCAGCCAGTATTGCTAAGCTGCAACGGTTGGCCTTGAAATTAGCCTGCACTACTCCCTAGAATCATCAGGCTGAGGAAGGAACCACTGTTCCACAAGCTATGGAGCAACATTGAAGACAATAGGTTTCGGGAACGGGAATAGACAACTCCTAACACGCATCCCAAAACGGTCAGTGGCAAGATATCAGCCAAGTTGAGATGGGCGATCGCAAACACAATCCCACTCAAGCCAATTGACCCCCACATCGGTAAATACCGGGTCAACGAGGTCAGGAAAAATCCTCGAAATAAAATCTCCTCAAAGAAAGGGGCCAGACCCGCCACCATAATAAATAGCAGACCCGCTGTTACCGGATCTTGGCTCTGGATAATTAGCTCTAATAAAGGATTTCCTCCCCCTTGATCGCCAAGAATCTTTTGGTTAAGCAAGGCAATAATGATCACCAGGGGTAAGGCAACAAAATAGCCACTGATGCCCCACAGAAACCAGCTACCTCGCCACCGAATCCGAAACCAGCGAAACGGTGAGGAGAGATAGCCTTTTAGGGACCAAATCAAGATCGATAACCCCACCCCCACTAACAGTGCATAATTAGTAAACGCCAAGTAGGCCTGAGGTCTCGCCCCTAAAGCGGTTGGTTTCACCCCCAAGACATAGATCAGTAGCGGAATACTCAAACTAACGGCAAAAAAGGCGATAAACCATAACACCATGACCTGCCAGATTAAGGTAGGAGGCCACAACACAGATTTGGCTAGCCCGGTTTGGGATAGGTAGACGTCTGATTCATCTAGGGTTGGCGGGTCAGGGTTTTGATCAGTCTGCTCCAGTGCCTGATTTGCTGGGGGGGACTGAAAATCTTGCATCGGATGGGGGGCAGGTGTTTGAGGTTCTTTTGTTGGTCGCCGTTGACGCCAAGCTTGCACCAACCACACCAATAAAATCATGACGCCGATACCGTTTCCCACTAGGGTCAGGCCATTAATCGTCACTACCCTGACCAGGGCATTGCTGGCCGCCACCTGTTGGTTGATTTGTAAGGTGGTGAGGTCTGCTTGGCGTTGGGATAGGGAGTACAGGCGTTCCAGAGCTTGATCTCGAAACCAGCCTGATAGCTGAGACTGCAACAATTGCTGAGCATTGGGCAAGAGTTGAGGGGGATCACTCCACAGTCCGACTAAGACGGAAGCCGTGGCGAGTTGAGGCTGATCGGTTGTTTGGGAACGAACGGGCAAAGACCAGGCTGAGATCGCATCTTCAACTTGATCAGACTGGGCCAACAGGATGCCAATTCTAAGGTCTAAGCTATCTCTGAACTGACTGCGATTTTGCTGTTGAGCCAGAGGCACGGCGTCATCCGATGCATTCGCCGCCGCTGTTTCCATTCGTTCTAAGTCAGCTTGAACCGAAGACCGGACTTGGCGATAGGTTTTCAATGCCGCTGCCATCGGATCGGCTTCTAATAGCGGGTTAGGTAGGGGATTCGTTTGCCCTCCCTCCTCAACCACAGGTTGCCATTCTGAGGCCTGCAGCAACAAATCACTTTGATATAGATTGAGCTGGCTTTGGGCTTTGGGCTGGCTCCAGCTACCCATTAGTTCCACACCAATGAGAAAGGTCACAATTACGGTCAAGATCATTAAGACCAGGCGATAACGTTGTTGCTGGAATTGTGGATCGTTTGCCATATTTAAGCCTTTGCCTTCGCCAGTCTGGGGGTGGAGTCTTTGAAATCTATAGTTTTCTTATCCTAATCTTTGGTTGTCTCTTTCATCCGCCAGGGTCGATCCAGGAACCCGAATTGAGAATTCACTGACCAACAACCCTCACCACAGGTTAGAATCTTCCTGGCCTCAGCTTAGACCACTCTGAAGATCAAGTGGGCGCCATCCTGATTCAGCCGTTATCTCTTTGGAGGGCAAGTCCCTGGCTACTCGCGTAATATTGGTTCGGCATGGTGAAAGCACCTTTAATGTTGAAGGCCGAGTCCAAGGTCATCTCGATCAATCTTTCTTAACCACCCAAGGATTGGCTGATGCCCGTCGAGTGGGTGAGACCTTAAATGGAATTGCCTTTGACGCAATTTATTGCAGTCCGTTGCAGCGAGCGGGACAAACGGCGGCTACCATTCGCGATGCCCTGGTAAGTCATGCTGCTGTCCCTAACGTTCAGGTAGAAGAAGGACTAATTGAAATTGGCCTGCCCCTATGGGAAGGGATGTTGTTTGAGCAGGTCAAAACAGAGTTTCCTGAGCAATATCAATGTTGGAACTCAGCCCCTGAACAGCTCTGTATGGAGCTATCTGGTCCCGAGGGGGCGCAATCCTTTTATCCAGTTCCCGCGCTCTACGAACAGGCCAAAGCCCTTTGGCAAAAACTGCTCCCTCAACATGAGGGACAGACGATTTTGCTAGTAGGCCATAGCGGTATTAATCGAGCCTTGCTCAGTACAGCGCTAGGATTGACCCCGGAGCGCTATCAGCGATTACAGCAAGCCAACTGCAATATTAGTGTTCTCAACTTCCCTGGCCTGAACCAAAAGCCTCAGCTAGAAGCCCTGAATCTAACGGATCACTTGGGATTACCGCTGCCCAAGTTGTGGCGACATTATCGGGGATTGCGGCTGATTCTGGTGCGCCATGGTGAAACAGAGTGGAACCGTCGGGGTCAGTTCCAGGGACAAATTGATGTTCCCCTAAATGAGAACGGTCGCTTACAAGGTCAGCAAGCCGCGGACTTTCTCAAGGATATTCCAATTGACTTTGCTATCAGTAGCTCCCTCGCTCGGCCCAAAGAGACGGCAGAACTGATTCTCCAAAGTCATCCTCAGGTGCAGCTCGATCTGTCTGAACCCCTGTGGGAAATTAGTCATGGCACCTGGGAAGGGTGCTTAGAACCCGAGATTGAGAAACGCTATCCGGGTGAACTGGAACGGTGGCGAACTACTCCAGAAACGGTACAGATGCCAGAAGGTGAGAATTTACAGCAGGTCTGGGATCGAGCCATTGCCGCTTGGGATGAAATCGTGGCTAACGCGTTAGCCACAGACCAAACGGAACAAACAGGCTTAGTGGTCGCCCATGACGCCATCAACAAAGTGGTGCTGTGCCATGTTGCCGGATTAGGCCCTGAACATTTTTGGTGTTTCAAGCAGGGCAATGGCGCCGTAAGCGTTATCGATTATGATGCAGACGGCCATCCCATTTTGCAGGCGATGAATATCACCACTCATTTAGCAGGCGGGGTATTAGATCAAACAGCCGCAGGGGCTTTATAAACTGAATCAACAATCGTCTAAGGATAATTGATGACGGATTGGGTATGGTGCAAGAACGACTTAAACAGGTGCGAGTGTTAGATCCCCTTTCAGAAGTCGATCGGGTCGCCGATGTCCTGATTAACGCAGGCAAAATCGTAGAGATAACGGAGCCAGGTGTGAGTGCTTCACCTGCAGATCAAGAACAGGATTGCTCAGGTCTAATTTTGGCACCGGGTCTGGTTGACTTATATAGCCACTCTGATGATCCTGGATTTGAAACGCGGGAAAACTTGGCTTCGTTGACAGCATCTGCGATCGCAGGTGGTTTCACCCGATTAACCCTCCTTCCTGATACTCACCCCCCCTTGGACCATGCAGAGGGTTTAGCGCGACTGCAAGCTCAGCTTCCGGTCGATTTACCCCTCCAAGTCCAAGCTTGGGGTGCCATCACGCACAATCTAGAAGGCCAGCAGTTGGTTGAATATGCTGATTTGATTCAGGCCGGGGTCGTGGGATTTAGTGATGGTCGATCGCTCCAAAATTCCATCTTGCTGCGGCGACTGTTGGAGTATCTAGAGGCAGAGTCCTCTCCCATTGCCCTTTGGCCCTGCGATCCGGCTTTAACAGGCAGTGGCGTTATTCGCGAAGGAGTGGATGCGCTCAGACTGGGACTCTCAGAGTCCCCAACCCTGGCCGAAACGTCCGTATTGGCAGCCCTGCTGGAAATCGTCTCGGAGACGCAGGTCCCTGTCCACATTATGCGGGTGTCTACGGCTCGCAGTGTTGAGCTGATTCAAGGGGCTAAAGCTCGCGGTTTACCGATCACGGCAAGTACCACCTGGATGCATCTGTTGGGGAATAGCCAGTCCCTTTATACCTATGATGTCAATTGGCGGTTAGATCCCCCCGTCGGCAATATTCAGGACCAGGAAGCATTGATTCAGGGGATAGAGACGGGCATCATCGATGCGATCGCAATAGATCACCATGCCTATACCTATGAAGAAAAGACGGTTGCCTTTAGTGCTGCCCCACCGGGGGCCATAGGCTTACAACTCGCACTCCCTCTGCTATGGCAAACCTTTGTATCCACCGAGCGCTGGTCCCCCTTAACGCTATGGGAACGACTTAGCACATCTCCCAGTCGCTGTTTGGGACAATCCCCTCCTACGGTGCAAGCAGGGCAGCCTGCGGAAATGGTGCTATTTGATCCACAACGGTCTTGGTCCGCTAATTTACAAAATTTGAAATCTCTCAGCCAGAATACCCCTTGGTATGGTCAGACCCTCACGGGGAGAGTTGTAAAAACATGGCATCCCAAATGTTTGGCAAATTCGCTAGAGTGTCTGTAAGGGACTTGGAAGTTGTCCTGTAGAGGCTGGATTCTGCTATTAGATGAGGGCAAAGAAGTGTGTATTTGCGTCAATTGCCATTTTGTTGATCAATGCATTACGTATCATGCAGTGGAAACACAGCATCAGCAACCTCACCTTACGGATACTCCTACGTTTGAACCTCAGCAGCCCACCATCAATGTCAATATTCGCAATAGTGCAGAAGTCATTGAAATGGAATGGGACGTGGTGGGATGCGCCAGCTTTAAAGAGGAAGTGGGTAAATGGTCGCGGTTAAGACCGGGCGAATTAGTGCCTACCTAAAGGATTAAGGAAGGAGAGGGGACACCATCTTACTCATTCATATTGCGGTAGGTGGCAACGGCGGATGGGGAAATTTGATTAAGGTATCGAAAGATCCAATACTTAAACACCGTGTCCAACATAACGGGGAAGGTGGCAATAAACATATTGATAAAATTGCGGTCCTGGGGCAAGCCAAAATGACTCAGAACACTTTCTACAATGACTTCCCAGCCGTGGGGCGAGTGGAATCCCACGAATACATCCGTAAATAGAATGATAATAAAGGCTTTTGCACTGTCACTTAGTCCGTAAATAATTTCATCAAAGAAAGATTTGAGGACTGCAATCTTTTGGCGATTGAGAACAAAGTAAATGGCCAAGGCAACGAGCGAAAATAAATCCGAGATGGCATTCTTTAAGGGTTGGCGTAAGTCCCACTGGTATTCGTCTTTGAGCTCGGCCGCTTTAATTTTGAGTTGGGACTGGATCTCAGCAGGAGAAAGAGAGATGGGACTGGTCAAACTTTCAAATTTCAGTCGTTCTTCAAAGCGAGCCAGTTCCGCTAGGACTTGATTTTCAATCTCAGGATTGATGCGAATTTCAATTTGTTCAGGACCTTTTAACCGATCCACAAATGGACCCACAATCAAATTTTTGGACACTTGCTGAGTCAGCAATGGAACAATCATTAACCCCAAAACAAAGCTAACGGCTGCTCGGGTCCGCACCCTGGAGTTGCGAAAGTCGTTGAGGATATCATCTTCAGTGCCGGGATCAGGATTAAGTTCTTTGCGGAAGCGGGTTGCCGTTCGCAGAATGGAACGGGGAATAAAGCTACTGCTGTCTAGTTTGGAGGGATCCTCAGTAATATCATCTGAGATAAATTCCGATTCATATAGAGAATTTTGAGCGGACTGGATAGGGAGGGGCTGTGGAACAGTCTTCTTACTCTCTATGCCAGATTTCTGAGCAGTGGACTTAGAGGTTTTAGTGGCTGCAGCCGCTGCTTCCCGCTGAATCGAGGCCGATCGATACCGTTTGAGTACGGCATCGATAAACGCTAATTTATCTAATGCCCCTTGGGCTTCGACGGGGGATGAGACAATTTCCGCCCTGTACTCATCAGTGGTGACGTCATACTCGTCAGTGAAGTCAGTAGTGTCTGGAGTCTCGACGCGGGAAGCCGTGGGAAAGCTAGGGGGCTTGAGCTTGGACGCCACTTCTAACACTAGAGAGCTAGATTTAAACTCTCGCAAGCGGGTTTGAATAAATTGAAGATTCTTTTGGACTTCGGACTGAAAGTAGTTGGTCATTACACTTTCAGTACGGATGCGGAGCGGAACAGGCTGACCTTGAAAGTGCTTCTGTTCGATGGTCTCAATAGCACGAGCTGCCTCATAGGCTCCGTCTAAAGCTCGCTGGGGAGTCTCCCGATACCACTGCTCGACAAATTTAAGCGAGCGCCTAAATGGGTTTGGAGAGGAAGAACTCATGATTGCCTTTCTCGCTGCTGCAATCTGGGGGTATGGAGCATAGGGGCATGATGTCCTGAGACGTTATGTAAGCAAAACCTACCAGAATTGGGACATAACCTGATAATAGGTATGTCGTATAGTAGCAAATTTGCTTCTCCCCGACTGAGTGACTTCTGTGCCTATCTGGATTTCAGGTCCAGTTCGTAGCGGTAAGACCACAGCGCTGATTCAGCATTTGGTGGACTGGTCCAATCTGTCTCCTGTATCCAAGGGAGAGAAGATTCAACCTGCCGTAAAAACGGCTCTCGTGTTTGCAGTGAACGCCGATAATCGTCAGGTATTGATGCCTGCGATCGCACAAGCCACTACGGGCAAAATTATTGTCCAATCCACCACACCTCTGGGCTTTTTCGAAGACGAAGTAATGCTATTTTGGCCCCTGGCCCTCAAAGCTTTGGGATTGCAAGCCCAATTTCCCCTCCGCCTGCGCCCGGAAACCGAACAAGAGCTAGCCGCCCAGTTTTGGCAAACCGCCCCCTGGGAAGACCTACAAGATCTGGAAAATATGTCCCCCGATCGATGGGTGCGGCGGATTTTGGACTTGCTTCAGCTGGCCGCTTTTGGGGGGATTGCCTTAGAAGATTTACCTCGCCGTCTGGAGGATGGCTTGGGTGAACTGAAGTGTGACCGAGCCATAGCTGAAACCATTGCCCAAATGCTAATGAACTGGCGAGATTGGTGTTTGCAGCAGGGCTTGCTCACCTATGGTATTCTCACCGCCTTATATTGGCGCTATTTATTACCCGATCCTGCCTACCAAGGCCATTTGTTACAGCGATATCAAGGGGTGTTTGCTGATGATGTCGATAGCTATCCCGCTATTACCCGTGATTTATTTGAAATATGGCTCAATCAAGGGGAGCTGGGAGTGTTTAGCTTTAATCCCGATGGGGCGATTCGTTTAGGGCTAGGGGCTGATCCGGCGTACTTGGCTGGTCTACAAGACGTTTGCCAACTGCAAGCGTTACAGCAAGATTTCTCCCTTTCTTTAGGAGCAGTAATGGGCCAGCAGGTGGTCGCCTTTGTCAGCGGTGAAACCTTTGAGTTACCGGAACCCCTAACTTGTCTACAGACCAGTTCTAGAGCCCAGCTTCTTCGTCAAACAGCTGATCAGATTATTGAGGCCATTCAGTCTGGGCAGGCTCAACCCGAAGAAATTGCCGTGATTGGTCCTGGTTTAGATACGATTGCTCGCTACACCCTGATCGAGATCCTGACGGCCCAAGGGATTCCCGTGGAATCGCTTAAGGATCAGCGGCCTCTGAACAGCTCTGCTATTATTCGGGCTTTGTTAACGCTGTTAACCCTGGTCTATCCCGGTTTAGGTCGCTTAGTAGATGCAGAGCAGATCGCGGAAATGCTGGTGGTGCTGACCCATCAACGGTTGCCGTCCTTGGTGAGTGCGGCGGGCACTATCGACCCAGTTCGAGCCGGATTATTGGCTGATTACTGCTTTCAACCCCATCCCGAACATCCCAAATTGCTGCCTGTAGAGACGTTTCCGCGATGGGACCGCTTAGGGCATCAGGCCACCACGGCTTATAACAATCTGCTCAGTTGGCTGGACCAGCAACAAAAAGGCTCTGTCCAAACCGCTAGCCAGCCCTACCTCACCTTAAATCCTGTATTTATCTTGGATCGGGCCGTCCAAGAATTTCTGGCTCCCCATGCCCTCAATTATGATCAGCTTTCCGTTCTCCGGGAACTAATGGAGACGGCCCAGCATTATTGGCAAGTGGACGAGCGCCTCCGACAAACCCAGACTCGGCATCCTCCCCTGCCGGAAACCGTAGGGCAATTTATTCAGCTTTTGCGACAGGGCACCTTAACCGCCAACCCGTTCCCGGTTAATCCCAACGGTCAACCCCGGCGAGCGGTGATGTTAGCCACGACCTTTCAATATCGAATGGCCCGTCAAGTCCATCGCTGGCACTTTTGGTTGGATGCTGGATCTGCCCTTTGGCATGGGGGTGGAGCGGTGATTCTCTGGGGAGCGCCCTTTTGCTTGCGTGATTGGTCAGGGGAACCGCTGACCGTTGAAGATGAAATGAATAATGACCAGGCGCAGTTGCGACGACTCTTGCTAGATTTGCTAAATCGCGTGACGGAAAAAGTCTTTCTCTGCCACAGTGATTTATCTGTTAGTGGTCAGGAGCAGGTGGGACCATTGTTACCTTTGGTTGATACTTCCACTCCCCTAGTGGATAATGACTCAAAAGCTCAGAGCGAACAGGTGGATGAAGCCAATCCTGACTTTGTTAAGGTCTAAAGGTCTCCGATCTTCGGCGCAGCTATGCTTGGCCTTTGCGCTCGGCTCAATGGGGTGGGTAAAATCTGCAAAAAGTGAGTTCCGCAAGATACCCGTGACTTCAGTGGAGTCCTGTTCTTTCAGGTTAGCGGGGGCACAAGATATTCCTCATACATGTCACCTCTATCGCGATGCCAATGCCAAACTGCCGGTGTGGGAAGCGGCACTTGGATTTGAATTTGGTCAATTAACCCACCCGCAATGGCGACAGTTGGTGACCACCTACGCGTCTTGGCATCATCGGCGAAATTTGGCGGATTACGATCGCGATCGCAACTATACCCTTATGGATTTTATGCCCCCGATCATGCAGGCATGGAATCGACATCGATTCCATGAACAAAACGTTGCCACCCGCAGACCTCCAGCCATTCAGACTAAGCTTGCAGCCAACTGCTGGGGCACACTCTACGAAATCCTGCGCTTGGCTAAGCAAGAGAACCCGTCAGCACCCACTTTATTTGTGACAGATAGTCACCCAATGCTGAAAGTATTGCGTCAGCGATCAATGAAGATTCAGTCTACCCCCCAAACGGGAGATATTGTTCTGGTGCATCATCAGAATGACATCCGAACCTATTTGGATCATGTTGCCCTGGTGGTCGATCAGCAGCTCTTTTTTGAAAAAGCCGGGGCTGGCAATCACGTGCCTTATCGGTTAATCGATCGGCAAACATTAGAACAGATATGGAACCCAGATATTTATACCTTTGAGTACCGACGCCCCCATACGCACCAACAATGGCTCCCCCCTGAGCAGGTCTTTAGTCTCAATGGGAATCGACGGGTTGCTGATGAACGTTCCTTGGTCTATCAGCATTCCTATCATTACAGCTCACAAAATTTACCAGGCCAGATAATATCTTTTGCGATGAAGCAGCTTCCTGAATTGGTCTTAGAGCAAGGGCGCTTTCGCTTATCCTCACAAGCCTATGACCCTGAAGGTTTGGTTGAAGATCAATCGCGCTGAGGCACCCGACTATCGTAGCAGCAGCAAAATAATGCCGACCAATAGTACAGCAACCCACAGTACTGCGAGAGGTATACCCAATGGATATTGGGGAGGGGGAACACTGGTGTATTTCTCCATGAATAAACAGGGAATTGAAATCCCCAAGGCATTAATTTTGGTTTTCCCCACCCCGACATATCCCTGACTCTGATAGAGGGCCACAGCTGTTAGGGAAGACGTCACCCAGATTCGATGGCGCTTGTTCTCAATGGCGAGACGTTCAAAATACTGCAATAGCTGTGTGGCAATCCCTTGACGGGTGTGATCTGGATGAACATAGAGCCCCGCAATATTCGTTTTACAAGGGCTGACGGCAATAAATCCAACCAGTGCTTGATCTTTCTCTGCCACATAAATGCGCTCATAGGTCCCCCGCCATTTATGTTGAGATCTAACAATCGCGTCGACTTGATGTGGGTTGTAATCTTTACTGCATAGGTTTTGAATCGCTTGCCGCTGGATATCGAGGACCTGCTCCATTTCTTCGGAGCCGACCAACCGAATATTGAGATTCATCGACGAATAATTGGGATAGAGGAATGGCTGACTTCTCTTAGGATTCCCGAGTGAAGAGAGTCCTCAGCTATCCCTCTCTCAGATCAGATTTGAGATCGCACTCTTATTCCACCTATAAAAACAAATGTACTATAATCTCCTCATAAGCTGAGGGTAAACCAATCCCCGCCCATTTAGGTCACCGTCATTCAAACATCCCAGAACATCAAACATGTCTCGCCTGCTAATCGTCGAATCCCCGGGAAAAATCAAGAAGCTGAGATCGATTCTCGGATCAGGCTGGCAAGTGCGGGCCTCCGTCGGCCATATTCGGCAGCTTGCCAATACGGGCACAGGCAACTTAGGATTTGAAGCAAAAAATGGTCAGATCACCTGTAGCTATGAACCGCGAGATGACCGAGCCAAAAAGACCATCGCCGATCTGAAAACCGCCGCTAAACAGGCCGACGAGATTTTTATTGCCAGTGACCCGGACCGAGAGGGAGAGGTGATTGGGTGGCATATTGCCCAAGTGCTGGGGATTAAAAAGCCGAAGCGGGTGGTCTATCAGGAAATTACAGAACGTGCTGTGCAGCGGGCCATTGCTCATCCCAAATCCTTAGATATGGATTTGGTGGAAGCAGGTCGCTGTCGAGATTGCCTTGATAAACTCGTGGGTTATCGGGGATCGCCGTTAGTCTGGCGATTAAACAATGGTGCAAAGTCCGTCGGCAGAGTCCAGTCGGCGACCCTTCACCTGATTTGTCAGCGCGAACGCGAGATCCAAGTGTTTGTGCCCCAAGACTATTGGTCGGTATTTGTGGAGTATGCCGAAGGGTTCAAAGCGTTTTATCACGGCAATGCCACAGGGAACGAGCCAGACGAAACCACCATTGAGGATGCGGGTTCAGACGCTAAAACCGAAGAATCGACCCGAGTCACCTCCCAGGCGGCAGCCGATACCTTAGTTGAAATTGCCCAAAATAATTCCCACCATATCCTCTCCATCGAAGGGAAAATCACCCCCAAAAAGCCCCCCGCCCCCTTCACCACCTCTGCTCTCCAACAAGCCGCTGGCTCACGTCTCAAGTTCAGCCCCGAGCAAACCATGCAGGTGGCCCAAAAGCTCTATGAAGCGGGGCTGATCACCTATATGCGCACGGATTCAGTGATTTTATCCCCAGACTACTGTGCTGCTGCCAAAAAATGGCTAGAGCAAAACGATGCGGACAATGTCCCTAAAAAAGTTGCCAAGCAGAAAGGGAGTAAGCAGACCCAGGAAGGCCATGAGGCCATCCGCCCAACGGATATTTTCAAACCCTCCGCAGAACTAAAGAAATCCCTGCCGGAGGATCAGTTCAAGCTATACGTGTTGATTTGGACTCGGGCCTTAGCCTCCCAGTGCAAACCTGCTCAAATTCGTAAAACCATCGTTATTAGCCAGTCTGGCGAGGTTCAGTGGAAGGCCAAGGGCAATCTCGTTGAGTTCAAGGGTTACTCGAAATACTGGAAAGATATTAAAGCCGATACGGAATTGCCCACCCTACAGCCCCAACAGTCTCTCACCCTGGTCCAGGCCGATTCCCAGCAGAAGCAAACCCAACCCCCCGCTCGCTATAGTGAACCGAAGCTGGTCCAACTGATGGAGAAAAAGGGCATTGGTCGACCATCCACCTATGCCCCCACGATCAAGACCATCAAGGCTCGGGGCTATGTCGATCTGATCAAAGGTAAACTCCAGCCTACCCAGATCGGTATGGAGGTGGATCAATTTATGGGTGGCGCTTTACCGGAACTATTGGAGGCTGAGTTTACGGCCCAGATGGAGAGTTCACTGGATGCGATCGCACAAGGGCATCAGGAGTGGCAAAACTATCTGATCGACTGGAACCGCAGTTATTTTGCCCCAGCCTTGGCGAAGGCATTGAAAGAGTTACCTGAGCCGACCGGCAACTATGGGAGCAAGGTTTTACAGAAGTCTAGAACCAAATGTCCAGGTTGCAGTCAACCAATGTCCAAGGTGCCCAGCAAAAAGGTGAAGAAGAAGTATTTCCTCAAATGCGAAAACGGCTGCACAGCCGACGATAGCCGAGGTCTAGTGATGTTCTGGTCCGATCGGGATAAGAATTGGCAAGTCCCCCAGGCAAAATCGGATCAACCTGCGCCGTCACCAGAACTCACGGATTATCCTTGTCCGGCTTGTCAACAGAAAATGGAGATTTACCAGTACCAAAAGGATGGGCAAGTTAAGCAAATGCTCCGATGCTCAGATCCCAAAGCCAGATCTGATAAGAAGCATAAGAATGCGGTCTATTTTCAAAGTAAAGGACGGTGGTGGAGTCCTAAATATGGGGAATTGAAATAAAGACGAAGAAATGCGAAAAATCACAGAGAAAATTGGTTTGAAGCTGTGTCGGGCTTTTAGGTCGTGCTGAGCATTAGGTTTTCAAAAGGGTGTGTATTTTTCCAGCGATAGGTGTTGAAGTCACGCTCATCGACGGACAAAATTCGGCCATGTCCAAGATGCTCTGCCAAAATCACAAGAGAGGCATCTGCTAGGTCCATAGGCAAATTTCGATATTGGCCAATAAGTTCGTGTATTCGTGTGCTACGGGCAAGGGTTAGCTCAAAAATGATAAATGCTTCTTGGGATAGGTTGAGAATAAATCGTTCTTGAGCAGAGGTTCCCAAACGCTTTAAAAGAAAATGGCAGGTTTCGGTGACGACAGGCCAAGTTGTAATCAGGGGTTCTTGAATTTGGGTTAATGCTTGAATCGCTTGGGAGTGGTAACGGTCTTGCCGGTTGGCTAAAGCTAGCCAAAATCCTGTATCAACTATAATCACTGGGTTAGGCCATATTTCTCTTCTAGGCTATCGGCATAGTCCAATTTGTAATGGGTCGATAGGTTACTTTCGGCCTCTCCACAGCCAATAAATCCACTTTCAGTTAAGAGATCGATGGGATGCTGCTGAGCATATTCTTGGTAATAAGCATCTAGCGCCAATTTAATGATTTCTGTGACACTTTTTTCGGTCTGCCGCTGAAGGTAATTCAGTTTGAAGGCATATTCATCATCAAGTCGGGCGTTAATGCGCATGGCACAGATGTCATAAGGTTGTATGACAACTCTAGCATTCTTCCTAGATAAGAGGTCTGGCTCACCCCAAAGCGTAGTCCAGTTCTATGGCTAACAATCGCAGCCTGTCTCGTCAATAGTCTAGAAGAGATAGTGATGACCTTCGTTTTAACCGAGTGACACTGTGATGTTCTGAGACTCTTCCATGCTCTGGATTTGCGCCAATCAGCACTAGCGGATTAGGAGGAGAAAAGCTAAGTTAATGCGATCCAGCGCGAGAAAAGGCATCTTCTGAAAAAATGCAAGAGATTTGGGATCGAATTCATCAAGGTTTTTCCATCCATGCCCCAAACCTCATTTCTTGTCTGCAACCTGGCGCTTCGGAAGAGGAAATTAAGCACACAGAAAAACTGCTAGGAATCCAATTTCCAGCAGATGTGCGTGCCTCCTACCGAATTCACAATGGCATGAGTGGCTCACAAGGATTTATCGACAATTGGCCAGAGTTCTATTCTTTATCCTCGATCTTTGAGCAGTGGGATTGCTGGAGAGATCTACTTGAGGGTGGAGAATTTCTAGAGTTTGAAAGCGAACCTAAAGGTCCCATCAAAATAGATTGGTGGAACATAAAGTGGATTCCCTTATTGGGCAATAGAGGCGGTGATCACTGTTGTTTGGATCTCGATCCCCCCCCTGACGGTCAATTGGGCCAAATCATTACGATGTGGCATGAGGTTGGAGCTGAAGAGGTTATCGCTCCTTCCTTTAAAGAGCTTTTAGCGGCCCTTGCAGATGATTTGAATGCAGGGGTTTACACTTACTCAGAAGAATTAGGTGAGTTACTTACCGTTACTGAACTTGAAGAGCGAAATGTAGAACAGCGAAAACAAAAACCTATGGGTCAGTTAGGCCAATTTTTAAAACGAGCCCAGTTTATAAAGCAATACGGCAAGAATTCGCCTTGAAGCCTATCTACAGAAACACCTGCAGATTTGTTCCACCCTTTGAGATTGATTAGGTTTACGCGATCAGGCCTGATCTACTTAGCTACCCAAACTACAAGAGCCTGGCAATGAGCAAAAGGAATAGTAATTTTACAGATTATCTGAAATTATTCACTACTATGATGCAAGAAGTTGCTAGATCTACTCCTCCATCCTGGAAAGAAGGAGTGATTACTATTCGTCGTATTGGTCAGAATATTACATGCGAAGTTAGAAATAAAAACACCTCTGAAAAGCTTGAAATCAGTAAAAAGATATTCCTGCTTTGTTGTGAATTAGCAAATTTTAAGACCTCCCCTGACTGGGAAAGTGACTGGTCAGAAGCGATATTTCCTTACATTCTCGGCAAGGAGCCTGGTGATTTCACGAGTTTGGATGGAGTTTATAAATACTCAGAAAATAAACCAGGCAAATGATAAGAGTGTCAACACGTAAAGCGCATTGAACTCATTGCTCTTGCGTTCAGATCTATCTGGATTCGCTTGGCGTATCAACAAAGTAGAGTTTCTCTTTGCTGATAGCACCCCTGATACAGGGCGACCGCACATATAGCAATCAAAGATTGGGTTAGGACACTTTTCTGAAGGCATGATCCACCGCATCCCAAAAATTTTCGAACTGATGACCTGTTTTGCGTAAGCA
>NZ_JANQOP010000357.1 GCF_028285745.1 Acaryochloris sp. IP29b_bin.137 | reverse complement strand
AGATGGTATTGCATAGATCCAAATCGACTCGCGAAGCGCGTTTAAAAGTATGAAGACAAAACCCAAAAAAGTTGGCCTATCTAATTGACATCTGAGAAGAATGAAACTGACCCTCTCAATTTCCAATGGATCCTAACATCCTAGCTGTATGGCAAATGTAGAAACTCGTCTGGATGTTCCTTTCAGACATAACATGGTTAATCTGCTTTTGGAGATGGCACGAGACCGGACAGCCGATCCTCATAAGATTGCCACCTGGATGTTGACGACCTCGACCTGCATCTGTAATGTCGTTTTTGGCACAGATGATCCTAAGCCTTTACTCTCTCTATACTTCCGGGCCTTAATTCGTAGATATCCTGAAACCGTTAAGCAAATTGCTCAGATCTATATCAAGGGTGATTTGAATGAATTTGCTCCTGTTGTTGTGGATCGCGATGAGTTTATTGGTCTCCTCTGGGCGGCTGGTTCAACCTTGGCCAACGGTGAATTGATGCTGGCCGATGACTCGATCACGTTCACTAAAGCGAGTCTAAAGCGGTTTCACTCTATTTGGAAAACACCAATAAGAACATCCAAGAATTCACCAGGCAACTCTGAGTATCCGATTCAATGGTGATGGTGGAGGCTCAAAACAAAAGTTGAAACGTTTCATGGAGAGAAAAATCGCCCAGAGCCATTAAATACGACTATAAGCAATCACTTTCAACAGAAATTCATAGCCTTGCAAAAAGTAAATATCTAAATCTGTCTTCAACTTGAGTCAGGATGTCCCATTTACCTAGGTTTCAGTGTTTATACTGATTTCTCTCTCATAGGTATCAATTAAATTGGATGCAACTGTGTGACCTTGCTATTGTTTTAACTCTAGTTTTATTGCTATTACCTTTCATCAAGGATTTACACGAGGGGACTTGGCTATGAGAGCTGACGATATTGTTGATTACTATTTACAGAACTCTCAAGCCACTTTAGCGACACCTCAGTCACCTTCGCTTTGCACCACCACTATTGAGTCTTGGATCTGTGTTGATGCGGGGAGCAAGGTGATCATTCATGGGCAAATCTACAATCACCCAAAACATCGAACAGGAAAGAAGTTGAAGACTTCGCCCATTCAAGATTACCTCGCCAAAGACGGTCGGGTTTATGTAACGACCAAAAACTCCATGTACGAACTTGGGATGCCCCATCCAGACTTCACGGGAGATGCACAACTGTTGGTTGGCAACATGGGGACTCAGCAATGGGAGAAGCTCACGTATTGGGAAGAGTAACTTTAGGCTTTTGCTCTCGAATACCAGGCCAAGACTCTGACGGAACTAGCTTTACCCAATAGTTATCCTTTGCTTATCCTCTGCTCCCGCAATAAATGGTCTCTGGACCAAGGCGAACTTAAGTCTATAGGGGCATCAGGACCAAGTCTCTTTAAGAATGAAAATGCTAAAGGCTGGGGGTTTATGCTAGAGATCTAGTCAATCAATCTGCCCCCACTAAAACCTTCTTGGAAATGCAACAATCCTAGAGTATTCATCTTTGTGTTGTAGCCTATTCCAACAACTGAGTTTAACGAATTTGGATAATGCCCCTTACTCTAACAAGCAACCCATCATCTTAATTGCTGAAGATGATCGCATGACCCGAACGATGATTGCTCAAATATTGTCGAGAGATGGCTATCAAATCGTAGAAGTGAGTAATGGCCAAGAATGTCTAGAAGCATACCAAACAGCACATCCTGATCTGATCCTTTTAGATGCCATGATGCCGAGCTTGAATGGGTTTGAGTGCTGCGCTCAAATTATGACTATACCCGATAGTCGATATACACCCATTCTGATAATTACAAGCTTAAATGATGAAGCCTCAGTCAATCGAGCCTTTGATAGTGGAGCCTCAGACTACATTACTAAGCCGATCCACTGGCCTGTGTTACGACAACGGGTACGAGTGCAAATTGAGAGAAATCTACTCTACCAGCAACTGGAAGAGGCCAACGAAAAGCTCACTCGACTAGCCTCCACTGATGATCTCACACAACTAGCGAATCGAAGAGTTTTCTTAGAAAGACTAAAGCAGGAATGGAAACAAAGTACCAGAGAAAAATCTGACCTGTCTTTAGTCTTAGTCGATATTGACCATTTCAAAATCTATAACGATACCTATGGACATCATCAGGGCGATCTGTGTCTAGCTCGGGTCGCATCTACCCTTCAGCAATGCCTCAAACGCCCGCTTGATCTAGCAGCACGATATGGTGGTGAAGAATTTGCGGCGCTCCTGCCTCAGACGAAGCTGGCAGGTGCTGAGCATGTTGCCCAAAGAATCCGGCAATCCGTAAAGGATCTCGCTATTTTGCATAAAAACTCTCTCAACGCTCCGCAGGTCACGGTTAGCCTTGGGGTAGCTAGCATCGTTCCTGGCAAAGGTATTGATGCAGGCCTATTATTCCAGGCCGCAGATCGAGCGCTCTATCAAGCTAAATTTCAAGGGCGTGACCGAGTTTCTACTGATTTCTCACTTGACCTATCTTGAGCCTTAATGGGGCGAAGATTCAAGGACAGTTTGAGTTGCCTTCATGATGATGTCGTATTGATAAGTGGTCATAATATACTCCAATGAAGACTGTAGGGATTCCTGTTCAGGAGGGATGTCCTTTAGCAACTGATCGAACGTGTCTCCATCCAACCTGGTCGCTGCATCATGAAGAAGCTGCACCCAGGAGGGTGCCATGTGAGCTAACTGGTCAGTGGTGAGTGAGATGGGCTCAATGACAGATCTAGTCTGGTGGGGAGCATCATAGCGGTAAGTAATGTCCAGATGCTGGGCCATCTTCTCAAAAATTTGGACGGCTTGATAGGGTTTTCTGACATAGTCATCACAACCTACTTTGAGGGCTTGCACTTCGTCTGATTCCAAGGCTTGAGCTGTGATAGCAATGATCACGGGTGGCTTAGGGGCATGGGCTTTGATCAATTTCGTGGCTTCTAGACCTGATAACACAGGCATTTGTAAATCCATCCAGATCAAATCTGGATGCCATGAATGGTTGATTTCCACAGCCTGCTGCCCATTCTCTGCTTCTTGGACTTCAAATCCTACAGCTTCCAGCATCATGACTAAGATCTGACGATTATCAAAATGATCTTCTACGACCAGAATCCGATAGACGGGTTGATTCTCTGCAAGACCCACTACTGTAGCTTGCGACTCTTGAGGGTCTGCTAGGTTATCTCCCTGATCAACCTGAATATGAAACGAGACGGTTGTACCTTGACCTTCGACACTCTCTATTGAGATGTCTCCCTTCATTAGTTGGACAAATTTTTGACAAATGGATAGACCTAACCCTAAACCGCCAAACTTCTCGCGAGTTAAAGGATTTTGGACAAAGGGTTCAAAGAGGGTGGAAAGTATATCGTTCGGAATTCCTGGACCCGTATCTTGGATGGTGAAACATAATTGGTTGTCCTGGGATGCAGGTGCAGAGGGATACCATTGCACCCGACAATCTACGCTGCCCCGTTTGGTGAACTTCAGAGCATTTCCTAATAGGTTAATCAGTACTTGTCTGAGCTTTGTTGTATCAGTACTGACGTATGAGGGCACGTCAGGGGCTATCTGAAACTGGAGCTGGATATCTTTGGAGTTGGCCTGTAAGGAAAATAGATCTTGCACTTCTCCACAAAGATGATGTAGATTCACATCCTTCGGCTCGTAGGTGAGCACACCTGCTTCAATTTTGGAGAGGGTAAGTACCTCATTAACAAGCGAGTGCAAATGCTCACCACTTCGATGAATGACCTGGAGGTTGTCTTTTTGGTCACGAGTGATTCGACGATCTTGCAATAAGAGTTGACTGAAACCCATGATGCCGTTGAGGGGGGTCCGAAATTCATGACTCATATTTGCCAGGAACTGGCTTTTGGCATGATTCGCTAATTCAGCCGTTTCAATCGCTTCTTTTAGTTGACTAGTACGCTCCTCAACAAGATGCTCCAGATTAGCATTGAGTCGTTGAAGTGCAGTTTCTGCCTTCTTTCGTTCTGTAATATCTTGAACCTGGACAATGCAATAGCCAGGAGAACCCAGGTGTTCTTTGACCTGAGATACATTCAGCCAAACCCAAACCTCATGCCCGTGTTGATGAAGACAGCGTAACTCTAAGTGGTAGTTGTCTTGCTTGTGGCTGAAAAGCTTTTGCCTCTGCTCTCTCTCTAGGGGTCTATCATCAGGATGAATAATCTCGGGTAGGGCAATGTTGATCAATTCTGTGGGGGTGTATCCCAGTATGTTAACTAGGGCATCATTGACCCTTAACCACTGACCCTCTGGGGATGCTAATGCCATACCGATAGCAGCATACTGAAATGCTGTTGAGAATCGAGCCTCACTTGCGAGCAGAGATTCCTTTACGTTTTGTTGGACAGTGATATCTTTGCCAATCCCCAAATAGCCTGTTAATTGGCCGACATCGTTCCGCAGTGCCGTCACGGACAGACAGACGGGAAACGGACTGTGATCTTTACGAATCAAAGTCCAGATATTCTCATCGGCAATTCCCATTCGGGCTTTGGCCACCAAGCACTCTAATCCAGGCTCAATCACTCTACCTAACTCTGCAGAGAGTTCTTTGGCCCGCTGCACCAGTTCTTCTGGGATATGAAAGATAACTGGGGTGGCTTTGCCGATGATTTCCTCTGCGGTATACCCAAACTTCTGTAATGCACCAGCGTTCAAGGTTTGGATCACACCTTCAACATTGATTGAAACAATCATAAAATCGGCGCTGTCCAGAATCGCTTGCTGCCAAGACTGTGCCAGCTGGGTTGAAGATGTCACAATCGCTTCTGTCATAATCAACCACGATCCTTGCTCAATGTTTTGGTGCAGAATTTAGGGTGTTCTTATACCTAGATATCCAAAAATTCTGTATTTTTGAGTTACTAATGCCAAAATCTCGACATAATCAATGCCATACTGTCATTTTTGCCAACTTTTGGAAGTCTGCAATTTCAACGGGTAGCTCCAGTTCATTGAGAGGTTGACCCAACTCATAGAGAGAGTTTCTAGTTTTAACATAAACGTGGCCTGCACCTCCAAAGTACCGCTGAATTGTGGAGGTCGTCATCTTAACGCCAAGGGGATGTTGGGGATGACCAAAGAGTGTCCCTTTGATCACCGCTCTGCCATCTTTTTCTACGCCAGTCCAAGACTCAATAATAGGGATATTCTGAGTATCTTCTTTTGGAGTTTGGCCAGATTTTAAAGAGGCATTCTCCACAAAAAAGCCAGTGATATCTTCAACCGTCAACATGGGATTTTTACGTTATAAAAACATACAAAAGCGGTAAACGGGCAATTTAGAGAAGTTGTTACTCTATAGGTATACTTTAATCAAAATTCTGCCGTATTAACTCAGTAATATTCCTGATTTTCGCGATATCTCTGCAATTAGCAATCAAAAAAAATAGAGATGATTCAGTTAGGAGATATACCCCATCAGAAAACTGTCTGAGATTCCCAAGTATGAATTAGTAATGACGAGAATATGCAATCTCTGGACCTAACATATTGGGATAGAAAAATTCTTTTCACTTGCCACCTGCAAAACCTGGGTGAGCAGGAGCAGTTTATACTCAGCCAGAGATAAAGGCTTGAGGTTGATCAATCCAATTCGATGACAGACATCGATAAGCAGATTGGCTTGAGTCATGAAGGGATTCAACTGATCTCAGTTTTTTTGATGTTAGTCAAAGCAAATGTATTCCTTTCATGGAATAACATACTTTCCGAAACGAGAGAGCTGCATTATGGTCAGCTATGTGAGTGGCTAGAGCCTCAATCAGTTCTTGGTGACTCATTTCAGGTGATTGACTTAATGTCTGCTGAGTCATGAAATCAGCCATTGGACCAATATGAATAGCCAGTTCTTTTTTGTACTGACTGATAAACTCATCATCATCATTGGCTATCCCCAACGCTTGCTGTGTGGCTATTTCAGGTGGTGTAGACAGCACATTCTTTTGAGGTGATTGTTGAGTAGCTGAAGTCACCTTAAGAGGTCCAAGAGAAGCTGATGATATTTCCTCTGCCTTCGAAGAATGGACTGATTGAGTCTGTTCAGACGGCTTAGACTGATTACATCGCCAAGTCATCAAGTAAGTAGGGAACTCAACTAATATATACTTCACCCCTTTAGAACAAGCATCCTCACAAAACTCTATAGCTGTTTGACGCCACGACTTATGAAAAGAAGGACCAGGTACAAAACTTTCCCCTTGGATCTCCAGGGAAGACGACCGATCATGCAAGAATCCTTGTGCTTCTAACTCTTCCGATATAAAAATGGACGCCACGTTTTCCTTAATTCATTCGTATCTCTCTACAAAAAGCTAGGTCTTGAGTTCATCTGATGAGACGGTGGATGAACTCGCCTGGATGAGCCACTACTCTTAGGTTGCCCCAGAATCCTATGGTAGTCATCTAGGCAGGCATAAGATGTCTAATGCAACGATTACTCAGATCTGTTGGCATTGTCAACTTAACGGTCGATCACAAAATCTAAGCACTGTTATTCAACGATAGATTAGATGGAGGTTTATGCAGGAGCTTTCAGACCCGTCACTTCATGCCCTATCCACTGGTTCTTTCTTCACTTCCAGTTTTTGCTCTGTAATGTCCTTAGCAGTGGTAATTGTGCTTAGACAACCCATTAATTCGGAGTTAATGAATATTTTGATTGCTTTTTCCCAAATATGTGACAGATTGCAGAATCCTAAAAGCCTTGCTGGATAAGCTTCTGTTTAAAATGAGAATTGCTGGTGTTTTATAGATGGCATAGGCATCATGCTGGATTTGTGCATACCGCTGTTTCTTAGCTTCAGCAAGAGAAAGTTCTTGTCCTTGCACATCCAGGTATGACAATTGCCCATAGCCTAAATGCCGCAGCATAGCCCGAACCTTGTGGGTGATGCAGCGCTGATGTAGTGCGAGGGGAAACAGAGGGCGAATGACCTTAGGCAACCCAGTCGTACCATCACTCACAATCAATTTCACTCCATGAGTTTGCAATCCCCGTTGTCGTAGATGCTCAAAGAACAGTAACCAAGCTGCCTCCGATTCTTGCGTAGCCATTTCATAATGAAGCACCGTTTGAGTGCCATCGGGCCACACTGCCATTGCGACTAGAATGACTCGGTCTTCGGCATGGCGAAGTTTGCGCAGATGT
>NZ_JANQOP010000119.1 GCF_028285745.1 Acaryochloris sp. IP29b_bin.137 | reverse complement strand
CTCATCATTTGTGGGTTATACCGTTGGCATGCCCCAAAAAGCAGCCTATGCCGCCAGTAAGGCTGGCATGATCGGCCTTGCCAAAGCCTTGGCAACTGAGTTTGGTGCGAGAGGTATCCGGGTGAATGCACTGTTACCTGGAGGTACAGATACGCCTATGGGTCAGGCCGATGCAAACAAGCCAGAAATTGTTGAATTTGTTAAAAATATTCATGCATTAAAGAGAATAGCTTTACCAGAAGAAATTGCGAAATCAGCACTATATCTTGCCTCAGACGCTTCAAGTTTTACGACAGGGACTGCATTGCTGGTAGATGGTGGCGTTTCCATTTGCAGAACGTAGGAAAGTGTCAGTTCTGAGGTGCTGAGATTGTCATTCGTCATATTGTTTGGAGTTGAAATCATGCGGAGGGTCAATCCAGAGGGGTGACAAGAAGCCTTCAGAATACCTTGATCGATCCTGATACTGTTACCCGATTTTGATTCAAGCGCAATCTAATGATGCTGGCTCCCAAATCATGTTGACAATCGCTACACGCTATTACTGGAAACGATTTGACTGATACATGTCATAACTTTTGTCAGTCAACCAGGTTATATGGGTTTAAGCTGCAGAATTATTTTTTAGATACCGTTTGTTTCAGAAGATCGAGAAAGGCATAAACAGCAGGAATATATAGCGAATTAGAGCGCATGGCTATCCCAATCTTGCGGGCATAGGGGTCAGGCAAAGGATGCACCGTAATTTCAGGTGGAATCGGCTCAGCGGCTAACCTTGGTAAAATAGCAGGCACCAACCCCTGTGAGACCATACTGACAAGAGTTGAGTCTTCTTGAAGCGTCTCAATCGTTTCCAGGGATGGGGCGAATTTTTGCAGGTGATGTTGAAGCGATCGGGAACAAGGCGCATCAGTTAGTTGTATGGGGGAAAAGGCACCTATGTCTTTCCAAGTAATGGGCTGTGGTAAAGACTGATGGGGTGGCATTAAAACTAAATATTCATCTTGAAGCAATTCCCAAACATCAAAGTCATTGCTGGTGGGCAAAAACGTTACCCCTAAATCCGCTTGCCCCTCTCTCAAGCATTGTTCAATCACAAAATTGTCTGGACGCTCAAGCATCGTGACATGGATATTGGGAAAACTCCGTCGAAACTGGGCGATCGCTTTGGGCAAGATATGGGTGGCTGCACTCCGAAAGGTTGCGATTCGGACGGTTCCCCCTTGGAGACCTCGTTGTCGGTGGGCTTCTGCTTGCATCTGTTCGAGGTGATTCAAGACTTGATGGGCATGGGCCAAAATTTCGGTCCCGGCGGGTGTGAGCGTTGCCCCTCTGCGCCCGCGGATAAAGAGAGGGACGCCCAACTCATCTTCAAGGGTGGTGATCGCATGGCTCACCGCGGGTTGGGACAGCTCCAACTGGAGAGCAGCCTCACTGAAGTTTCCCCAATCTGCCACAGCGAGGGCGGCTCGAAGTTGAAAGAGTTTCATGCTGAAACCTCCTCTTTCAGTTGCTATAAACAGCATTTATAGAATCATACACATTACCTTTTGATTCCCATGAAAAGGGGGCATAGGCTAAGGACAGTTGGAACTGAAGGTAACTAGCAATGACCATCACTCAATGCCCACTGAGGGTTTAGGGAAAGAAAAAATAATAGTCTTTTTGTCTTTAGGGAGCCATGACGATGAACGCATTAACATCAATCAATAACTTCCTACCGTTGTCAGATCAAATTGCCACTGCCGGACAACCCACAGAAACACAGTTTGAGACGATTGCCAAGCAGGGCTATCAAGTAGTTATTAATCTGGCGTTGCCGACCTCAGATCATGCGCTACCCGATGAGCAAGAAACGGTTGAGTCTCAGGGCATGGATTATATCAACATTCCCGTGATCTGGGAGCAGCCTACCATAGCGAATTTACAGCGGTTTTTCCAAGTGATGGATGTCAATCAAACAAGCAAGGTCTTTGTGCATTGTGCTGCGAATAAGCGGGTTTCAGCCTTTATGTATCTCTATCGTCGCCTTAAAGGTGGGGCTGATGAGGCTACAGCCCAGCGAGACTTAAACAGGATTTGGCAACCGAATGCGATCTGGCAACGATTTATACAACAGGCCATGGCTCACCATCAGCCCTAATACACTTTTGGCAAGGAGAAACCGATGACAACCATTACCCCAAGTGCTCAATCTTTTGATAAGAATAAAGCCGAGGTCTTTGCTGAGCAACTGCTCGGGATGCTCAATGGTGGTGCGATCTCACTTATGACCTCCATTGGTCATCGCACGGGCTTGTTCGATACGCTGGCAAACCTTCCCCCGTCCACCAGCCAAGAGATTGCCGATGTGGCGGGGCTGCAAGAGCGATATGTCCGCGAGTGGCTCAACACTATGGTCATTGGCAGAGTGATTGACTATGAACCTGCCAGGGTAAGCGCAAGAAAAATGAGGCGTTAATATGCTATGGAACTCCATTCTGTTAAAAGGGTTTCCCATGGCTACAGGTTTCAGCAAGACCCCTT
>NZ_JANQOP010000336.1 GCF_028285745.1 Acaryochloris sp. IP29b_bin.137 | reverse complement strand
CTGACCCAAGATCATTTGCAGTATATGGAGACCCTCCCCAGTGACCCGGTGGAGATGATTGATGATCTGATCAAAATGCGACAGTACACGCCTGAAGCGCTGGGATTGGCAGAAACGATCAGTCAAACAGAACTGAGAAAACAGCTGTTTCTAAAAACGGTGTCGAAGGGTGACCCGAAGCGCAAGCGCTTGGTCAATGACTTGATTCAACTCGCCGGTGGATTGGATCAGGCCTTCTCAGCAGCTTTCGGTCCCCAAGCAGGTCGATTCTTTAGCGATGCCCAGCGAACGAGCAGCGTAACTCGCCGGGAGTTTCTGCGCAATATTGCGGTTGGAGCCGCTCTGGTTACCCTTACTAACTGTGCCCCTGGCGGCAATAAGCCCGATATTGGAGACACCAACGTCGATCCAGAATTAACCGCCAAGCTAGAAAAAACAGATCTCAAGGTGGGGTTTATCCCCATTACCTGTGCAACTCCGATTATTATGTCTGAGCCCTTAGGGTTCTACAAAAAGCATGGTTTGAACGCCAAAGTGGTCAAAATGCCGAGTTGGGGTGCGGTGCGAGACTCTGCGATCGCAGGTGAACTCGACGCGTATCACATGCTAGCCCCCATGCCCATCGCCATGACCTTAGGATTAGGGTCTAGCTCTTTTGGCGTCAAGCTGGCCAGTATCGAGAATATTAATGGCCAAGCGATTACGGTGACCAACCGTCATAAGGGCAAGGTCAAAGGCCCGGCAGACTTTAAAGGGTTTGTGATCGGTGTGCCCTTCCCCTACTCCATGCATAATCTTCTACTGCGCTACTACCTCGCTACGGGGGGCATTGATCCCGATAAAGATGTCAAGATTCGTCCCGTTCCCCCGCCCGACAGCATTGCCCAATTGGTGGCCGGGGATATTGATGCCTACTTAATGCCAGATCCCTTCAACCAGCGAGCTGTCTTCGAGGGAGAAGGCTTTATTCACAAATTAACGAAAGATTTGTGGCCCAATCATCCCTGCTGTGCCTTTGCCGCCAGTGATGAATGGATCGACGCCAATCCCAACACCTTCCGAGCCTTAAACAAGTCGATCATCGAAGCGGCAGGCTATGCCAGCAAGGCTGACAATCGGCCCGAAATTGCCAAGGCGATTTCTGAACGAGCCTTCTTGAATCAGCCGACGGAAGTTGTGGAAGCCGTTTTGACGGGCAAGTTTGACGACGGGAATGGTCAAACCCTGGATATTCCCGATCGAATTGACTTTGACCCCTATCCTTGGCAAAGCTTTGCCAACTGGATTTCGGCGCAGCTTGTGCGGTGGGACTTGCAAGGTGATGGCAAAGCCAAAACCGCCATCGATGGCAAGTATGACGAAGTGGGTAAAGATATTTTCCTTACGGATGTGGCCCGTGAACTGGCGACTGAACTGGGGCAGACTCCACCCGAAGAAATCTATAAAACCGAAACCTTAGCCTTTGACGAATTTGATCCGGCTAATCCGGCCCAATACATCGAAGAGCAAATCAAGAAATATGGTGTTTAATCCAAGAAATCATGGCCCTGAGTACGCATCAAATCCCCAAAGCCCCCACCAAACCAGGACTCTCTGAGAATGCTCAAGCAATCCTGATCTCCCTGCTGTTTTTGGGACTGTTTCTCACGGTTTGGGAAGTGGGGGCCAATGCCAAAATCTTTGCCAAGGGCATGCCTAATGCCACGGACACCCTGGGAGAACTGTGGTTTTGGATTTCCGACCCTTTCTTTGATAATGGCCCCAATGATTTAGGGATTGGCTGGAACTTACTGACGAGCCTGCGCCGGGTGGCGATTGGCTACACCTTGGCGTCTATTATTGCAGTGCCTCTTGGGATATTGCTGGGCATGTCTCGGGTGGCGGCCAAGGCCTTTAATCCCTATGTGCAGCTTCTCAAACCCGTTTCCCCTTTAGCCTGGTTGCCCTTGGGGCTTTATATTTTCCGCAATTCCGAGAATACAGGCGTCTTCATTATCTTGATCAGCAGTATTTGGCCGACCCTGGTGAATACCGTGTTTGGCGTCGCCAATGTGAGTCCTGAGTATCTGGATGTGTCGAAAACGTTAGGTGCGTCCAAACTGCGGACGGTCTTCAAGGTGATTATTCCCGCAGCCCTTCCCAATATCATTGCCGGGCTACGGATCAGCATGGGGATTGCCTGGCTGGTCATTGTTGCGGCTGAGATGCTCCTGGGTTCTGGATTAGGCTATTTCGTCTGGAATGAGTGGAACAACCTGTCCATATCCAATATTCTGGTGGCCATTTTCATTATTGGTTTGGTGGGTATTGTTTTGGACCAAATCTTCGCTTATCTGGAAAAATTAGTCTCTTTTGGGCGGCAAGCATCATGATCACCTCTTCTCCTCCTGTCGATATGGAAACGTCCACTAGTGTTCAACTGAGCTTGCGCAATGTCTCTAAAGTTTTCCCCGCTAAAGGAGGAATCCCATTCTTCAAGCGGAACTCCACATCGAACTTTATTGCCATTGAAGATATCAGCTTGGATATCCAGCACAATACCTTTGTCACCATCATTGGGCCATCGGGCTGTGGCAAATCGACGCTACTAAACATCATTGCTGGCTTGAGTACCGCAACCTCTGGCACCGTCGATCTGGATGGTCAGCCTATCCTCGGTCCTGGCCCCGATCGAGGTATGGTCTTTCAAAATTATGCCCTGATGCCCTGGATGACCGTAGAAGAAAATATTCGGTTTGCGGTGGAGACCGTTTATCCCAAGCTAGCCAAGCAG
>NZ_JANQOP010000251.1 GCF_028285745.1 Acaryochloris sp. IP29b_bin.137 | reverse complement strand
TGAAATCAAGTTACACCGCAGCGCGTAACGGCGACGACGATTGCGATAGCGCTCCGACAGAATTCTGAAAATCTTCAGGCTGCGATTAATGTGTTCAATGCCCATTCGTTCTGGACTCAGAGCACGGTTATACTCTCGCTGCAGGGAAGTCAGTTCACCTTGTTGTGGCTTCTTGAGGGGAACATAGCTGTTGGCATGGTAGGCTGCAATCCCTTGATATCCGCTATCTTGCAGACTCTCGTTATGTGGATGGATATGGATACCTGAAACCTTGAATATCTGAAAATCATGCCGACGACCTGGGCCAAAGCTAAGGCAGATAATCTCTAAAGTGCTGCGCTCAGCGATAATCTGGCATTTGAGGGTATGTCTCTTTTTTTTCCTGAATAATACGCTTTTTGGCCTTTCTGGGGACGTTCAATGGGCATTTCAGTCACATCCATCACAACGACATCCGGTCGCTCCAACCCTTGTAGCAGAGATTTCTGACCGGGTAAGCGAAAGAGTCCTGAGTTTATCAGAGCACTCTCGACCTGGTGGACAATACGGCAGACGGTTGATTCAGAGACCTCCCAATCTCCTGCAATGTGGAAATAGGTCCGATATTCTCGCCAATATTGAAGGGCCACCAATAGTTGATCAGGGCGACACAACTTTGGAGGTCGCCCTGCATTGGAGCGACCCAGATGATAGGTATGTCATGCGTGGAGCATGCGCTTGAAGGTTTGCTTGTAGACTCCAGTTCGTCGCTTGAAGTCCTTGGCACTCAGCTGTTGGGCTGTTTCGTATTTCATTGGGTATGGTACTGAAGAGAAAGAACATTAGGCTCAATACCATATCGCAAATTCAATTATGCAAGAGGTCTAAGGAAGCCTTATCTGGCAAAGATTTCAGTCAAAATAGTTGAAATCGCTGAAAGCCAGATTTGATAAGAGTTTTCCAAGACTTTGCAAACAGCTTCTTAGGCTTAATTCCAGGTTGAACTACTGGATACAAAGATTGAGTACTCCGGCTATTTCTTTGGCTTTAGGGCTAATAAAAACTCGCTGGTCAAAGTGGATGAATCGGTTTGGGCATTCGCTATGCCAATACCTCGGATCGAGTTCATAACAGCCTTCACCTCAGGCGTATTAAACTCACTCTTCGCCACATCTGGATAACTAAACAAAAGGCGATTCACCTCTTCCATATTGACGTAGAAATAACCCGAGTCTCGGGGTAAAGATTGCGTCACAGATTGGAAATTATCGCTCTTATCAAGGGTCTTTTTGGGACGGTTCGCCATAAGTTGAGTCATGGGTTGACCAACGGTCACAAACACCGTGTTGTTATCCAACCATCCCCGCCCAATAATGTTTTGTCCTAAGGAGGGGAGTTGCCAATGGGTTACCTGCACGTCGCCTATTTTACTGTTGGCGATCTTGATCTTATTTTGCTGGGCAAAGGTATCCAGCTTGGCAAACGTGGCGGTCGCTTTTTTGCGATCGCTGGTATCCAACACCAGCGCCCCCCCAAAGCCTACGGGTGCAAGAATACCTTCCTTACTAGGAATCAGGGCAAAACCCACCTCACCATCCATCCAGCTAATAATGTCTCGATCCACATCCAGCCGAGTCGTTTGACGCACATAGATACGCATCGCATCGATGGCAGAGGCAAATTCAGGAATGCCCGAAAACTGTTCCACAAAAAGCGGCCACCGTTTCTTGATGTTTGCCCCATTGACCGACAGTACCGTGTTGGCAGGGAAGCGCGAGATAATCTTGCCGGGAATCGGGTCAAATTGTCCTTTCCACAGTTTCGGATCGAATTGAGTCACGCTCCTGAAGCGAATCCCCTGCTCGTCAATCCCCATGCCCATGGAAATTGATTTCACCTGTTTGAGCTGATCTTCCAATTCTGGCGGGATCTCAGGCGCATCTGCTTCATCCAAAATATCCAGTTGCTCAATGGCTTTGGCATAGTCCAGCAGATGGAACTGGGCGACTGAATTTTCTAACTTGAGAGATTGAAAGGCTTTAGCCGACTCTCCAGTTGTTGCTAAAGAAGGAGCCCCTTGAGAGGCGTCAATGGCTTTTTTGACGGTATCGACCTGATCCGATGCCGCTAGGTGATTGTCCAGGATCGCGACATATCCAGGTTTGCCCGCTTGATCAGCCCCTATTTTGACAATCTCCACCCCTTTATACTGCTTGGTTTCTTGGATTTTTAAGCCATCCTGCTTTTTAACCTTGTTATAGAAATCTGAAGCCGCGAGTTTGTCCTTAATACCAATCACCACCACAATCCCAGGCGTTCCTTCAGGCTTTTCCGCTGGTAAAAATGCCATCATTGCATTCCCCAGCCAGGGTTTTAGATCTTGGCTATAGCTCAGTTTTTCTTCAGCTAATTCCTGATCAATGGCCTTGATTAAGGCGTCTAAGCCCTCAGCATAGAGTTTCTGAGCCTCTGGTGTCCCAAATTGCTCTAGCTTTTTCCAGGCGTCGAAATCGAGATTAATGGAGGCCGCCATCCATGCTTCATCGGGTACTATTTTTGCGATCGCTATTGTGCTCGTCCCCTGCTGTGCTGGAATCATTTTTAGATACAGATAGGCCGCAACACCCCCTAGCGTCAGTGCACCTGCAATCACCCCTGGAATAATGTACTTCCAATTTCTAGCCATGATTGCCCACCTCTCCTGACGCACAATTTACGAACTCTAGTAAAAGTCTTCCCTTTCCCTCAGCGTGATCAACCGTTCTCTCTGTGGAGCGGACATCACAACAGCATTGACAGCATCCCTGAGATGTTACACCAAGGGGCCTGGCTATAGAAAAAAGACGTACAGCTCCATACGGGCCTGTATATCACTAAGCAACAAGCGATCACAACTGACTCGATGCTGGCTTGAGCTTGCCATCCATCCGGGTCTGGGAAGGGTGGTGACGGGAGTTTATGGGGAGTTCGGAATGGGCAACCCATGTCCACCGAAGCAGACATGGGTTAGAGCGTTAAACAACATTCGGGTTGAAACGTATTGATATCGCGCTTCTCAGCTCAGTCAGGGCGACGTTAGCCTACACAAACGTGAATGCTGCTGAATCGGTCAAGCTCAGACTATCGGTATTAGCAATAAAAGCAATGACTTCATCCAGTCCCGGCGTATTGAGAAACAGGATCTGGCCTGAGCCGTAGGATTGGAGACGATAGTCACCCACACCCCCTGACAATTGAATTTGATCCCCTTGGGCACCCTGAAAGTCATAGATGTAAGCATAACCATCTGTACCATAGGTGTTGTCGATGCCATCGTCGTAGAAAACTGTTGATGCATCTCCCAAGACAAACGTATCTGCATTCTGTCCACCCACTAGCACATCTACCTGGGAAGCTGAATTGGGTGAATTTGTATCTACGCCCGTCAAGGTATCTTTTCCGGCACCACCCCAAAGGGTGTCATTATCAAGTCCGCCATATAGCTGATCGGCACCAGCATCCCCATAGAGCCTATCCCGTCCAGCTTCTCCGTAAAGCATATCGCCGCCTGATTGTCCCCGCAGGATATCATTCCCGTCACGACCAAACATGTTGTCATTGCTGCCTGTACCCGTGAGTCGGTCGTTGCCCGGAGTCCCCACCAGCGGTTCATCAACGGGTTCGGTCGGTGGGGGATTAACAGGGGCAGGCGGGGTATTCGGATTGGAGGGGTTATCTGCGGTCGTATTGCCATCGGTCTGAGCAACATAGGTACCTGTTACCCCCCCGGCACCAAACACTTGAGTCCAGTAGTGGGAGTAGCGCTGATTGCCAGTATCGTTTTCAAGCAAATCATAGCCAATGCCCATGTGCGTGAAATTAGGATTTAGAATATTGGCCCGATGCCCAGAGCTGCCCATCCAAGCATTGAAAACTTCCTCTGGGGTTGTCTGCCCTGCAGCAATATTCTCCCCCCATGTGGACCAGCCAGTATACCCTGCCGCTTCAATGCGATCTCCAGCGCTAGTCCCCGTTTCTGGATCTCTATGAGCAAAAAAGTCACCCGTCGCCATGCGAGCTGAATACTGATCAGCAGCTTGATCAAGATTCTGGCTGAGTTGTAAGGGTCTCAGCCCGCGAGATTCGCGTTCCTGGTTTACAAGGTCTAGGAGTTGTTGATCAAAACGATCCTGTTCAAGGATTGCCATATTAGCTATCTTCTCTTATTTCATCGGGAGCGATGCTAACACTCCCCCAGTGAAGATAGAGTGAATACAATTGCTAGTCATATCGAGGTTTCTCCTAATTTGAATCTCCTTTCCTTGGCGCTTAGTATTTTTATTTTGATGATGTAAATAGCTATGCCGTTTACGATCACAGGTCTGATCTTCCAGCCCCCTCCCCTTATGGTCCAGCTTGGCCTCAGATCGAGAATCATCGCCAATATCCCCTTCGGTTGCGTCTTGACCGACAAAGATGATGTCATAATGGCATCGTTCTCGTACTCGTAAAGGTCAGTGAATAAATGGCTCGTCTCCCAGTCATTGCCACGCAGCAACTGACAAAACAGTTTGGTGACAGCATTGCCGTTAGCCAAGTGGATTTGCAAGTCCAGCAAGGTGAAATTTATGGTTTGATTGGCCCCAACGGAGCAGGCAAAACAACACTGATCCGCATGTTGGCGACGGCGGAAGAACCCACGCTAGGCAGCATCTCCATCGGTGGACAGACTCTTATTCAGAATCAACCCAACCCTGACATCAAGCGACGCATTGGCTTTTTGCCGGATGATTTTCCCCTATACGATGATTTATTGGTCTGGGATTATCTGGATTATTTTGCCCGATTGTATTATCTGCAAGAGCCAGACCTGAGTCAGCGATTGAATGAAGTGTTGGCTTTGGTGGATCTGGAGAATAAGCGCTATAGCCCAATTAGCACCCTATCACGGGGGATGAAGCAGCGGCTCAGTTTGGCCCGAACCATCATTCATAAACCGACATTGTTGTTGCTGGATGAGCCCGTTTCGGGCTTAGATCCAGTGGCTAGGGTACAGTTTCGTCAAACCTTAAAAATCTTGCAGCAGCAAGGCTTGACCATTCTTATCTCATCCCATATCCTCAGCGATTTGGAAGATTTCTGTACTTCCATCGGCATTATGCAGACGGGCCAGCTGGTTGAGAGTTCAGAGTTGCGCGCTTTATACAATCGCGATCAGACGCAACAGCTGATCATTTCTACCGTGGCAGAGTTAGCCCCGGTTGAAGCCTTTCTACAGGACCATGGGTTAGTCCATGAATGCAAAGTGTTACCGGATAAACATCAAATTGCCGTCACCTTCACTGGCACTGATGACGAGATTGTGGCGTTGTTGCGATCGCTCGTCTCCCATAATTTCCCCATCATTGATTTCCACCGTACCCAAGAAAGCCTAGAAGATATCTTTATCAAAATGGGCTATCGGCAAACCTCATAATCCTCGGGTCGCATTATGACATCCACTTTTATTAATCGATTGGGCAATTGGAATCCCCAGTTGTTGCGAGAATTTCGAGGTCGTTTAAAACCTCGAAGTATTACGGCAACGATTGTGATCTCGCTCGTCGGTCAAACCTTACTAGGACTGAGTTTTTCTCAGCAAACCTATAACCCTGTGATAGAACGTTGGGCCGGTTTAGCGGAAACAATGACCTGGATCTTGCCCTATGCACTGTTTACTGCAGGGAGCTACTATCTAGTCAGTGATTTGAATCAAGAAGAGAAACGAGGCACGCTCAATTTTATTCGGCTTAGCCCCCGCCCCAGTCGAGGTATTTTACTCGGAAAAATGTTGGGAGTACCGATCTTGCCCTACATGGCGATTGGGCTCGCCATTCCCTTGCACGTTATTGCAGGGCTAAATTCGGAGATGCCATTCTTGTTTTTAATCAGCTACTACTTGATGTTAATCGCTGGATGTTTTGCCCTATTTAGCTTAGCAATCTTGTACGGGTTATTGAGTAGTTCACGGACCCTTGCTGTCGGCCAGCAATCGGTTGTTGCTGTTGCTTTTGCGGGCTTAACCCTCTTCTTCCTCTCCCCCCTTTACTTTGCCTGGAATTTTGCGGTTACCTGGAATCCATTAGGATTTGAAGCTTGGTCTGCCCAATGGAAGGATTACCCCTATACCTATGCAAACAATCCCATTCAATGGTTTGGGCAAACGATCAACCAGTCTGCAGGGTTTTCTCACGGGTTTACGTTATTGGCTTTGGCTATCGCTACCGGTCTGATTTGGTTAATGCTAGCCCGCCTATTCCGCAATCCCAACACGACGGTGATGAGTAAATGGCAAAGTTACGCAATTGTGGCGTTTCTAGAAGCCCTAGTCATTGGCTTTTTCGTGGTTACATCTGACAATGTTGGTGTCGCAGATTTTTCTGAAGCGGCTGGAACATGGCTGCTTTATGCCTTTAATTTCGGGATGACCCTAGTGATTATGTTAGCCCTCTGTCCACAGCGAGCGTCTCTTCTAGATTGGTTACGGTTTCAACAGAACCCCCAAGGGATTCTCCGAGATTTAGTTTGGGCAGATAAGAGTCCAGCCATCGTTGCGATCGCAATTAATCTGTTGATTATCAATGCGCTGTATGTTCCCTGGCTCTTTTTAGTCGGGATTGGCAAAGAAAACCCAACGATCGCTGCGATTGTGGTTCTATCCCTGACCGGGGTATTGCTGATCTATACAACCGTCGTCCAACAAATTTTTGCCCTCAAAATACGCAACCCTTATACCTGGACCATGGGGGGGCTGGGGATTTGGATGCTGGTTCCACCCATTATGTTGGCAATTTTGCAAATCCTACCCGATGAGATGCCTGCTTCCATGATGATTTGGACTTTTTTGGGCTATCCCTTTAGTGATTTTTCTAAACCCATGTTAGTGAGCAGTGCTCTGGTTGGATTGGTTGCCCAACTTTGTGTGATCGTCCTATTGGTATGGCAGTTCCAAACTCACCTCCGAAATCTATCCAAGTCTCATGCCCAACCTGTCATCACAGGATAATACCCATAACATTTTCAAACATCTTCACTTTTGAATAAAAGTACTACTGAGACGAATGCCAATCGGCTAATTCAAGCTCAATAAAATATTGCACTAAATCTCGATAAAGCTTTTCAATAACATCTGGATCTAATCCAACAGCCTCAGCCCATTGCCGTCGCTGTTGCATCATTGCCTGCAGACGCTCAGGCGCTCGGACACTTTGGGCATTGCTTTTGAACTGGGTCGCTGCTTTCACATACTCGAACCGCTGCCCCAGCAGCTTAATCACCTGGGCATCAAGCTGATCAATGGCAGCTCGAATATCGGCCATGTTCTGACACGCTTGGGCCGTAACCATTGACGCAGACCTATCTTCAGGGAAAATTGCATCTGCTTCAATTTCAATCAGCATGGCTGGATCAATCAACGCACTAACCTGAACCATCGTGGTTGCTGGAGGATGGGCCCCAAAAAATTCTTGATGCGCCTGCGCAAATGCCTCCCATTGAGAAATATCGGTGACAAACATGCGAGTTCGCACAATCGCATGAGTATCTGTTTTTAACTCCTGCAATGCTGTTTGGATGATCTCTAGGCACCGTTTAGCTTGAGCATAACCATCCGTAGAAACGACCTGTCCCTGAGCATCCACAGGAGCTGTCCCTGAAAGATAAATCTGGTTACCAACTCGAATCGCACGACAATATCCCACCTGTGCCTCCCATGGAGCCCCAGACCTAACTCGCTGGGCAGGCAGCTTCATAGAGGTTTTACCCCAATTAACAAAGCCATCTCCAGCCATTTCCAGTAGCAGTCCACATCCTCAAAGCCAATACTCCTGAGCCATCCGAGTTGAGTTTCAACGTCTAAGAGCTGGTTAGACGGATCTTCTTCTGCCAGAGTGTAGCCAATCGCCTGTAAAAACTGTTGATGTAGTCTCAGGGTGGGCGAAGCGACATGCTCCAAATTACAAAAAATTCCACCTGGCTCTAGGCGATCAAAGACTTCTTGATAAAGCGACTGCTTACGGGGATGGGAGAGATGATGAATCGCAAAACTGGAGACAATCCCATCGAATGTTCCGACAGGTGGCAGTGGATTGTCCAGATTATGCGCCAGAATGGTGACTCGCAGATCATCCGCAAAACGCTGCCGGACAGCTGCTAGCATGGTTGGAGAAAAGTCAACGGCAAGGCTCTCAACCTCAGGGCGATCAAGTTTGAGCAGGGCCAACAAGCGCCCATCGCCAGTCCCCAAATCCAACAGTCGTCGCGCCGTTTTAGGGACATGGGCAAGTAAAACTGCTTCCCCCTCTGTGCGGTGAGGAATTTGATCCGCTCTCGCGAGATAATCCAATGCGTGATCAGCCGTCGTCCACTGATTAACCATCGTTTTGAATAAAGGCCTAAACGGAGAGCGTGATTAAGGCCAGCCAATTCTGTTTCTAGCCTGGATGGGCTGACTCAGCTTTATGGCTGCCTGCGCTTGACTACTCTAAGCTCCGGGCAAATCCTCACGGAGTCGTGGGGGAAGCATACATCCGGGGAGGCATAATTTCCGAATTGCGACGGTATTCTGCTAGATATTGCTCCAGGACCACGAACTGCGGCAGGTTGAGACTGTAGTAAATCCATCGGCCTTCATGGCGCGTATGGACTAATTCGGCATCTTTGAGAACTTTTAAGTGGAATGACAACTTAGACTGATTAATGTCCAAAGACTCACATAACTCACCAACACAAAGCTCTCGATGGCGTAAGAGCTCTAAAACGTGGGTACGGAGAGGGTCAGCGAGGGCATGAAAACCAGCAAAAACTAATTCGGGAGAGGTAGAACAAACGTGTTGCATCAGAGGAGGTCAGAGGTTAGGTGAATCGTTGAAAACCAAAGGAAGGGGAACCGATTCATAAAGTAAGAAACAATACCTATTGTAAAATACACTTCGCCATGTTAGGAAAAATCATTCATTTGATTAAGTAACTTTCGAACCAATGGAATGTGCTCAGGGGAAGGGTGTTGGGCTAAATATTCTTGTAAATCTTGTTGGGCTTCGGACCAACGGCCTACATGATAGTACAAGATACCCCGATCTCGCAGCTCGCGATAATACTTCGGATCAACGAGAAGGATTTGCTCAGAAGCCCCCAGACATTTTTCCAATTGGTTCTCATTGAGATATATCTGCTTAAGATTGGTCAGCAGCCGAATCAAAAACTGTTGGGGACTCACAACAGCAAAGAATTCAGGTCTGAGGTCCATGGGTTGACCGAAGACTTGGGTGATGCGATCGCAACAGTCTTGCTCAAATAGCAGTTCCCCCTGAAAGAAAGGATCGACATGAATGCTCATGTCGCCCCGATCCGGTCGAATGAGGAAATGTCCTGGAAAGTTAATCCCGACCATTGGGAAACCGACCCGACGGGCAACCTCCATGTACACCAGAGATAAGGTAATCGGTATACCCAGCCTTCGATCCATTACATCATTGAGAAAACTATTGCGGGGATCGTAATAACATTGAGTATTTCCTGTAAAGCCCAGATCCTCGTAAAGATATCGGTTAATCGTTTGTAAAACCTTGAGTGGATAGGCCTCAGCGGCGAGCTGCTCCTCCACTGCCATTGCCATGGTATTCAGCTTATTGAGATAAGCGGAAATATCCAAGGTTGGATATTCTTCTTGGGCAATATACAGTGCTGCCAGCGCCAAATCGGGCTCTGTTGAGTGCCGGAGTAAATGATAGAGCTGTTGCCGAGAGGGTGAAAACTTCATCTCAATGGTAATGATGCCCTGTAATCGCCGTTAGACAGAAATAGAATGGATTGAATAGAGAAAGACTCACCTGGTAAAAAGCCTCCATTCTCTCAATAACGGGTGTTGACGCTACCAGCTCATGATCTGCCAACACAGATCATGCCAAAATAATGAGTGGGATCAGTGCCAGCTTAATTCACTTGATTATGATTAATGTCCCCAAGAATCAATGTCTCCAAAAATGAATTGATTTTTTATGCCCCTTGCTTTAAGAGTTTAAGTCCATTTAGGTTCTGTTTTGATTCAGCTCTTGTTTGAAAAATTCAGAAAAATTATTATCAGTTGGTGGGCCGATTCCAATATTCAAACTCGGCTAATGGTGGCAGCCACATTGGTGGTGTCCCTACTGATGAGTGGCTTGACCTTCTGGGCAGTTAACAGTATTCAACAAGATGCTCGCCTACAAGACAACCGATTTGGACGAGATTTAGGATTGCTGTTGTCCGCCAATGTTGCCCCTTTAGTGGCCGATCATAACTATGGAGATTTAGCAAAACTCTCCCGTGAATTCTATAGCCGCACCTCTAGTATTCGCTACATGATCTATGCAGATGAAGAGGGCAGTATCTATTATGGGATTCCCTATTCCGAGACTCAAGTGAATAGCTCCTTAACCCTGAGGCGGCTCATGCAACTCCCTGATAATTTCTTGCCGACTTCAGGCTCGGTGACGGTGCGGGAGCATTCAACACCGGATGGAGAGGTAACCGATGTCTTTATCCCCCTTTTGCAAGAAGATCAGTATCTTGGCGTCCTAGCAATTGGTATTAATCCCAATCCCGCTGTTGTCACCTCCTCTCACTTAACGCGAGATGTCACCATTGCTGTCTTTATCACCATCTGGGTCATGGTTATTTTAGGCGCAGTCTTTAACGCTCTGATCATCACCAATCCGATTAAGGAGCTGGTGGTTGGTGTAAAAACCATTGCTTCGGGGAATTTCAAGAAACGCGTCGATTTACCCTTTGGCGGGGAATTGGGTGAACTCATTTTCAGCTTCAATGACATGGCCAAGCGTTTGGAACGCTATCAAGAGCAAAACATTGAAGAGCTGACCGCCCAAAAAGCTAAGTTAGAAACCTTAGTCTCCACCATTGCGGATGGAGCCGTGTTACTGGATACGGACTTAGCGGTGATCCTGGCTAATCCGACCGCACGACGCCTATTTAATTGGGATAGTGAAGTGGTGGGTCAAAAGGTCTTGGGTCATCTGCCTGAACCGGTTCAAATCGAGTTAACCCGCCCCCTCTACCAAAGTGCTGCAGGTCAGGAAGGGAGCGAGTTTCGAATTACCTTAACTGGCCCCACACCTCGCACGGTCAGAATTTTGTTGACCACCGTTTTGGACCAACAGCGAGATAAGGTCAAGGGAATTGCGATGACGGTGCAAGATATTACCCGTGAAGTGGAGTTGAATGAAGCTAAGAGTCAGTTTATTAGCAATATTTCCCATGAACTCAGGACCCCCCTTTTCAATATCAAATCGTTTATTGAAACCTTGCACGACTATGGAGAGGATCTCAGCATAGAGGATCGCCAAGAATTCTTAGATACTGCCAATCGGGAAACGGATCGGCTGACCCGGCTTGTGAATGACGTCCTCGATCTTTCAAGGCTTGAATCTGGCAAGCAATATCGCTTTGAGGCGGTCGATTTGCTTCAGCCCGTTGAACAAACCCTCCGAACTTATCAGCTTACGGCTCGTGATCAAGGGATTGAGCTCAGTCATAAAATTCAGGCGAATCTACCGCCCATTTGGGGGAATTATGATTTACTGCTGCAAGTTCTGACCAATTTGATCGGAAATGCCCTGAAATTTACCTTAAAGGGGGGTAAAGTTGTGATTCGCGCTTACCCACTAGCAGATGAACAGCTTCATCGGATTCGTATAGAGGTTGCTGATACAGGAATCGGGATTGAACCGGACGATCAAGCCGCGATTTTTGATCGCTTCTACCGCGTCGAAAATCGAGTCCATACCTTAGAAGGAACAGGTTTAGGGTTATCCATCGTTAGAAACATTTTGGATAAGCACCATTCCAGTGTGAACCTGGTCAGCGAATCAGGGGTCGGGACAACATTTTGGTTCGATCTCAATATTTACCGTGAAGATTTAGTCTCGAGTGCCACCGATCTGAGCATCGAAGAATCACAAGAAATACCTGCTTCCTAGGGAGGGTTACCACCCTAACCAAGATGGGGCGCGTGCAGATCTGGGCTCAGAAGGAGTTGAGTTGACAACGGATTTGGGATTCAGGGGCAAGGCATCGCCCATGAGTTTGGTTTCTGCGCACAGGGATGTTGTATTGAATCCGCCAAAGCGCTTAACGGTAGTGGTCCGCAGTCGCAGGTTAGGGGTCACGAACCTAAAGCATTCTTGAGAACTGATGGTGTTGTATTCAGTGGTTAAGACTAAACCCTTTTGGGGATCGACTTGATAGTGCCCCACCACTGGCACATTTTCTGCATAACCCCGTTCTCTTAAGAGTTGTCCTGAATCTGGATGGTCAGGATGGGGGACTAAGACAAATACGGTCGATCCACGGTGATCCCCCTCTTCGTCTCGATCCCAGGCCATGGCTCCTTGCCATTGCACAAAACAGCCGCCGATGGCCTGATCAGCAGGAACTTGGTGTAATTGGCAAATCTCAATGACTTGAGGATCCGCTGGGCCTAACACCTTGACTTCGATCTGGGTGTTGCCCGACTCAGACCGTCTGAGTAATAGATGGTGGGTAATTCGATGGGAGTGCCAAATCCCTGCACTCATTTGAAAAAATTCTAAAACATCCATGAGTGACTCCTTTTGCTTTTGAGAGAGGCAGGATAGGCTATTCTTCTGCTGCCCCCTCGGCAATCTCAGCTTCAACCTCGTCCCCAATCTTTACTGGGGGCTCAATTGTATCCTCTTCTGAGGCTTCACTGCCTCCTCCCACAACAATTAAGTCAATTTGCTGTCGATAATAATCTACGCTCTTGACTTCAACATCTACGCGATCGCCAAGACGATACTGGCATCGATTCTTGCGACCCACTAAGGTTTGCTGGCGGGAGCGATATTCGTACCAATCATCTTTAAGGGAGCTAACGTGGACGAGTCCTTCCACCATCAGCGTTTCGATACGAACAAAGAAACCATAGGACTGGATACCCGTAATAATGCCCTGTAAGACTTCCCCAGTATGGGTTTGCATCTGCTTCGTTTTCTGCAAGCCTGCTAAATCTTGAGAGGCCTGCCGTGCCAAGTTTGCTTGCTCATTTAGGTAGGAGATGGCATCTGTGATTAACGCTTCAAGATGACGCTGTGTTTCAGGTGGGAGAACATTCCAGCTAATTTGGCCATGGCAAGAACTATGTCGCAGGTTTACTTTTTCCTTGGCTCGTGAGGTCCGCCGATCTCGACCTTCAGTTAAAACAGCCTGGAGAATACGCTGATTCAGTAAATCACTGTAGCGATTCAGCGGGGCAGTAAAGTGCCCATAATTATTGACCAGCGCCAGCCCAAAATGAGGCCCGGAGACCGCACTGTATTGGACCGGTTTGAGGGTTGTCTGTAGGAGTTCGAACAGAATCGGAGCCATTTCTGACGATTGGATCGTCTGGCTAAAAGTCTGGAAATCTTGAGGTTGGACCGTTTCTTCCTGTTGTAGGCTCAGGGAGAGTTGAATATTATCGGCTAGCTTGATTAAATCTTGCAAATCCTGGGCATCAGGAGGCGCTTGAATTTGGTAAATTGCGGGGATGGCCAGGGCTTGCAGATGCGAGATAACCAGCTGATTCGCCAGGACTAAACACTCGGTCGCAATGCTGTGAGCTTGAGCAGGGGGAGATAAGATAACCGTGCCTAAATCGCCTTCATCGCCAATCATTTGAGCCGGTTTGGTCGGTAAGCACAAATCGAAACTGCCACGACTAAAGCGGTGGTGACGAACTTTATCGCTAACCGTTTGGAGATGGCTGATAGCTGTTATCACGTCCTTCCCAGGCGCATTATCACCCTCCAGAATCTCCTGCACTTGCTGATAGGAGATATGCCCATCGACATGGATAACGGATGGTTGAATTTCAAACTCTAACACCTCTCCTTCATCACTCAGGGTGATTAAGATTGAAAATGTCAGATGTTCTTTCCCAGGGGTGAGGGCACCTATGCGATCGACACAAATCTCTGGAAATAGAGGCAGGACAGTATCTCCCAAGAACATGGCGGCGCTGCGCTGTCTGGCCTGGCGGTCGATGGGGGAATCGGTGTCGAAATAGTATACTAAGTCGGTCACATGCACTCCCAGCCGCCACTGATTGCCTTTTAGTTTTTCTACAGAAAACGCATGGTCCAGTTGGGTGGGATGGGAATCCGCATCGCCAATGGTATGGGTGGGCACTTTCTGAAGGGCTAATCGTTTCTTTTGATCGGTCTTGCGTAGTTTTTTGGGAAGGGCTTCAGCTGCTTCTATCACAGGATCGGGGAAGCGGCGAGGCAAATCATATTTGCAAAAGACCAGTTCAGTATCTGCTGCCGATTGGGCATCACTGCCAAGGACTTGTGTGACCCGCCCTAAAGGTGACCGTTGACCTAAGGGGTAGCGAACTATTTCAACGTGAACGAGCTGATCGATGGCTGCTTCCAGTTCAGGTCCATCTTCTTCTTGATGCAAAACCAATTCAAAGAGGAGTCGATCATCAAGGGGAACGGCCCGGAATTCGCTCTCGTCTGTCTTTTTGACTCGAGCGATAACGGAGGGATTTGAACGCTCGAGGATCAGTCGAACTTCTCCTTCTGGACTCCGACGACGACGGCCCTCTTTCGTCACCTTGACTAACACCCGGTCACCATTCCAGGCGGTATTGAGTTGACTTTCTCGAATGTAGATATCTTCGGTATCGTCTTCATCTTGGATGGCGAAGCAAAACCCCTTGCTTGAACATCGCAGCTTTCCTTCTATAACCCCATCTTCCGAAAGGCGCTTGTATTTTCCCCGCTCTTTGGTCAGGATACCGACTTTCTCCAGAGCATCCAATGTAATCTGGAGTTGTCTACTATTGTCAGAGGCTTGACAATCTAATTTTTTTTCTAAGGCCTTGGGAGCAAGTAATTTATCATCTGCAAAGTTGTTCAACAGAGCACTAATCGAGAATTCCATGCAATTTTTTGTCCTTCATGATGGCTAGGGCTCGATTCTGTAACGATGCTCATCTCGCGACAGGGGTCTGGTCATAACGTTAGAGACATCAGTATGTCTGGTATGACCTGCGCTTTGAGATTAAGCATGAAACAAACCGTCATGGTTACTCACACTCATATCCATCTACAAGATCTTAGCTGCTCAGTCCCATAAGCATATAAACTATCAAGCTTATGCGGGTGGGCGATACTGGTTCGCAAAGTGCCGAGGGTTTCAATGGACCTCGAGAAGAGGTTTGCGATCGCAGCACTAAGACCAAAGGATAAGGGGTACTGAAAGAAAGTACAGTGTTAGCATCAAATGCTTGAGTGTGGGAACCTGGGACACCCTATAAGTATTGTATGACCTCTTAATCGTTTCTCACAGTGGTCATACTGTCAAACTAAAACTGATTCTAACCAAAATAGCTGATTGCCAATCTTTTTCCTGGGGCCCATCCCATCAGCAAAACCTTGGAGTGCCACTAACGTTGTCCCGTTACAATAAACGCGACCCGTTGACCAATATTAGTGGCATGATCCGCCATTCGTTCTAAAGAACGAATCACTAACATTGACAACAATAAAGGCTCAGTAGAACCAGTAGCAGACTGACTGGCTAGCACCCCATATAGGTTTTCGTAGCAATCATCGACCGCATCATCCTCCACTTTGACCTGTAGACCCACCTTTGCATCCAGTTGAGTTAAGGCGGACAAACTCAAAGCCAACATACTCTGACAGAGTTCCGACATATGCTCGATTTTAGGCATATAGGATGCAACCGGATATGGAAACAGCTTGACGGCTACTTCACCAATGTCCTCGGCATAATCTCCGATTCGCTCTAAATCGCGAATCAGCTGCATCAATGTACCAATCAATCTCAAATCACCTGCAACTGGGGATTGTAGGGCAATCAATTGCAGGCATTGCACCTCAATTTGCTTATAAAATTGATCGATTTGCTTATCTTGGCGCGAGAGGGTATCAACAACCGACAAATCACGATTGAACAACGCTGCATGCGCATAACGGCAGGACTGTTCAACCAAAGCTCCCATACGGAGGACATCCCCTTGAATAGCTTGTACCTGTCGCTCAAACTGACTTCTAATGGGTTTGGTCACGCGGGGTAAAGTGGATTGGATTAACATTTCTTTAATTACTTCTAGTTTAAAACTTCTTCAGGAATCTTGTGCTTTATATTTTATGGATTTAGACGACTCATTCTATCTAAACCAACATCCGATGCTTGGAAATAATCGACCCCCAATTGGGGAAAATCTTAGCGGATTGGAATGGCCCTCAGACGGTCAGCATTCGGGTGATTTTTTCATCAAAAAGTAGGAAGAAACCGGCCAATAAAGAACCCTCGCGATTAACCACAAGAAAGATATAATCAATGGATTGTAAACGGATCATCTTCCTCACGAGTCTAAGCAAAATCAGAGTATTGGTTAGTAGTTCAAAACACACTCTGAACAGAAATTCCGCCTTTAGCAGTTTGTCTGAGCCATCTAGATAAGCCCGTTGGAGGACTATGCTGACTGACGTGCAATCGATTCGATCGAGAGAGTTGCTGGAAGGCAGTTTATGTATTCGCAGTTTCGGTCTCAATATCCCACCGGGAGTCTTATCTCTGAATTACTAAAAGCGGAGCCAGACCACTATGTTGTGCGGGCACTTATTCAGGTGGGGGGAACCATCCTAGCAACTGGGCTCTCCGCTGCTCCCACGGTGGAGGAAGCAGAAGACCATGCCCGTGCTCGAGCCCTAGTGGTTTTGGGAATAGATGCTGCTCCCTTTGAAACTCAAGCTCACTTGATGGGTGATCAGAATCCCGCTCGTTTACAGCCCGCATCCTTATCCGAAGACCTACAGACTATCGCTAATCGGGCCCTTGATGCGGCAGAGTGGGATGATCCCAGCTTGCCAATGTCAGAAATGCCCGTATCTGATTTCGTGGAAGAAGCTGCGCCACCCCGGCGCTCTAGCAATGGGGGCCGTCGACCGAAAACCAAACCTGCTACGTCAAAACGTAAGTCTTCTCGGGCCTCCTCACCTGAGGTTACAGCCCTAGACTCGCCCCTGGATCTGTCGGATATTATTGCCCAAACCGATGTTGAATTGAAGCGTTTGGGATGGACAAGCACCGAGGGACGGCGGCATTTGCAACAAACCTATAACAAGCGTTCCCGCCAGCATCTCACGGATCAAGAATTGCAGGAATTTCTCGATTTTTTGCAATCACAAGCCAATATCGATGAAGCCCCGTTCTAACCTAAAATGTTAAGTTTTAACATGAAATTGCCAGCTTTCACCCCTGGAGTTAGAAAAGATTCTGAAAGTTATGTGCAAGAGTAAATTATGCATATTAGGGTGTAAAGGTGAATCTTTATTGTTAGATTCTAAAGGGAGAGCGTCATTGAACGTTCCGAATCTAACCCAGAATGTGAGTTGGCAGAAGAGTTTAGGGCAATGGAAGAAAAACGCATGAGCGAGCAAAATCCTTATGAAATCCTGGAAGTTGCTGAAAACGCATCTTTCGAAGATATCCAAAATGCTCGAGACCGCATCATTGCTAAGAATCAAGAAGATGAGAAATGCCGACAAATGGTGGAAGCGGCCTATGACTCTGTCTTGATGGACCGCTTGCGGAAGCGGCAAGAAGGAAAAATCAAGGTTCCCGAAGGTATTCGCTTTGCCGAGCGATTGGCTGAGAAGAAGCCTCCCAAGCTCAGTATGCCGCAAATCAACCCATCTCCCAGCTGGCTCCAGCAATCCATCGATCAGCCAGAGAGGCAGGAAGTGGTCATTGTCGGGGCCTGCTATACGGCTTTGGCTGGGTTTGCCCTCCTGTCTCAAACTGTAGATACATTAGCCTTTCTGTTAGCACTGGGTGTTGGATTTAGTCTTTACTGGCTCAACCGAAAAGAACAAAAATTAGGACGCGCATTACTGTTAACCTTAGTTGCGATTGGCTTAGGTGCCCTGATCGGCTCTGCCCTCTTGCAAACAGGCTTACAAACCGATCCGGTTCAGCCGCAAGCCATTTTGAGTTGTGTGATCTTTGTGATGCTGTGGCTGGTGGATAGCTTTCTGCGGTAGAAGCTTCCTGGTTTTTTGCTAAGGGAGCAGCGAATGCACCTTTTGCCAGCGTCCTAACCCACACCCCCTAGGCTTGTTCCTGACTGACGATGCGTCCACCGGGGAAGACCGTTTTGTTTAAAATGGCCTCTTCTAGGGCCTGGATTTTGACTTGTGCGTCTGATTAAGTCAGCCCCGGTAAGGTCCGCTTCTCGTAAATCTGTCTCTCGCAAATTGTTCTGATCACGGCAAGCCACTCCTTGGTGCTCGCTCTTGTTTAGTCCTACAGTTGAAATCAGTCATGGGGGCTAGCCCCTGTTTGCATAAGCTGGGTAAAGGCGCTGCGCGTGCTTTGCACCTGATACCAGTTGAGGAAGATGCGAGAAATTGCCAAGGCAACGGGTGGACGATTATGGTCCACCCAAAAACGCAGCAAAGGCAATAGTGACCGTTCGTTTAACCTGCCATTGAGGGTGAGCAGTCCCCAGAGGCTCCAATGCCAAATCGTCAGTTGAACCATCATTTTGACTTTAACCGTAGGGTGCTTGAGATAAAATTGAGCGCCCGTTCGCCCTCGTTGCTGTTCCTGTTGAATCAAGTGGGGCAGTTGATCCAGGCTAAAGGGGGGATGCCAGTGATAGCCGATGGCGTTCGGCGCCTTGATCAGCTTGAGGCCGAGCTGTTGAAGTCTTACGCCTAACTCTAAATCTTCCCAGCCATATTGCTGAAAACTGGGGTCAAATCCGCCAGCCTTCTCTAGCCAACGACGGGAAATGGCGACATTTCCAGTGGCGAAATAGGCGGCTGAATAGTCTGAAAGTTTATAGGGTTCAGAGGTTGGATCGGCAAAGTTATGGGTTTGAATCACGCGGCCATAGGTAAATAAGCGATCATGCTTTAACCGCTGCTGGGCTTGTTGGAGTGCTTGGGCATGGGCTTGGAGGAATTGGGCTGTGACGACTAAATCGCTATCGATAAAGACGATGGTATCGCCTTGAGCCATTTGGAGACCGAGATTGCGGGCTGTCGCCGGACCTTGGTGGGCTTGGTTGCTATGGCGTAGATAAGGAACTGACTGAGTTCGTAACCAGGGCATCGTATCGTCCGTAGAGCCATCATCCACCACGATGACTTCGTAGATATGTGGGGATATTAGGTCCTGAGAAAAGAGTGCTGCCAAGCATTTTTGCAAAATCGGCAGCCGATTGTAGGTGGGGATGATGACACTAAAGAACAAATTGTGATTGTTAGGGGATTGGTGTTTAGGATAGCGTGTTGGTTTGGACTAAGCGGCTTTAACAAAGCGGAGCAACTCACGCACTTGATTTAAGAATTGAGCATCTTCGCTAAGCTGTGAGATCGCATTCTCCGCATCCTTCACTATCTGATCATGCTCGACCTGGTTATTTACTGTGAGGGTTTCGAGAGCCGTCATCACGCGATTAAGATCTTGACGAACAGACGCCCATTGTCGCTGTTGTCCACTTATCCAGGAGGTTGGATCCTCTAGATTTAAGCGCTGGATCAGGCTCTCCGTTAGCTTTTCCTGCATGGCTACTCGGCCTCTTAACTCCAGCATATCCTCACGAGGATACTTACATTGGCGTTGAATCATTGATAGGCGCTTGGCCAGAAAATAGTAGGCGCGAATACTAGGGCGCAATACAGTTAACAGGAGTGCAGCGAGGGAACCAAAATAGCCAATAGCGCTAATATGCCACCAAGCAAGACCAAAAAGACCTGCTGCGGACGTGCCATGTAATGCTAATGCGACCCATAAACTTCTTCGGCCTACCATCACGGCATACTGCCGTTGCTCTGAATCAACTTGAATCCCTTTTTCTAGGGACAGGTTAATCTCTGCCACCACTTCTCGGGCTTGGAAATGGACGTTCCAGGGAACCGTGGTAATGGTGACTAACCATCCAAAGATGGCGAGACCCATTATCCAATCCACAAACTGAATGGTGGCAATATCAGCCCAGCTCACCACGCCATAACTGGCTAGAACGATCAATGCTAGAAAGGCTAATAATCCAAGGGCGATATATCTCATCGTCTTGTGCTCCTTATGTCTTGATTGAATGAAAAGGGCAGTCCAGGATCGGGGGTGGACTGCCTCAGATCTCAACTTGTGAAACCCAGCTCTTGCTGCCATTGCTGCAATGGCTTTTCCCATTGCTCTTCCCACTTTTGGGACAGTAAAGGCTGGGTTCGCAGTCCCAACTGGTACCCCTGGGAAATCGTTGGCAGCAGAGTGGCAAGGGTATCAGGTGTTTTTAACAGGGCCTTGAGTAAGCCAAAGGTGAGCAAAACCAAGGCCATTGGGCGGCGGGTTTGGGCAAGTTCAAAGGCTTTGAGGCCCAATTCTCCAGCCACATCGGTGCTAAATCCGGTAATCAGATGCCAAATATCGTGGGTTTGGCGGAGTCGGAGGAGGATGTAGCTGGCATCGTCTTGAACTGAGATCGCACGGTAAAACTCTGGGTCAAACCCCGCCTCCGTCAATGAGGCGGCGTAGCAATAGCCCAATGAGTCTTGGGGATACTGCAGCAGTGCTTCAAGATTGGGTGAAGGGGCAATATAGCGATCTTGCACCAGCTGAGCAGTATCAACATCGGTATTAATAAAGTCCACCGCGAGTTGCATAGCTTGGGTTCCGTAGAGCCCATCTTCAATGTCATAGACCGATTCGGTATTGCTGGGATTGCGGAGGAGTGAAATAACACCTTTACCAATGCTGAGGGCATTGCGGGAAGTCGTAAGAGGGTGAGTCAGAAGCATGATCTAAGTCCTGGTTTGTATAGAAGGTTCAGTCGCGAGGGACACTCGAAAAGCCTGTTTTTTGGGCCAGTGATCCCTCATTTTGGTGTTGGCAGCTCTGTCATCTCAGTCGAACTCAATCACAAACCTTGTAAGCGTTTGGGTGATATATATTTCGAAAGCTGGCGGATCATCACTTTGTGATTGAGATTATTTTTGGCACTGAGTGGGTAGATATACCGCTATTCAACGAAAACAGATCTGATAAATCGTTGAGCTAGATAGAGTTGGGTGGCTTCAGAAGAAGTCTTTAGGGACATTATTGTGCTGCTGATTGGAATTGCAGTCGGAGAACATCAATCAGAAAAAGGGTTACCAGTAAGCCGTATAAGCCGAGAATGAATGGATAAGTATCCCAATGTAACCACAAGCCATTGCAATTCTCAGGCTGGAGAAATCTTTGAATAAAGTTCTTGCTGCACTGAGTGATGCCGTAATATCCAGAATCTTCAGGGCTTAAAAGAATGGCAAGCGTTTGAATACTGAAGACGGGATACATCAATCTGGCAGAATACTTCATCCGTTGTGCCTTGATGCAGATAATCGTTAATATTATCCAGACGACGAGATAAAAATGAGTTACTACAAAAAGGATCAATAGAGCTGAATAGCCACCGGAAGAGAACCCAAAAGCTAGACAACTGATCAGCATATACGCTGTCATATATAGCCAAAATTTAGGAGGTGATAGCTGTTTAGTTTGCAGATGCATAATTTTGTCCTCAGTTGAAAGGGTCATGAGTTGAAAGGGTCATGTTCGGCTAGCAGTTTTTCTAACTTGGCTTCATCCAGGCGGCTGAGCACCCGCTTCGACTCTTCAACGTCGCGGATGGTCTTGGACAAGCTGATCGTGGAGCCGATGGAAAATAAGGTTCCCATGCCCAAGTAACCCTTCATCCAAGGGTTGACGGGCAGATAGACGATGCCAATAGCGGTGGCGGCAATGGAAACAGTGAAGGAAATCCAGGTTTGGGCAATCCAAGCGCTGGTATGAACCGTGGGGGTAGTGATTTGTTTGTCGCTCATAATGGCCTCCGAAGGGCTTGATTAGATTAATTGCATTCTGGCTTCTGTCCGGGTGAGGCCACAATGATTTCACCGTAAGGCTTTGAAGCAATATCAGGGCCAAGAACTATACTGAAAGAGGGTGAAGTGAGGTGAAGTAATTGAATACTGAAGAGCTGGATCAATGGTGGCCTCCTGAATGGCAGCAGCAAACCGTGGGGAAATTGATTCAGCGGGTCGGGCTAACTCGGATTCGAGCGGAGAGCTTTGTGCGTCTATGGATTTACGCTCTTGTAACAGAGCAGCTAGCCAATAATCCTCGTTTGCGGCCTCCCCTTGAGGCCCTGGTCTTGCCCACCCAAACAGTCATCTGTACCCATCGGCAAGCGGCAGATCTGTTCTACTTTGATAAGGATCAAGGCAGCGATCGCGCCGCCGGGATGATGCTAGATAAGCTAGCCGCCCTGGGTCTGATCCAGAAGCAGTTTGACGGCAATACCACCTGGATCGAAATTCAGCCGATGCCGGAAGGGTGGGACGCCTCTGAGGAGATGGTAGAGTTAAAAACCGATGACTTTGACCCTCGCTGCGACGCTATTCCAGTGGCTAACTTGTTAGCCCGCAACTATAACTGGATGAACCAAAATTCTGAGACGGCTCCGCACTGCATTACGTTAAAACTCCGGCAGTGGGCTAGGCAGTATGGCTCAGGGATGAGAGTGTTGCGACAGGTCACTACCCTGAATCCTGTAGGCTTTTATTTGCTCTATCCGACGGACAGTGGCTCCGACGTAAATTTCTTCTCGGCACCGAGTAAGGGTCTGCATTTGAGTACCTTGACGGAGGTGGATCCATTTCAAATGGCAACACCAGGTGATCCAAACTGTGTGTCGGTTTACGTGCGGAGTTGGATGATTGATCCCCTCTACTGGGACGTATATCAAGTTCCGTTGCTACTGGATACGCAGGAAACGTTGCGGCGGATGCAGCAGGATTTTCCCAATCTCTGTGATTTACACACTTTAGTTATTCACCCCATCTACGAGAAAATGGGGGCGATGTTGGGCTTTCAAAAAACAAGCCTAGATGCCACCAGCTCAATGTATTGGATGTACCGTCCCCTAGACCGCTTTTTGGCGCTAGATTTACAAGCCCTCAAGAAATAGAGGCTATTGATCAGCTAAAGATAGGCACTGCTGAACGCTCTACCGTTCTACTCAGATGTGCTTGGCAGGAGCAGGAGGTGGAAGCTTGATGTATTTGCCGTTATTGGGTACCGCCGATGAATAGAGATGGATCACTTTGATAGACGGTTCATCTCTTGCACAACCATCCAATACAACCCTATCGAGATCAATAATCCGATTGCCCCGCTAATGACTAACTCATATAACTTGAAGAGGTGATGGGTGTTGGCTAGACTGTAGGCCCAGATGCTAAAAGGTACCATCAGGAACAGTCCTGTCCAAATCCCAGGTCGCAGCTTATGGTTTTTCCAACTCAATCCCACATGATCTAGGAATGGATGGGTCAACCCTATGGCAGGCAAGATACCGCTCAGAATTGGCCATCGCCAGCCGACAATGGCTAAGCCCACAACGAAGACAAAGATAATGAAATTTTCCAGAATAAAAAAGCGAGTCGATTGCACTACTTGTAGCTTCGAGGTTGCCTTTTGGTATTCGGGTAGCCAACCTTCTTCAAAGGTATGGATAATGATGGCGAAAGCGATGAGCCAAATTGCTAAATCTTTAACATCCATAAGCGGTTTATGGCTTATGACAAGAGTGCTTGCCAATGGGTTTGTACTTCAAGAAGCAGCAGACTTGAGATTAGGCAAGAGTTCTACCGGAGCAGGCGAAGACTTTAAGGGTTTGAGCCTCAGATCCACATAGAATTCATTTTGTTCTAACTCTACTTTGGATTGAGCGCAAAGCAAGAGCAATGCCCAGAATACGCCAACCCGATCATTCATAAAGGACAGTAGCTCTTCAAAATCTAGCCAATCTTGATGGGGATCTAAGCGAGCAAAAATTTCTTCTAGCTGTTCTGCAACTTCAGATAAATTTTCTTGGTGCGCAAGTTGGGAAATGGCTTTCATGGACTTCGCCTTAGACACTCGCCGCACCTTGCGTACCCGAGGCCGCTGGGCTTGGCGCTCAACCGCCACCGCCATAAGTTCTAGTTGGTTAATCAGCTCCGTCAGGGTTACCCGCCGTCGCTGGGGTGGGCGAGCGACTGGACGACGCAGCAAGCATCCCTCCAAAGGAGAGGGCAGTCCATTTCCCTCAGCTTGTGAATTGTCAAACAAAAACAGCTCCATCTCGTCGGGTTCTTCGGGCTCTTCAATCAAGTCACCTAGGGTTTCAGCCTTGAGCAACACCAACATCGAGGCATAGAGAAAGGCTTGCCCTGAATCTGACAGTTCCTGCGAGTCTTGGTAGGACAGCTGACTCAAGAATCGATCAAAGACATCGATCACCTGCACATCCCACGGATCAATTTCACCCCGTTGGGCGAGATCGATCAACATGGAAATGGCGTTATGGGCGAAGGAATGGCTCATCGGTGATTTAGTCTGTAACGAGATCGGATGGCGGGGGGGTAATCACAGCAGTCTGAGGGGCTGAAGGGGTGACCACAGAGGCGATTTGTGGTTCAGATAGGACTGCTACGGAATCGGTCGAGGGAACTCTGGTTGACTGGCTTGGCAGGAGTAAACGTTGTTCTTCCAGTTCAGCTTTATAGCGCTCGAGGTCTGTTTGTAAGGATTCAATTTCTACCTCTCTCGCCTGTAAAGCTTGGCGGGTGACAAAAAGTTCTTGCACTGTTGTCCACACACTAAACACCCAAGCCAAGACAGCGCCAATACCTAAGGTAATGATCAGCTCAATTGATAAAGGAGCTGTCAGTTGGACCCCCTTGACGACTTTGATACTGACTAGCTGAGTATTTTCGATGGCAAATAAGACCACTGCCAGACAAATCACAAAGATCAGAGTAAAGTTGACCTGCCGCATTTGCTAACTCCCAAAGTGTCGTAATTCTGCAATTCTAGCGATTCTCTCCCGTCAACAAGGTAGAGATGAGGTCTATTTGTAAACTAAACGTTTGAAATATTTTTTCAAAGCTTAGCAGGTCTGGCGAGATTTCGGCAGTTTCCTTTAGAGGAATCTTAAAGTTCAGGCTTGTTAGGATAACAATACCGTGTTCTTTTCTTGACATTTCCATTTCTAAGTCAATTTTTTACGAATGCTACCCAAAGCAAAATTATTACAAGGAACGGAATATACAGACTGCATGTCTCGTCTTCTGGATCAGGCAACCCAGGCCCTAAAAACATGGGAGGTTGTGATTTCTAGTTTCCTCTCACCGCCAGAATTAGCGGAAGCTGAACACCTTCTGGGTTCCTTGACGGAATTATCTGTCCTGGCTTGGGGGGGATATCCGCAAGCGGAGCGAAAACGACTAGCGATCGCACGCTCTGATCTCCCGCTGGATCGCCCTCAGGTTGAGCTTGCGGCCCTCAGTATTTCAGGTAATTTTCTGTTCGATCCAGCGACCCATCGAGATTTCTTGGGCGCGATTTTAGGAACGGGGATTGTCCGAGATCAGGTGGGTGATATTTTGGTGCTGGGGGAACGAGGAGCCCAAGCGATCGCAGCCCCGCAACTCGTGCCATTTTTAGAAACCCACCTCACCCAAGTGCGCACTGTCCCTGTGCAAGTAGAACCCATTCCCTTTGAACAGCTTAAGGTACGAGAACCCCGCTGTAAGGAGATGACAACGGTAGAGGCCTCTATGAGGCTGGATGCGATCTCATCGGCGGGTTTCGGGCTCTCTCGCAACAAAATGGTGAATCTGATCAACACCGGAGACGTCCGGGTCAATTGGAAAGAAATTTCCCAAGCCAGTTATGCCCTCAAAACCGGCGACCTCGTCACGATCCGAGGCAAAGGCCGTCTAGAACTAGGTGAGGTGCAGATCACCAAAAAAGAACGGTATCGGATTCAGCTCAAGCGGTTTAGCTAACGGATGAGTCAAGGGGGCGCTGAATACAGTTTTCCCCTTCTATCACCGTATGGGTTTGCCATGCAGGATCAGCGTCAGGAAAGTCGGCTCGGTAGTGTCCTCCCCGACTTTCCGTACGGAATTCGGAGCTTTTTAAGATTAAATAACCAATATCAAGTAGATTTTGGGTCTCAGCCCACTTGCGAACCATAACATCAGAAACATCAACCTTCGCCAAGTCCATTCCCTGGCCAGGTTTTAGGTTCACCAGATGCTGCGACAACGGCAGCTCCAGAAAGTCCTGTCGCCAACTGACGACTTGATTCAGTGCCATTTGCATCTGGTCTCCAGTGCGAGAGATGCCTGCACATTTCCAAAGTAACTCCGGTAGTTGATGCCGCAGTTGATCACAAGCCAATTCTTGCTGCTGCCAGTCCCGTGAGTCGCGATTGATGTCCTGCAGCGATGGTGGGGGTTCTACCGAGGGATTAGGCAGTTGCAGATCCGCAAATTGGGCGGCGAAAACGAGACATTCCAGTAAGGAATTGCTGGCTAGTCGGTTGGCGCCATGTACGCCCGTACTGGCGACCTCACCCACTGCATACAAACCAGGGACAGAGGTTTGGCTGTGTAAATCCGTTGTAATCCCGCCCATCCAGTAGTGAGCCGCCGGGGATACAGGAATAGGGTCTTGAAAAACATCCACTCTCCACTTCCGGCAGACTTGAATAATTTTGGGAAATCGTCTTTGAATCTGCTCAGGCGGAATCGGGCGCAAATCTAACAACACATGCTCCACACCTGCGTCTGGTTGAGATTGTAAATGGGTAAAAATTGAGCGACTGACGACATCTCTAGGTGCCAACTCTCCCTGAGGGTGATAGTCAAACATAAACCGATAGCCTGTGCTATCGAGTAAATGTGCCCCTTCCCCCCTGACCGCTTCACTAATTAAAAATCTAGGGGCACCCGATAGTTTCAAAGCAGTCGGATGAAATTGGAAAAACTCTAGATCTCGAAGTTGGACCCCAGCCCGCCAGCCCATGGCAACGCCGTCCCCAGTGCTGAGGGCAGGATTGGTCGTTTGAGCGAAAACCTGCCCCCCTCCGCCCGTCGCTAAGATAACGACTGGGGCCGCGACCCAAAAAATTCGACCGGCAGACAGCAAGCAGACCCCTTGACAGCGATCAGCTTGGGGATGCAGCCAGAGGTCTAGCGTAAATGTATCTGCTAAGACTTCAATATTTGACCGCTGCCACACCTGTGCGGTCAAGGTCTTAATTAACGCTCTTCCCGTTGTATCTGCAGCATGGAGGACGCGAGGACGAGAATGGGCGGCCTCTAAGGTCATTGCCAGCTGCTGATCTTGGCGACGGTCAAAAGCAATGCCCATCTTAAGTAGGGCTTGGACTTGAGCCGGGGCCTGATGAACGAGAAAATTGACTGCACTGCGCTCACAGAGGCCTACCCCTGCCTGCAAGGTATCCTGCGCATGGAGTTCCGGTGAATCGTTATCATCAAAAGCAGCGGCAATGCCGCCTTGTGCCCAATCACTCGCGGAGCGTGACAAGGTGTCTTTGGTGATTAAACCCACCCGAAAATGGGAGGGTAAGGATAAGGCTGTGTAGAGGCCCGCAGCACCGCCACCCACGACCAAAACATCAAATCTTTGCGAGAAAGGGGAAGGCAACTCTTGTGGCAACGTTCAAAATAACTCGTTGTGAGTAGAACAAATATCGTTTCTGAAAAAATGCTCTCTGCCCAACAGTCGTTGATCCAACAACGGCTCAGGCAGAGAGCTGAATGTTAAGCGCTGATAGTGATAGCAGTTTGACCCTGCATCAACCGATCAGCAACCGAAAATAAACAATTAACGAAAAGGCTTGTAAACTCCAGGATTATAACGATCCTGACCACCCACCAGAGAAGGATCGGGATCGGTAATGGTAAAGTTGCCAAGGTTATCTTGCAAAGCTTTCTTCTGCTGGTCAGTTAAACCATCGATTTGTAGAACTTCTTCTACGCTGCTGTAAGGGGCATTTTGGACTACTTTACCAGCAACAGTGGGGTATAAACCCTTATACTTCATGAAAGCCAGAACATTGGTGTTGTTGACATCAATTTTCTGACCAAAGTCAGTTTCTAGCTTTGCATCAATCGGGTTGCGGTAAGCACCTGCAAGCACAACTGTCGGTCCAGTTTGTAAACCCAACGCATTTACAGGTTGAGACCAACCCAAGAAGCTGAGACCAATGGCCACAGCTAGACCAATCAAACCGAATCGACGGACAAACGAACGCATTTCCTTAAGTACCTCCCTGTCTCAGAGATTTCAACACAGCTCTTAGTAGAGCCTATCATCAACTACAGACTCCAACCCACAAAAATTTTTTGTTAGGGTATCGTTTTCTGAAATTTGTCTTTTCAATACACCAATATTACTACTGGTTGGTCTCTAAAAATGTTTTGAGTTCAGGAAAAGAGCAAGCATATGCTGGCTTGGGGTTTTCATATCCCTTTAATTGCACTGTAAATTGGCGTAAGGGCAAATCCTCGCTCTGCCACGCTTGCATATGTTGAAAGGTGGTCGCTCCGACCGCGATATCGAGACCAATTTGTTTGGTACTGGTTTCCAAGCGAAACGCGGCATTAACGGTATCTCCCAAGACAGTATAGTCGGGGCGATCCCCACTACCCGTATTGCCGACCATGCCATATCCTGTATTAACTCCAGCCCCAATTTTTAAGGGGAAGGGTAATGGATAGACCAAGTGGAGCTTTTGGGTCATTTCATTGAGCTGATGTAAGGCGTGGAAGGGTTGCTGAAGTTCCTGACGACTCACCTCTTGGGTGCCATGCATCCACACCGCCATAACGGCATCACCAATATACTTATCGACCCAACTGCCATGGGCTCGGATAATATCCCCGGCTTTACGAAACCAAGTTCCCACCACTTCGGAGAGCAGACGTTCATCTAACTTACGGGTCAGGCCCGTAAAATTTCGAATATCAACCACCAAGACTGAAATCAACCGCCGGACATGCAGCAAAGCTGTAACTGGGGCGTCTGGCAAGCCTTGAGTCGCCGTAGATAGACGAACTGCACCAGGGTTGTAAAAGTCAACGTTTGTTTGGCCGAAGGTGAGCTTATCTCCATGTTTCAAAGAAATGGGGACACTGACTCGGCGACCATTGACAAAAGAACCATTGTGACTGCCTAAATCAATGAGATATAGCTCCCCCGTTCCCATGGACTGCAGCATGGCATGGTTACGAGACATCCATTGGTCTGGCAGAACAATGGCATTGTCTGATCCTCGACCAATGGTCCAATACAAATTCCCGACCAGGTCTACTTGATAACGTCCTGATTCGCATTGAACCTCTAGGTACGGATGGTGGGTTTCACGCTTTGTTGGGGAGAGTAGGGGGCGGGATAATGCTTCCGTCGAACCCTCAAGTTGGGAGTAAGAATGGCCTAATCCATCTCGGAGCTGCGCTATCTCTTGTTGCTGCTGAAGAATAAGCGTAATGAGCTGCTCGCGAGTGAATTCGGTCAGAGTTTGAGCATTAAAAGATGGCGATATCTCACCAATATCGGGAAGTGATATCGTCTCACGTGCAGAAACCTCCCTGCCAATCTTGGCAGGGTGTCTCTGCTTAGCGTTACTCGGGGTGTTGTCGGTACCAATCAATGGTGTTCTGTAATCCCTGCTTTAGACTAAAGTTGGCAGTAAAGCCAAACTTTTCCTTGGCTTTAGTTGTATCTAAACAACGCCGAGGCTGGCCATTTGGCTTATCGGTTAACCAGATCACTTCACCTTGAAAGTCCATCAACTGGCAAATGATAGTGACGAGATCGCGAATGGAAACTTCGGATCCAGTCCCCAAGTTGATGGGGTCAGATTCGTTGTAATGCTCCATTGCCATTATTATTCCCCGCGCAGCGTCTTCAGAGTACAGAAATTCACGAGTGGGCTTCCCATCTCCCCATACTTCTATTTGGGTCGCCCCAGATTGTTGGGCTTCGTGCACCTTACGAATGAGAGCTGGGATGACATGGGAACTTTGGGGGTTGAAATTGTCCTCGGGACCGTACAAGTTTACAGGCAACAAATAAACCCCATTAAAGCCATACTGTTGGCGGTAAGCTTGTAATTGAACGAGTAAGGCTTTCTTGGCGACGCCGTAGGGGGCATTCGTCTCTTCGGGATAGCCGTCCCATAAGGCTTCTTCTAGAAAGGGGACGGGCGTAAATTTGGGATAGGCGCAGATTGTGCCAACGCAAACGAACTTTTCGACCTTGACTTCATAGGCTGCATGAATCAGCTGAGCCCCCATCATTAAGTTGTCATAGAACAGCTCTGCTGGCTTGATTTGATTCAATCCAATTCCGCCCACATGGGCGGCTAAATGAATAACGATATCTTGGTCTTTGACGACGTCTTGACAAGCACTTAAGATACGCAGATCGCAGGTGGACGAGCGCGGGATGGAAATATTGTCGAGTTGAGCCCCAGCTTTTTGCAGTTGGGCAATGACTTGGCGGCCCAGGAAACCTGCACCACCAGTGACTAGGATCTTTTTATGGGCGAGAGTAGGTGTAGTCATGATTATGTTTTGTCAAATACAGTTCTTGACGGACAACCGAATTAAGCTGGGAATGCTAGGCTAGTAATGCTAGTTTAGATATTCTCGTTTATTCTTTCAGAAATCCTATGGAATTGCATGATCAGGCTGACGAACCCCCTGAACGTAGCTTCGATGTTTTATCAAAAATTGCTGGAACTGCGATCGCATGTCTGACCTTGGCTATGCCGCTTTATGTGACGACCTATTATTCCTCAATGCGTCAATTGCCGCTTCCTTCTCAGTTTACGGAGACGGTTACAGTGACCCAGCAACCTCGGATTTAGGGAATTAAGGCGTAGCATCTGGCGCTAGCTGCACTTCAAAAGACTCGTCTTCAACGGTGACAATATCACCCACTTTGAGTTGCCGACCCCGGCGAGTTTCAGTGTCGCCATTGACCGCAACCAATCCCGACTGAATCAGGGACTTGGCTTGGCCTCCAGTCAGGGTTATTCCCTGGTATTTCAAAAATTGATCCAGTTTCATCGGTTGATTTAGTCGGAGTTGGCATTGCCCTCAGCCTAGGCAATTTGGACGAGAATGCCAACCCTAACTTTAAGCATGGCTTGAGTCATCAATGATCGAACGAATTCCTTCGATGGAGGCCGGAACTGAACGCGGATCCATAAACATCACCTTGCTGCTATCACTTTCACCGATCGTGGCTCCCATATCCATATAGTTCTGGGCCAACAGAAATTGCAGCGCTTGCTGGGCTTTAGGATCTTGCTTCAGGGCTTGAGTGACAATCTGCAAGGCTTCGGACGTGGCATGGGCTCTGAGGACACGATCTTGGCGATCGCCTTGGGCCCGCAAGACAATGGATTGTTGCTCTGCTTCTGCTTCTAAAATAGCCGATTTTTTGCGGGCTTCAGCTGCTAAGACTTGCGCTTCGGCAGAACCTCGGGCGGAGTTAACAGCGGCTTCTCGTTCCCCTTCAGACGTTAGGATCGCTGCCCTTTTCTTCCGTTCGGCAGCCATTTGCAGTTCCATCGAATCTTGAACGGCTTGAGAAGGGGTGATATCCCGTAACTCAACCCGTGTGACTTTAACGCCCCAAGGATCGGTTGCACTATCCAGCTCTTGCAGTAAGATTTCGCTGATTTGGGTGCGAGCCGTAAAGGTTTCATCCAGCTCTAGTTTCCCCATCTCCGCGCGAATTTGAGTTTGGACAAGATTAACCATGGCAGAAGAAAGATTCTCAACCTTGTAATAGGCCTTCTCCATATCGATAATTTGCCAATAAACCACGGCATCTACCGTAATGGCGACATTATCACACGTAATACAAGATTGAGGGTCAATATCTAATACTTTCAGCCTTAAGGTGTCTTTATAGACGACTTTGTCGAGTAGGGGCACAATAAAGTTCAGCCCAGGATCCAACCTTTTCTTATAGCTCCCTAAGTTTTCTACGAGCGCCGCATTCCCCTGATTAACAATACGCACAGAGCTGGCAACGCCCGAACCGCCCAATGCGACAAAAACGAAAAATAGAAATTGCTCCATAGCCATACCCCCAATGAGTTGTTTTATTGGTTTTCAATTGTTTTACGATTTTGGATGAAAGGTCAGACCTTCCCCAAATTCGGTAGGAATGACAAATAAGGTCGTTCCTTTCCGGCCCACAACGTACACTTTGGTCTTGCTTTCAATCGTGAGGTTTTCATCTTCGCAGCGGGCTTGCCACGAACTCCCTTCATAGATCACTCGACCCGTTTGGCCTGCCGGAATTTGGGTTAACGTCTCTGCTTCCACTTCAGCTTGCAAAATTCTAGCGGTTCTTTTCGGTACAAATCGGCGTACAAATCCGATTAACAGAACTGACAAGATTAGCCAAATTAAAGCCTGAAGATAAAACTGAGGCACCACCAAAGAAATAGCCGCGACGATGAAGGCACTAATACCCATCATCAGTTCAACCAAAGCGGTTGGTGTAATGACCTCAAACACACAAAACGCTAATCCAAGTGCTAACCAGAGCCAAGCCAAAATATTTTCCCTTACCTATTGCTGGATCCGTCGTATGCTTTACCCGCAGTATACCCAGGATGTTCCCGTTCTGTTGCGGATATAGGCAGTTTATACCTGAAGGCGCTAAATTAAAGCGGAGCTGGAATCCACCCCAGCTGAAGTTCACACACGATCATTATGGGGATTGTTAACTGGTTAAAGCGAGTACTAGAGCCAAAGCGTCCTCGTTCGAGTCCTTCTTCGTCTTCTCAGACTTTAACGCCAGTCCCAGAAGCAACATCCGCGTCCCCAGAGAATTTTGCTAAATCGCCTCAAGCTAGTCCCGTTGAACCCATTCTGGACGCCCAGTCAACGACGGGGCCGACGGCAGTATTGGCGGAACCTGCCCCCTTAGTTCGAGAAGTTCCACAACCCGATATTCAGATTACTGCTCCATCCCGAGCCACCTGGGTCCCCGGAGGTGAAACGGTTCAAGTGGGAAGTTACTCCCTACCTGGCTTCGTTTATGTCGGTGACCATCTCAAAGGGATTAGCACCCATGTCAGCACTGAGCCAGCTTTAATTCGACCGCAACTCAAACTCGATGAAGCAAAACCCGATCGCAAGGGCCATTGGATTAGCGAGTGGCCGTCCTATAGTGAAATTCCTTCTGCCAGCCGAGCCGCCTACTTAGAATGGCTAGCAGATGGGCGGTGTGACCCCCACATTCCGATTGGGTATGTGTATCTTTTCTTCTATGGTCTAGAACGCCGAGTCCTCAGAGATTTACGAAGGGCGAAACGGCCTATCCTTGCAGAATTACATACCATCATGGTAGAGACAGAACGTCTCCAAAATCTGTATGGCGATCAAGCGGCGTTTGGGGAAGAGACCCGGCAATTTTTAGAGATATGTCGTTTTCTTGGACCCAAACAAATCACGGATTTATACCCACCCTGGACCTTTGAATCTGTAGAGATGCCCCTGAGTTTAGAGGTTGGTCTAGGAACCTTAGCCGCTACTCAAACACCGTTGCCAGCAGATTGGGCTTTATCTTGGGCAATGCATGCTTTTCCTACTAGGTTGCGAACGCCTGCATCACGCTGTTTTCCAGAATTATGTGCTTGGTTTAATCGCAAGTATCATCAGACTTTTGGTGAAGGGTTATTGCTAGAGCCGGATCAGGAACAAACGTTAGCCGCCCAGACAATTACCTATCAGCCGACGAGCGTATCTTTTGGAGGAGCAATCAAGCTAGACATTCCTGAACTTCCCAAAATTACCCATTCTGAGGAGATCCTAGGACGTATCCTGCCGTTGCTAGAAGCAGGGATGCAAACCCTTGATCCCTATAGTCGTTGGCTAGGCCGTAATCCAGAGGGGCGAGGTAGTTACAGTGCGCTCTTATTGCTCCCGCAGGAATTAATGGCAGACTTTGCCTCTGCACAGGTTCAAACGTTTCAAGTCTGGACGGAAACCAGGCTCTCTGAAAAAGATATGGCCGTTATTATGGGGCAAGACCTGTTGCAGCAGTGGCAAGACTCACCCACAGGCAAGCTGACAAAATCAGAAGCAACGGTTTTATCAGACTATTTAACCCGTCTAGGAATTGGGATTGAACCCGATGTTCAATTGGGCGGTAAGCCCCCTACGGCCAACCAACCCTGTGTTTTATTCCGCCTACCGGACATACCCCTCTCAGAACTGTCTGAAAAATATCAATTAGCGACGCTGTTACTCCATCTGGCGGTGATGGTGGTGGTTGCCGATGATGAAGTGACGGTGGCAGAGTCCCAGCGCTTGCAAAACTATTTAGCCTCAACGCCCCACCTCCACAATGGTGAACGAGTTAGGCTAAATGCTCATTTGCAAGGTTTGCTGGCGGATAAGCTGTCGTTGCGAGGGCTAAAAGCTAAATTACAGACACTGACTTCAGAACGAAAACTTGCGATCGCAAAGTTCCTGATCCATTTAGCCGCCGTAGATGGTGACATCAACGCCAAGGAAATTTCTATTCTGAGTAAACTCTATCCGCTTTTGGGACTGGAAACCCAAGCGGTCTTCAGCCATGTCCATGCTATGACGGTAGAGGGAACTCCTCAAACACCGATTCCTACAGCGGCTAACCCGGTGCCCTCTTCCACAAGCTCCCTCCAGTTAGATCGAGCTTTAATTAATGCCAAAGTATCTGAGTCTGCAACCGTCTCTGCATTGCTTGCAGACGTGTTTATTGAAGATCCTCCGAATGAGGAACCGGAAGTAATACAAGGAATTGCGGGCCTTGATCAGCCTCACTCGCGGTTATTACAACACCTCGGCCAACAGTTGACATGGCCACGACAGGATTTAGACTCGATCGTTGCAGAGTTAGGCCTGTTGCTTGATGGCGCATTAGAGCTTATTAATGAAGCGGCGTTTGAGGAATGCGATGAGCCCTTGACGGAGGGAGACGATCCAATTACCGTCGACCCCGATATTTTGCAAGCCCTTTTGGCAACCGCTGAGTCTTAGCGGAAATCTTGCCCACGTTGTATTTGCTATTCGGACCCCATTCGGCTTGTTGTGTGGCAGGGATAAAAGTAGCCAGCAACCCGATATTCTGTTTATTCTATAGTCCTTACTGAATAAGCTATTGAAGACTTACCGGAAAAAATCAAGTGCAAACCTTATTGACGCTGACTTGCTAATACATCTCGGGCTTTCTTGATAAACCCCTCAGCATACTCACGTGTAGCTGGGGTAGGGTTTAGCTCCAAAGCTTGATGGGCGAAATTGATAGCTTGAGGGATATCCTTGTAGATATTGCCATAAATGACACAAAGCAATAGATAGCCTTGGATGTGAGGCCATAACTCTTGAGATTTAAGCACCATTTCCTCAGATGCAGCCCCTAGCTCGCGCTCTTTAATTTCATTGCCCTGATAATGTTGCTGAGCAGCTTGATCATACAGTTGGGCAGCTTTTGCAAGATAAACAAAAGTGCGAGAACGATGAAATTCATTGAGATCGTCCCACAAGGTGTTAGTGGTCCAGCGATCACCAATGATTTCAAATTGTTGGATGGCCTCATCAAATTTTCTTCTCCCGACTGCATCGTGGGCATAGTAGTACCGCATGCGTAAAGCATCAGGATATTGAGAAAAGATATCTTGATAGACCGTTTGTATTTCTGGCCAGGCGATTGGATGAACCGCATCATCCCGATCTATCTCTCGGGCTGCTAGGAGCAGAACATTCCCTAGCATTGGCTTTTGGGCGGCCTTTCCCTTCTTTCGCACCGCTCTAGCAAATGCCAGCATCTCCTTCTGGCTACCTCCCCATTGAGGATATAGGGTTTGCAGATAGGTTGTGTGAAGCGCTGAATGGTAAGGATTCACGCTAAGTCCCTGTTCAAAGAAATATTCTGGAGTATAAGGGTCTAGGTTGGTTCTAGCAGCCAGGTGAAGGAGTTCATCCCAAATATTAGGATCATTTGGATTGAGCTGACTAGCAGTACTGAAATCACCTGCAGCTTCTTGCAGATAGTAATGAAATAACTGCCATCCTTCTTCAGTGACCTTACGGGCGACCTGCCCGGTTCGGAATTTCCAGGCGTAGTTGACCTTCAATTTCCCTCGGATGACATAAGGAATATGGGATTGAGGGTATGCGTCCATCCATTCCTGCAAAATGGCTATTTGAGCCAGATAGTCTTGTTTGTCCTGGGGCGTATATTCATTTTTGGGATTGGGAAATGTGCCAAGAGTCCCATACAGGCGTGTCACAAAGTTCGACTTATGCTCATCTTGTTTTTCTGCTCGTAGATATTCATTGACTCGTGTTTCAATTTTGGCGAAATTCTTTTGTTCGTAAAGTTCATGCCGCCATGCATCGGCATCAGCAATATGTTGGTACCGTTGCAAATACTGCTCCGGGACCAACTCTGGGTCTTGAGGAGTGGAGGCTGCAACAGAGGGCTTGGAAAAAGCAGGACTCTCGATGAAGTTCGTTAAGGTTGGTGAAGTAGAGTGACAACTGACCAGTATGGTTGCTACCCCTAAAGCCAGACAGTAATTGAGAGTCTGGAACTGAAAACGGTTATTTAATGAGTTCAATTTAAATCAATGACGCACTAATCCCAGGATGCCCAGTTGTGAAGGGTTCGATGCGGAAGTATTTAGGACTGATGCGACTTTGGCAATCGATACAGAGAGATACTAGCTGAACCATTTTCCCTAGTTTGTCCTCCGAAGGTCGATCATCCACAGCCGATGAGTAGCACTGCAGGCGTTTTTTATGAGGCCTTCAACCCTTAAGTTCTGGATAAAGCGCTACGCTGGATCGAGAGCCCATCATTGCTGACCACTCTCTTCAGCTAGCACTATCTTCAGCAAGGTAATGTAATGTCCCATTTTTTCTTTGATTCTGAAACCAAGAAGCATAAATCTTTTGAAATGGCAGGGGCACGGCCTCACTACAATCCCGATCGCCCTGGTCAAGTCGAGCATATCTTTTTGGACTTAGCTCTGGATCTTGCCGCTCAGTCCTTTAATGGGACCTGCCAGATTCGGTTAAACCCAGTCCGCAGCGGGATTGAGACTCTAGTGTTGGATGCTGTCGATCTACAGATTGAAGGGGTGAAGGTGGGTCGTGCCAAACAGCTCTTTGACTATGACGGTGAGCAGTTACAGATCCACTTGAAGCAACCGACGAAGGCTGGGAAAGTATTTACGGTTGCGATCGCATACGCCGTTCACCAACCCCAACGCGGTCTCTATTTTGTCCAGCCCGATGAACATTACCCCGATAAACCCACCCAGGTGTGGACCCAAGGGGAAGATGAAGACTCCCGGTTTTGGTTTCCCTGCTTTGATTACCCCGGCCAGCTCGCCACCTCAGAAATTCGGGTGCGGGTGCCCAAAGCCTATATGGCTGTCTCCAATGGAGAACTGATCGAAACTGAAGTCGATGGCAAGCAAAAGATCTATCATTGGCTGCAGCGGGAAGTCCATCCTACTTATCTGATGACCCTAGCGGTGGGTCAGTTTGCAGAAATTATCGATCAGTGGCAAGGCAAACCCGTTACCTACTATGTGGAGAAAGGGCGGGAAGATCAGGCCCAACTCACCATGGGCAAAACGCCCCGCATGATCGAGTTTTTTAGCGAATATTATGGCTACCCCTACGCTTACCCCAAGTATGCGCAGGTCTGCATCGATGATTTTATCTTTGGGGGTATGGAAAATACTTCCACCACCTTATTAACGGATCGCTGCCTAATAGATGAGCGAGCTGCGATTGATAATCGGTTTTCAGAAATGCTGGTGGCCCATGAGTTGGCCCACCAATGGTTTGGTGATTTAGTCGTGATCAAACATTGGTCCCATGCCTGGATTAAGGAAGGCATGGCTTCTTACTCCGAGGTGATGTGGACCAATCATGAGTATGGCGCTGAGGACGCCGCCTATTATCGGCTGCGAGAAGCACGCAACTATTTCAACGAGGACAGTACCCGCTATCGTCGGCCCGTGGTCACCCACGTCTATCGAGAAGCGATTGAGCTATATGACCGTCATCTCTATGAAAAAGGGGCCTGTATCTACCATATGATTCGGGCCGAATTGGGGGATGAGTTGTTTTGGCGGGCCATCCATACCTTTGTTCAAGACAATGCCCATCAAACCGTAGAAACCATCGATTTACTGCGGGCAATCGAAAAAGCGACAGGTCGCAATCTGCTTTTCTTATTTGATCAGTATGTCTATCGCGGCGGTCATCCCGAATATAAGTTGGCTTATAGCTGGGACACCGATCATCAGATGGCCAAGGTCACGGTGACCCAGACCCAGGCCGATCCGAAGGATAAGGACAGCGCCAAGGGACTATTTGACTTGAACCTGCCCATTGCCTTTGGCTATGACCGGGGCAAGCAGCCCGTAGAGTTTCAAACCTTTACGGTCCGAGTCCATGAGCAGGAACAGAGCTTTTACTTTGGCCTACCGGAAAAGCCCTTATTTATCAGCTTTGATCAGGGCAATCACTATCTCAAGCAGGTCACTCTCGAATATCCAGTGCCAGAACTCAAGGCTCAGCTGAAGCAAGACCCCGATCCTCTGTCTCGGATATACGCCGCTCAGGCGTTGGCAAAAAAAGGCGGGTTAGAAGCCGTCAAGAGTTTAGGCGAAGCATTGACCACCGATGGCTTTTGGGGCGTACGGGTCGAAGTGGCGAAGCAGCTTGCTCAAATCAAGCTTGATCAGGTGCTGGTCGCCCTTAAGCTTGGCCTTAAGGATAAAGAGGCTAGAGTCCGCCGAGCGGTGGTGGAAGCGATGGCGACCTTTAAAACTGATGAGAGCTACAAAGCCATCAAACCCCTGGCCGAAAAGGGTGACCCTAGTTATTACGTGGAAGCGAGTGCGCTACGAGCCGTGGGTGCGATCGCAGCCTCTACCCTCACCACCAAGCCCAAAGAGACCAAAGTCATTAAACTCTTCAAATCTGTCCTCAAAGACCGGGCCGGTTGGAATGAAGTGGTGCGCTCTGGTGCGATTGGTGCCCTCAGCCAAATGAAAACCTCCACCGCCGCCCTCGATTTGATTTTGGCCTACACGGAAGCAGGAACACCGCAACCGTTGCGGCTCGCTGCCATTCGAGCTTTAGGCAGTATTTCCACGGGTCAATCTCCTGAACAACTACAGCGTATTTTGGATCGATTATCGGTACTGGTAGGCGAAAGTTTCTTTTTAACGCAGGTGTCTGTATCGACCGCCTTGGGACAGATGGAAACGCCCAAAGCGATCGCGCTGCTCAAAACCTTAGCCAACCAAACCCCCGATGGTCGGGTGCGCCGAATGGCGGAAGAATCGATTAAAAAAGTGCAGGCCCAGGTGAAATCGAATCAAGCCCTAACCTCCTTACAGGAAGAAGTGCAGCAACTCCAACAAGCGAACCAAGAGCTGAAAAGTCGGCTGGCCGATCTAGAAGCTAAATCCAAGCCGTCAACCCCCTAAGGTTGGGGCTGAAATGGACAAATTTACGAAGAGTGACATTTAGAAGAGCAGACGGGCCAAAAAATACAAACCTTTACAAACAACAGTCCTAAAGCAGGGCTTTACAGGTGATTAGCTTTACAAAGGCCCCTGAAAATTCGACAATAAATCTTGGCAAACCCATTTCTGATGCGCAGAGGACTGTGAATCAATGATCTTAAATTTTAAACGTTTTTGTAAATCCCTATTGGCCGTTGCTTTCGCCACCGCCCTTGTTTTGACAAGTTTTAGCACGATTGCCCCTACTGCTTTAGCTGGGTCTGATACTGGTATTGTTATTGCTCAAGCCTCTAAATATACAGAAGGACTACAGCCTTTGTATGGACGTTTGTCTGAGTTAGAAGGCTACGTTTCTGAAGGCGACTGGAACAACGTTCGCACCTTTATCCGAGGTCCGCTCGGTGAGCTTGGCCCCCTCTCTCGTCGTTTAGGTGATTCATTGCCTGCTGCTACTCAAAAGAGTGGCCGTCGCACCATCAAACTATTAAGCGATCACCTCAACAAGCTGGATGCTGCTGCTGCCAAGCGTAATTCCACGACTGCTGCTAAAGAGTATGACGCGGTTGTGTCTGCCTTTGATGCTGTTCTAGGTTTGTCCTAAATCTAGTCGTCTTATTCAGCCAATTGCTTTTAAAGGGTGTTACGCAGCGCTCGCGAAGATCCACAAGCGTATCAATTGCAGGTTACATGCTGAACGATGCGATCGCTGCGATTCACTCTTTTTTTTCTACCTAAAATTTCAATTTAAGTCAGTTCCAATGAATTTATTAGGTGCAAAAACGCTTCAGCCTTCAGGCTAAACCAGCGGAAAATCCCAGGTAATCAAGCCTGTCCCCGATAACATCCGCATACTAATCACCAGCAATAATCCGGCAAAAATCGTTCGCAGCTTTTCAGGAGCAACGATACCGGCAAATTTAGCGCCCAAGGGTGCCCCTAGCATCGTAAATGGGGCGACCAACAGCACAGCAGGCCAATAGACATATCCCGTTGACCAAGGAATCGAAGTTTGATTCCCGCTTAAGAGCAAAAATGACAGCGTCCCCACAATGGCGATCGGTAAGGTAAAGGACGCAGAGGTCCCGCTTGCTTTTTTCATGGGGAGGCCGCAATAGAGTAAGAACGGAACACTCAGGGCTCCGCCCCCAATCCCCAAAACTCCTGACTTGAAGCCAATCACCATGCCTACCGCGCTCGTCGCCACGATGCCAGGAGCCCCCACTGTTTGCTCTTCTTCCTCAGACTTTTTCCCAAAAAATATTTTGGTGGAAACCACCAGCAGAAAAATGCCAAAAATCAATTCTAGAATTTGGGTTGGCATTCGATTGGCGAGCAAATTGCCGCTCACCACGCCCACCGCAATCCCCGCAATAATGGTGCGAAATATGGACCACTGAATATGATCTTGGCGGTGATGTGCCCAGGTGGAAGACGCGGCGGTACAAATCATAATGCACATGGAGCTACCTGCCGCCATATGCATCAGCGTGTCTTGAGGGAGTTGAATCAAATCAAAGAGGTAAAACAACCCGGGCACAATCAACATGCCGCCCCCGATTCCCAATAGTCCGGCTAAGGTTCCCGCAGCGATGCCCAAGATTGCAAATAACCCTAAGCTGAGTGGATTCATTTCTTGCTGACCATTGACGACCCTGGAAACTGGAGAATATCTGCATCGGTAAGAGTGCCTCTATACTCTCTGCCCTCATCAATTCTCTCCTGCCCACTATAAAACGCCAACTCGCCCATCCCCAAATGCAGACGGACTGCTTTGCACTTTGGATCATGGCGCTGGAGTGGGCACCCTAGAAGGTATAGCCCAATTTAATCATGGGCTAAAATCGCGGGTTGGTCAGAAGTTGATTGAATCGGCGCGCGATTTATTTATGTTTTTATTCGTTTAGATTAATATTGGGGGATCGATGATTCGTTCTAAGCTGACTCAGTTGTTCATTGCAACGGCCTTTAGTATGCCTGCAGTGAGTTTTGTCGCTGTTCAACAAGCCTCAGCCAATAGCAATAACTACGGTGCGATCGCATACTCTACAGCAACAGGAAGCCATGGTTATTCCTATGACTATGCCACCCCTCAAGCCGCGAAGAATGCGGCCTTAAGGTACTGTGAAAATTATTCCGGCACAGGGGATTGTGAGTCTTTAGTGGTGTTCAAGAATGCTTGTGGAGCGCTAGCACAGACCCCAGATAATTCTGCGGGTTCAGGTTGGGGGGTTGATCGATCCACCGCTGAATCTTTTGCCTTGCAATCTTGTAGCCAATTTGGTCCTAACTGTAGAATTACGCGTTGGGTTTGCACTACTCGCTAACGCTAAATCACACAAACTAGGCCACCCACAATCAGGAACTCAGCGATCTCTCAGGCAATTTGCTGCACAATAAGTAGAGAAGATCGTCACCCTGATTGAACGTCCTATGCAAGCAGAATATCGCCAACGCCGCCAAAAACTAATGGAAACCATTGGCTCGGGGACCGGAATTTTCCGCAGTGCCCCGATGGCGGTGATGCATAGTGATGTGGAATATAACTTCCGGCAAGAAAGTGACTTTTTCTACCTGACGGGCTTTAACGAACCCAATGCGGTCGCCGTGATTGCGCCTCACCATGAGGAGCATCAGTTTGTGCTGTTTGTCCAACCCAAAGATCCCCTAATGGAAACCTGGACAGGGTACCGAGTTGGGGTGGATTTGGCTAAAGAAACCTATGGCGCGGATGAAGTCTATCCTATTACGGAACTCGATGAGCATTTGCCCCAATATTTAGCCGGGGCTGACCGAATTTACTATCGTTTGGGGCACGATCGCACCTTTAATCAAACGATTCTGGACCACTGGCAACGGCTCCTGAGGAAAATTCCCAAGGAGGGAATTGGCCCCATTGCTTTAGAAGATCCGATTACGGTCTTACATCCCCAACGGTTGGTCAAAAGCGAAGCCGAGTTAGAGCTGATGCGGAAGGCCGTAGATATTTCGGTAGAGGCCCATAATATCGCCCGCGAGATGGCCCAGCCCGGTCGCTATGAGTACGAAATCCAGGCTGAGATGGAACGGCTCTTTAGACTACGAGGCGGTGTGGGTCCGGCCTATCCTTCGATTGTGGCAGCGGGGGTGAATGCCTGCATTTTGCATTACACCGAAAATACCTGTCAGCTCCGGGAACAGGACTTGCTGCTGATTGATGCGGGCTGTAGCTATGAGTATTACAACGCTGATATTACCCGCACGTTTCCCGTGAGCGGGACGTTTACGGCTGAGCAAAAGACCTTATATGAGCTGGTCTTGGCTGCCCAGGAAGCTGCGATCGCACAAGTGCAACCCGGCAACCCCTACAATGCCTTCCATGACACAGCCGTTCAGGTACTGACGCAAGGCTTAGTCGATCTGGGCTTGCTGAAAGGCGAAGTCGATACGCTGATTGAAGAAGAAAAATATAAGCCCTTTTATATGCACCGCACAGGCCATTGGCTAGGGCTGGATGTCCATGATGTCGGGGTCTACAAAAAGGATAAGGAAACCTGGCAGCCGCTTCAGGCAGGGCATGTGGTCACGGTAGAACCCGGAATCTACATCGGTCCAGACATTCAGCTAGACGAAGATCAGCCGGAAGTCCCCGAGCAATGGCGAGGAATTGGCATTCGGATTGAAGATGATGTGCTGCTGACGGAAACGGGGCATGAAGTTTTAACCGCAGCAGTACCCAAAGCGATCGCAGCTATTTCCAACTAGCTACATGAGTCAATATTGGCAGCCGCGCGCAAGATCTGCGTGATGGGTGACGATGGGAAAAGACGGAGGTATCAATGTCTACTGCACAATACATCTTCACCGAAACTCAATATGTTCAGGAACTGGAACGCCTTCAGGTCATTGAAAAGATCTTTGATCCAACCAGTCATCAACGGCTGAAATCGACAGGGATAAACACAAACTGGAGATGCTTAGAAGTTGGGGCGGGAGCAGGATCAATCACGCAATGGATGGCAGACATTGTTGGAGAGAAGGGCCAGGTCGTTGCCGTTGATTTAGATACGCGATTTGTGGCTAACCTTGAGGCCAGTAATGTTGAGGTTGTGGAAGGCGATATCCAGCACCTCCCTTTGGATAAACAATCCTTTGATTTGGTTCACGCCCGCTATGTTTTGATCCATAATCCCGATGTGCATAAAGTCCTCTCGAAGCTGTTGGAGTTGGTGAAACCGGGGGGATGGATCGTCCTAGAAGAACCTGATTTTGCGGCTGCTCGGGCGCTTGCAGGCGAGGATTTTGCTTGTCAGGCTGTGAATAATGTGAATCGGGCGATTGAGCAGATGTTTACGGCACGGGGAATGGATTATGGCCTCGGTGCGAAGTTGCCTGCTCTATTGCAATCCTATGGTTTACAGTCATTCGCTGTAGAGGTGGATACTCACCTTTCTCAGGGTGGTTCAGGCATTGCGACCATGATGAACATGTCTACCAGACAATTAGCGGAGAAATATCTTGCAACGGGTGCTGTCACCCAGGCGGATATCGATCATTATGGCCGATTTGCAGAAGATTCAAATTCTTGGGCCATTTACTATGCGACGGTAGGCGTGATTGCTCAGAAACAGTAGTTGAGCTTTAGCAATACGGTTCAGCGAGAGAATTAAGAAGCGTGTGCCTATGTAGAACTACGGCAGGCTGGGCAACAAAAAGGATTTCCAGCTGAAGCCTACGCCGATCAGTCCAAGTTTGAAGATATCGATAGTCAACTCGCCGATGCTGGTATTGTCCGGGCACCCTATAGCGGCACCATCAAATCGATCCGATGGGTGGGACAAACCGATAACAAACTCAACGCTGAGATATCCTTGGCCATCGATCTGGATCGAAATACGTCTGCCCAATCGTCCGCCAAACAGTCTGGCGGATTTGACGCCGACTGGTCGGTGATTAGCGTTCATGATGGCGATACCATTCGTGTCCGTCAGGGTAATCGAACTGAGCGCATTCGATTTGCTTGCATTGATGCACCAGAACTTAAGCAGCCGCTAGGCCGGGACAGTGGCGACCATCTGAAACAGCTCATCGCTAACAGTGGAAACCGAGTAGCCTTAAATCTTATTTCTACCGATCGGTACGGTCGCCAGGTCGCTGAGGTATTTGTTAATGGTCAGTTGGTGCAATCTCAGCAAGTCTCTAATGGTATGGCCTACGTCTATCACAAGTATCTTTCAGATTGCCCCAGCGCTGATATCGTTCGGCTGGCAGAGCAGCAGGCCAAACAGAAAAAAGTTGGTGTTTGGCTAGGAAATCACCAGACACCTTGGGCCTTTAGAAAGCGGAAGTAGTGGAACGGACTGTCTGGCAAACTATTTGTCGGAAACTTATAAATCTAATTATTTGCTAATTTCAAACCGATGGCTCCTTCAAGTTTTGCCCCTCGAAGGTCTGCCCAGGGTAAACGCAAGAAAATTACGTCTCTGAAAGGCTAGACTGTAATGGAATAGAAGCGCCCAGAACCTTGAGCATATACGCTTCATCCATGCTCGCCCGTTTTAGTTTTTGACGGGTACTTTTCTTAAAGGACGTTTCTTGATTC